>DASYJR010000088.1:0-17511 GCA_035996305.1 Amnibacterium sp. | reverse complement strand
GCCTGGGTGCGTGCGCTGAAGCCCGCCTGATCCCGAGCAGGCGGTGGTGGTCCGGCTCCCTCGGGGGCCGGACCACCGCCGTGTTCCGGCCGCCCCCGAACTGGGGGCGTGGTGCACCCCCCGGAGTTGGGACAATCGTCGTGACCTCGTTCCCGAGCGGGCCACCCACCCGCAGCGCGATGTCGGCGCAGCCGCATGCGGTCGCTGCAGTCGTTCCGGGCACCGTCGTGCCCGGCTACCCGAAGGAGTCCGTGTGGGCGGCGCACCCGTCTTGATCCGCCGATCGCTCCGCGACCTCGAGCGCCGCGTCCTGAAGGCCCCGCCGGCCGCGCGTCGGCACCTCAAGCGCGGCATCTCGGTGGACGACTTCTTCGAGCGGATGAACCGCGCCGGCGTCCGGTACGCCGCGCTGCGCTGGTTCGAGACGCTGCCCGAGGTCGAACGGGGCGAGGACATCGACCTGCTCATCGGGGACGACGACCTCGACTTCGTGGCCTCGCTGCTCGAGCCGTACCCGCCGTTCCCCGCGACGCAGAAGGTGGACCTCTACACGGCGAGCGGCCTGCCCGGCACCGACTTCCGCGGCATGCCCTACCTCGGCAAGCGGCTCGCCGACCAGGTGCTCGACGGCGCGGTGCTGCTGAAGGGCCGGTACCGCGTGCCGGCGCCGGCCGATCACCTGAACTCGCTCGCGTTCCACGCCGTGTACCACAAGGGCGAGGCCTCGGGCCTGCCGGCCACCGCGCTCAGCCCCGTCCCCGCCGTGCCGAACCCGGATCACGACTACCGGGCGACGCTCGAGCGCCTGGCGACGGAGACCGGGCGACCGCTCGAGCTCACCCTCGACGGCCTGGACCGCTACCTCGCGGCCGAGGGCCTGCGGCCGGCGACGGACACGCTCGAGCGCTTCCAGGCCGGTAACCCGTGGCTCGCCGCGCGGCTCGCCGAATCCCGCGAGGACCTCGGTCCGCTCGCCGGCCTGATCGTCTTCGTCGTGCGCGAGGGGGCCTCGACCCTGGTCGACCGGATCACGACGACCATCGACCGGTTCGGGTTCGAGGTGCTGCGCGTGCTGCCGCTCGAGGGCGAGGTGCAGCAGCGCGTCGCCGAGCAGGTGCGCGGCGGCAACTGGGGCCGCGGCCCGTTCCCCCGCAGCGGCGGTGGTCCGGTCACGCTGATCTTCGCCTACGACTTCAGCCACCGTCTCGACGTCGACGGGGTCGGCCATGCGTTGAACCCGAAGAGCACCCTGGCCAAGACGGCGGTGCGCGACCTCATCGCGCGTGAGGTCGACGCCTCGAGCCGGTTCAACCCGATGCACTCGTCCGACAACGGCTGGCAGAGCCTCGAGTACGTCGAGGCGCTCGGCGACCCCGGGCTCGTCGAGGACCTCGCTCGCCGCATCGAGGAGATCGACCGGCAGGTGGCGCTGCCGTGGCCCATCGAGCGCTCCCTCTCGTTCAACGGCAAGCGGGCCCAGGTCGCGGTCGTGGCCCACCCGGTGCACGGTCCCGCGGTCGCGAAGGTGTTCCGCCCGGGTTCGCACCCGTTCTTCGAGCGCGAGCTGCTGGCGCGCTCGGTGTTCGGCGACGTCGCCGTCGTGCCCGCGCTGCTCGAGTCCGGCGACGCCTGGCTGCTCTCGCCCCTCTACGAGGACGATCGGCGGCACGTGCGCCGCCGCCTCCCCGGCACGAAGGAGGTGCAGCTGCGCTTCGATGCGCTGCGCCAGGTGGCTGAGTTCGTCGCCGCCCTTCGGGAGCGCGGCTGCTTCATCCTCGACCTCACGAGCCACAACCTGCTCTCCGACCGCCGCCGCGGCCTGCTCGTCACCGACTTCGAGTTCCTGCAGGCCTACCCGGCCGGCGTCCCGCCGCTCGAGCGCGACTGGACGGTGCTCGGCGTCGCCGACGATCCGGCCGTCGATCAGCCCGTGCTGCCGCTCCGCAAGCGCTGGGACCGCCGGGTGCGCACCTCGCTCTTCCACCCCGCGATCGCGGGCCTCTCGGTCGCGGAGCTGCTGGATGCGCGCCCCACCCTGCTGCTTCGAGCGAAGATGGAGACGATTCAGCTCGCCTGGTACGTGCTGTTCGCCATCCGCGCCGGCGCGGGGCGGATCGGCCGCACGCGGGTGGGCCGGATCGCTCGGACGCGCATCCGCCGGCTGAGAGGGCGGGGATGAGCGAACGGCGCGGCAGCACGATCTCGGACACGGCAGACACGGGACCGACGGGCGACAGGTCGCTCCGCCGCAACACCACTCGCGGCTTCCTCTGGTCGTTCGGCTCCGCCGGCGGCCAGGCCGTCCTGCAGATCGGGTCGCTGGCCGTGCTCGGCCACCTCCTCTCGCCGCACGAGTACGGCGTCGTGAACGCCTCGATGCTCGCGGTGGCGTTCACCGCGATGCTCGGCCAGCTCGGCGTCGCCGCGGCGATCGTGCAGAAGCCCGACCTCAGCGAGAAGCAGGCGACCGCCGCGCTCTACTTCTCGATCGTCACGACCTGCGCGCTCGGGATCGCCTTCTGGGTCCTGGCCCCGTGGCTGAACCTCCTCGTCGGCCTGCCCGCGTCGTCGGGCGTGATCCGGCTGCTCGCGTTCATGCTGCCGCTCACGGGGCTCACCATCGTGCCGATGGGGCTGCTGCAGCGGAACCTGAAGTTCCGGAAGCTCGCGACGGTCGACCTCAGCTCCTACGCCGTGGGCTACGTGCTCGTGAGCATCACGCTCGCCGCCCTCGGCGCCGGCCCCTATGCGCTGGCATGGGGGCAGCTGATCGACACCGCCCTCACCGCCGTCGGGTACTTCGCGCTGAGCCGCGTCAGCTGGACGCCGCAGTCGCCGCGAGCCCTGTTCGACAACGCCCGCGGGCTGCTGAAGTTCGGCCTCTCCTACTCGCTCGGCCAGGTGGGGAGCTGGGTGGCGATCAACGGCGACAACTTCATCGTCGCGAACCGGCTGCCCACGACGACGCTCGGCGTCTACGGGCGCGCGTACCAGCTGCTCGCCGCCCCGGCCAACCTGGTCGGCGGAGTCGCGGACAAGGTGCTGTTCCCCGCGATGTCGCGCGTGCAGGGCGATCCGCCGCGCATGGTGCGCGCATACGTCGCCGCGTGCGCGTTCGTCGCGCTCGCGACGGTGCCGGCGAGCGTCATCCTGTTCATCGCCGCGCCGGAGATCGTCGGGATCCTGCTCGGCAGCCGGTGGACCGCCGTCGTGGCCCCGCTGCAGATCTTCGCCCTGGTGCTGCTGCCCCGCACCTCCTACAAGATCAGCGGGTCGTTCACGCGTGCTCGCGGCGCGGTCCTCGGCGGCTCGACCCGGCAGTGGCTGTACGCCGGCGAGGTGATCGTCGGCTGCCTCATCGGCAGCCGGTTCGGCGTCGTGGGCGTCGCGACCGGCGCCTCGGTCGCCATCACCCTGCACTGGCTGACGATGATCGCGTTCTCGGCGACGGTGTCGCGCGGCCTCTGGGCGCAGCTCGGACTCGCCTACCTGCGCTACATCCCCCTCGCCCTCATCGACGTCGCGGTCGCGCTGCTCGCCCACTGGGCGGTGGAACCGCTCGGATCCCCGCCGCTCACCCTGCTGGCGGTCGTCGTGGCCGTCGTGGCCGGCACGGCGATCGTCGTTCTCGCGGCACGGCGGGCGTTCGGTGAGGAGGCGGCCCTCCTGAGGACGATCGTCAGCCTGCTCCCGGGCGTGCGCCGCCTGACCCGCGGCTGACGGCGGTTCGCGGCGCGCCGGGTCGCTTCCGGCTCGATCCGACCGGCTCGTGCATGCTGGCAGCCAGGGAGGCCCCGCCGGGCGGCGGTCGACCTCCCGCCACCGTCACGGCCCGCTGGAGGAGTGCTCATGCTGCAACGCATCCGAGTCCAGTGGTTCCGTTTCACCCACGGCGAGGACGTCTTCGACGCGTGGCCCGGGGAGGACCTGCTTCGCGCGGTGCCGGCCCCGAAGGCGACCGGCGCCGTCGCGGCGCTGCAGCCCGTCGCCTGACCGTCTCGCCCTTCCCGGTACGTCTGTGCGAGGCTGAAACCGGCGAGCCGATCGGCGCACGCGGGAGGGACCTCGAGTGACGTCCGGCTCCGACTCCGTGCTGCTCGTCGTCTGCACCGCGAACGTCTGCCGATCACCGCTCGTCGAGTCGGTGCTGCGTCGGCGGCTGCCCGAGACGCACGGCCCGCTGGCCACGGTCGTCCTGCGGAGCGCCGGGACGCGAGCGGTGCCGGGCCAGCCGATGTGCCCGGTGTCGGGCGCCGAGTCCGCGGACGACGGATTCGTGCAGTCGCATCGGGCCCGTCTTCTCGAGTCCGGCCTGATCGGCGGGGCCGACCTGGTGCTGACCGCGGAGCGCGAGCACCGCGGCGCGGCCGCACGGCTGGCTCCCGGCTCGCAGGCCCGCGTCTTCACGTTCCTCGAGGCCGTCGCGCTCGCCGAGGTGGCCGTGCAGCGCGTCCGCGCCGGCGAGGTCGACCCTCCCGAGGACCTGCGGGACGTCGCGGCGATCCTGCACGCCTCGCGCGGCCGCATCCCGCTCGCCGAGGCCCCGCAACCCCCGCGCGGACTGTTCCGCCGCCGGGAGCGCGTCGTGCCGGTGCATCCCCTCGACCTCGAGGACGGGCATGGGCAGCCCCCCGCGGAGCACGAGGCGGCGGCGCGGCGGACGCACGACCTGGCCGAGCGGCTGGCCACGGCGCTCGCCGAGCTCACCGCTCCCCGCGCGGTCGAGGCCTGACCGGCCGGGCGTTCAGCCGGTGACCGGCGGTCCGATGTACGAGGCGGAGCATCGGTGGTCCGGCCCCACGAGCCCCACGATGGCGTCCGACGCGAGACGGCGGTCCCGCACGCTGCGGATCGTCACCGGGGAGCCGGCCACCGCCCATCCCCCGCCCGCGGCGGCGCGGACCGGTTGCGCGAGCACGGCGTCGAGGGACGACGTCGTGCCCGACGCCTGCCAGGTGGTGCGCTCGTGCAGGGCGACGTAGACCACGTGCTGGTCGCGCCCGCTCGGCACCGAGCAGAGGTACTCCAGCCAGGCGACCCGGTGGCCCAGCGCCGCGTCGACCCGCAGGCGCTCCGCGCGAGCGGCGGCGGGCGCCGAGGCACCGGTCGCGGACGGCGACGGCGCTGCGGGCGACGGCGCGGTCGTGGCGCTCGGTGAGGCGGTCGCGCCCGAGCCCGACGGTGCCCCCGACATGCACGCCGTGCAGCACAGCAGGACCGCGGCGGCGAGCGCCGCGGCGATCGGGGCGCTCGTCGAGCGCGCCCTGAGACGGGTGGGCATCATCGCCGCACGGTAGTGCGCGGCGGCGCGCGGCGCCAGTGCCCGACGGCGTCAGCGCCCGGCGACGACCCGTCCTGCAGGCTGCTTCGTCAGATCCCGGAGGAACATCGCGTCCCGGTGCTTCACGTCGGCCATCTTCACGGCACGTCCGAAGAGCAGTGCGACCAGCAGGCTGAGGGCGAGCCAGACCACGACGACGCAGGCAACGATCGCGAGGATCATCGGGGGTACCTCCTAGTGGCGCCGGGTTCGCGCCTCCCTACGATCGTCGCCGTTCCGCCGCCGCGGCGGCAGCCCACGATCGGGGGACGTGCCCCGATTCGTCGGGGTACAAACGGGGTCCGCAGAACGGAGGACGCCGCCGGTCCCCCAGGCGGGGCCGGCGCCGTCCCGGGCGTCGTGCTCAGCGGAGTCCGGGGTCCCTCGGGTCCTGGTCGTCCATCCGCATGCCGGTGCTCGAGTCGTCCGTGCTCGACGCCGCGCCGGGCTGCATGCGCAGCTCGTCCTGCTCGTCGAGCGGCACCACGACGGTCTCCTGCCGGATGATGTAGCGCCGTAGCCGCATCCCGCCCCCGGCCTGGCGCTGCATGCCGACCGAGCCCTCCTGCACGCCGGTCGCCTCCTGCGGCATCGCCGCGGCGCTCGACTGCATCGCCGGGTCGCCCTGCGCGACCTGGCCGCCGCCCATGCCGGCGTCCGCGCCGGCCCCGGCGATGCCGCCGGCCATCCCGGGCATCTGCCGGTCGTCCGCCCCTCCGGCCTCACCCGGCTCCGCGCGGTGCCGGTGGCCGCCGGTGTCGCCGGAGACGCCGCCGTCGCCGTAGAACCGGCCCGAGATGTCCTCGATGTCGCTCGTGCCGTACCCGTTGCCGGTGCCCTCCGCGGCCTCCTCGGCGACCGGGTTGTCGTGCTCGAGCGCGGTGCCGGTGCTCGCGAAGTCGCCGCTCCCCCGGCCGTCACCCGCCGTGCGGCCGGAGCCGCGCACATCCGGGCCCTCCGGATCGTCGGGGACCTCGCCGTACCCGGCGTTCGGCGTGCGCACCCGGTTCTCGTCGGCCTCCCTGCTCTGGCCGCGGTCGTAGCGCGGGCCGGCGGGGCCGTCGCCGTAGCTCGCGTCGCGCTCGCGCACGTGGCCGACGCCCGCACCGGCGAGCCCGGCACCCGCGGCGCCGGCACCGGCGCCATAGCCGGTCTCGCTCATCGTGGTCGCGTCGTACCCGTCGGCGTCTCCGCCCACGCGGCCGCGGTCGGTCCGGTCGGCGCCGACCTCACCGGCCAGGCCGTAGTAGCTGTAGAGCCGTTCCTGCTCGTCGGGCGAGATCTCGGCGTCGGGGTCGACCCGCGGCGCGTCCTTGACGCGGGCCTTCACGACGGTCACGTGGAGCTGCTCGTGATCCCAGGTGGCGTTGTCGAGCGGCACGAGGGTCTCCGAGATGCCGAAGAGGCCGGTGCGCACGCTCGCCCAGGTCGGCTGGT
The DNA here is from genome assembly GCA_035996305.1 of Amnibacterium sp. GTDB lineage: Bacteria > Actinomycetota > Actinomycetes > Actinomycetales > Microbacteriaceae > Amnibacterium. Next base: position 10,754 of record DASYJR010000088.1, on the reverse strand, counting down.
CGGTGTCCGCGTCGACGTAGACCTGGCTCACCTTGCCGATCCGATCGTTGTTGGGGTCCACGGCCTCTGCACCGATGATCTGCTCGATATCCGGGGTGGCGATCATGTGTTCCTCCCTGTCGGCGATCTGCCGTCTGCGAGCGACTGTCCTCCTGACGCCTTGAAGGACGGTGGAGACGCCGGTCCGCCGTGTTCAGGCGTTCCGCCTCGGCGCGCCGCGTTCAGCGACGGATGCTCCTGAGCATCGCCGGCCGCATCCTGAAGGCGGCGCATGCGGGAGGATCGGGATATGCCGAAGCGGGTGCAGCTCAGCCGCAGGAAGGGCTGGCGGAAGCCGGAGAGCGCGATCGTGATCGCCCGCCCGAGGTACTGGGGCAACCCGTTCGTGATCGGCGAGACGCCCGCGGACCATCGGGACCGTGATCCTCGCCTGTGGGAGCAGGGCGGCCTGGCGGCGTACGACGACGACCATCCGCTCACCCGGGCCGAGGCGGTGGGGGCCTACCGATCGTGGTTCCCGTCCGCCGTGGGCCGGAGCGGGCTGCCGCTGGCCGAGGAGGCCCGGGCGGTGCTCCACGGCCACGACCTGGCCTGCTGGTGCCCCCTAGACGGACCGTGTCACGGGGACGTACTGCTCGAGGCCGCCGCTGCCTGACGAGCGCGGCGACCGCCGGGCCGTCCGGACGTGCAGCGGCGCCGGGCCGCCTCGCAACCCGGCGCCGCGCGGTCGAAGCCGCTCAGGGGCGGCCGAGCTCGATTCAGGGCGTGCGTCGCGTGCTGCCGTCGCCGTCCATCTCGATCTCCTCGCGACGGACCTCTCCGGCGACGTTCCGGTTCTCCACGACCTGGTCCTTCGAGAGCCGCACCCGCTCGACGGGCACCGTCTCCGTCTCGACGACCGGGCGCTCCTCGTTCAGGACGACCTCGTGCTCCTCGTCCGAGAGGTCCGGCCCGTCGTAGGCGGCGTCGCGGTTCGCATCGGTGATCGGCTCGCGCTCGAGCCGCACCTCCTCGCGGCTGACCGGGACGGTCACGTTCTGCTCCTCGGTCACGACGTACTTGCGCAGCCGGGCGCGGCCGGCCTGCACCGTCTCCGTGCCGACCGTGAGGCGCTCCTCGGAGCGGGTCATCGCGTCGTCCGTGTTCGGGCCCGACGTGTCGTGGCCGACCGTGCCCCGGGTGCCGACGCCCGCGCGACCCGTGGTCGTGCCGGTGGAGTCGGCGTCGCCGGTCATGCCGGTGCCGGTCGTGGTCGTGTCCGGATAACCGGCGCCCCCCGTCGTCCCGGACCCGCCGGTCAAGCCGTAGTAGCGGTAGAGCTGCTCCTGCTCCTCGGGCGAGAGCTCGCGGTCCGCGTCGACGCGCGGAGCGTCCTTCACGCGGGACTTGTCGTAGCCGATGTGCAGCGCCTCGCTGTCCCAGCTCGCGTTGTCGAGCGGGACGAGCGACTCCGAGGTGCCGAACAGGCCCGTGCGCACGCTCACCCAGCGCGGCTGCTCCGTCTCCTGGTCGATGTACACCTGGCTGACCTTGCCGATCTTGTCGTTCTGCGGGTCCACGGCCTCGGACCCGATGATGCGGTCGATGTCCTGCGTTGCGATCATGGTTCCTCCTCCGGCTCGGCCCCGTGCCGAACCGGGTACGACCATTCCGAAGCCGCCTTGAAGGCGCGTGGCCGAAGCCGGGGAGGCGGTGGAGGACACGCCCGGCGCGACGTGGGTGACGCCTGTGCGTGGGGTCGGTGGGCGTGTCCGAACCTGAGCGGAGCGTGGCCGGGCCGGCCCCAGGGCCGGGTGCCCGCGCGGTCCATGGGACCATGTCCCGTGCGCGTCGAGATCCGTCCGTCGTCGGGCGCGCCCCGGCAGGCCTCGAAGGTGCGACGCCGGATCCGCCGGATCCGCCGGATCGGGCTGGTGGCGTTGGCGAGCGGCGTCGTCTACGTGCTCGTCGGCCTACCGGTCTTCGTCTTCCCCGCCACGGGACCCGTGCCGGCGCACGTCGACGTCGCCTTCGTGCTCGGGCCCGCGACCCAGGCGCGCCTCGGCGTCGCCGAGCGGCTGCGTCGCACGGGCGTCGCCACCGACGTGCTGGTCTCCACCCCGGGATCGGACCCGACGAACGGCGTCCCCGCGCTCGCCGCCTGCAACGCCACGCCGCATCTGCTCTGCGCGGCACCCCGGCCGACCACGACGCGCGGCGAAGCCCGATTGCTGGCCCGGGAGGCGGCCGCGCATCACTGGACGAGCGCCGTCGTCATCACCATGCCCGCGCACATCAGTCGTGCCCGGCTGCTGATGGGTCGCTGCTTCTCCGGGACGCTCAGCATGGCCTCGAGCGGTGAGGGCCCGACGTACGGCTGGGCCTACCAGTACCTGTATCAGACGGCGGGAACCGTGAAGGCGTTGCTGCTGCCCGGCTGCTGAGCCGCCTCAGCGGAGCGCGGAGGCCGGCGCGGGCGTGCCCGGACAGGCGGCGAGCACCCGCTCGATCGCGGCCTTCTCGGCCGCCGTGACCCACAGGTGATAGGTCGCCTTCACGGCGACCTGGTGCGCGACGTAGGTGCAGCGGAAGGATCTGTTCGGCGGCAGCCACGTCGCGGCGTCCCCGTCGCCCTTCGCCTGGTTCGTAGGCCCGTCGACCGCGAAGAGGTTCGTGGGGTCGTTCGCGAGCCGCTCCCGCTGGGCCTGGCTCAGCTGCTGGGCGCCGGTCTGCCACGCCTCCGACAGCGCGACGACGTGGTCGATCTGCACGGCTTCGCTCGTGGTCGCGCCGCGGACGAAGTGGATGGCCTTCCGGGTGTACGGATCCGCCAGCAGGCCCGTCTCGACCTTGCAGCCCGCGCTCGTGACGTGCTGCAGGTCGCGGCGCAGCACGTCGTCGCGGGTGTCGCAGCCGTTGCGGTCGACGTCGAGCCAGGCGGTCCCGAAGTCCTTGACCCGGGCGTAGCCGGTGTGCGGCGCCTTGCCCTTCACGGGCAACGTGGCGAGCAGGGCGAGGGCCGACCCGGCGCTGCCCGTCGGCGCCGCCGAGTCGGGGCGCGCGGCCGACTGGGCGCCGCCGCCCGATCCCGCGCCGCGCAGCGCCAGGAAGGCGACGGCGGCGACCACGAGGAGCCCGGCCACGGCGGCGCTCGTGGAGGCGGTCCCCCTGCGTCGTCGTGCCATCGGTGTCCTTCGATCGTCGCGGGTGGCTGCGAGGGCCGCTGTGGGGCCGTCCTGCTCCTAGCCTGTCGCTCATGCGCATCCGCATCGCCGTCGTGGTCGTCCTCGTCCTCGCGGTCGCGGTCGTGCTGGTCTTCCCCGGTCACCTCGACACGGCGTTCATCGCGGCGCTGGATCGGGTGCTGCCCGAGAGCGCTCGGATCCCCACCGCTCCCCCGTACACCCGCAGCTTCTACATCGCCCAGGACGCGCTGAACATCCTCCTGTTCGTCCCGCTCGGGTTCGCGATCGGCTTCGCGACGGGCCGCTGGTGGCTGGGCTTCCTGCTGGCGGCCGCACTCAGCGCGGGCGGGGAGACCCTGCAGCTCTTCCTCGCCGGTCGCTTCCCGTCGATCCAGGACTTCGCGCTGAACGCGGCCGGGGCGCTGATCGGCGGCGGCATCGCCGCCGCGGTGAACCGCCGCCGCCGGCCGGCGCGCCTCAGTGGTGGTGCCGGCGCCGGCGGTGCGGAAGCACGATCATCCCGGCGACGAGCGCCGCGACGCCGGTGACGAGGGCCGGCAGCACGTGCGCGCTCTGGGACGACGGGCAGCGGAACATCGTCCGCAGCGGGAACATCGGCGCGAGCAGGGAGCCGCAGGCGGCGATCGGCCCGGGCAGCAGGCACAGCGCGAGGGTCACGGCGAGGAGGCCGACCCCGAGCACCCAGCAGGACGATCCGGAGTACGGCGGTCCGGCCCATCCGTCCAGACTGACAGATCGCGGGACGGACCCCCGGGGTCGTCGTCGGACGCCCCTCCCCCGGGAGCACCGATCGGCGTACCGTGCGGACATGGCGAAGCACGACTGGAACGATCTCACCGTCGCGCAGCAGCGCGCCATCGTGGCGGGCGGCGCGGCCGAGCTCGCCGCGACCGCCTGGGTGCTCCTCGACCTGCTGCGCCGTCCCGCTGCCGCGATCCGGGGGCCGAAATGGGCCTGGGCGGCCGCCTGCGTCGTGCAGCCGTTCGGGCCGATCGCCTACGCCGTGCTCGGGCGCCGCCGGTGACGGCGCTGCCGCTGCTCGAACGCGGCGACGTGCGGGTCGTGGTGCCGGTCGACGCCTCCCCCACGCGGGCGTGGGACGCCTACACCCGGGCCGAGCTGCGACGGCGGTGGATGCGGATGCCCGGCGAGCGGCTCGTCGAGGAGCTCGACCTCACGGAGGGCGGGCACGAGCGGCTGACGAGCGACTTCGAGATCGAGGAGGGACGCCGCGAGCACCTCGAGTACGCGTCGCACTTCCTCGAGATCGTGCCGGGGCACCGCATCACGTGGGCCTTCGCGATCCGCGTCGACGGGCTGCTGCGGGCGGCCTCGCTCGCGACGGTGCGGTTCGGCGGCGACGTCGAGTCGGCCGAGGTCGTGCACGAGGAGCAGTTCACCGTCTTCGCCGCGACGCCCGAGGAGCTGGCGGCGGGCGTCGCCGAGCGGCGCGGCGGCACGCGGCTGCAGCTGAACGGGTTCCGCGGGGTGGCGGGCGGAGCCTGAGGGACGGGTCAGGCAGGCCCGGTGCTCCACCACTCGTTGAAGCCCGGTCGTCCGGTGCGGCGTTCGAAGAGCCCCATCACGGGTGTCGCCATGGCTTCGCCGCAGAGCACGTAGATCCGCTCGCCCTCGACCTCGACGTCGAGGCCCAGGTGCCGGTACAGGTCGACGGCGGCCGACATCACGCGATACCGCTGCTCCGCCGGGAACTCCACGCCGACACGGCGCATCTCGCCACCGCGGCCGCGGCTTCCCATGATCTCGCTCACCCGCACGCCACGGACCTCCTCGGTCGAAGGCGGAACGGTTCGGCTCAGACCGCGCACGGCGCCGGATCCGCCGGTCCATGCGAACACGCGACGCACGGCCGACACGAATCGAACCGCGAACGCTCAGCGGGTCTCAAGGTTGCGGGCTGGACCACACCCCGCGGGAGAGGTTCAGGCGCGGCGGTCGCTCCGGCAGCCGACGCAGGCGCACTGCGCGGCGGCGGACCGGCGGACGGCGGTCATCGCCGCACGGTCGGCACGGTCACGCCGGCGCTCCGCACGGGCCGCGTCGATCGAGCGCCGGACGGCGGTCCGGGAGGGGGCGAGCAGTGCGATCGACATGGCTGGTCCTTCACCTGGCGAACGGCCGGCCGTGGGTGCGGCCCGACGATCCGTTCGCAGGAGTGACGCTACGTGTCCTCCGAAATGAGGACCAGACCCACGATCGGGGTACACGCGGGGTCCCCCACTGGGAGGACCGCGGACGCAGGACGACCGGAACTCAGCGGGCGAGCCGTTCCCGCGGCACGCCGCGCCGCACCGGCGCCGGATAGTAGGTGTGGTTCAGCTCGCCGCCCTCGTCGCGGTGCGTGAAGCCGCTGCGGAGGAACAGGGTCCGGTCGAACACGAAGGAGTCGGGGAGGGGCCCACGGATGGTGCCGTGGTCGACGTTCCCACCGACGCCACGAAGCGTCACGACGTGCACCTCGTCCGACGGGTCGCCCGAGTCGACGAACCGCACCAGTGTCTCGTCCGACACGATCCCCCCTCCGCCGCGCGGGACCGGACGCACGACGACGCGACAGGAACGCCGCACGCTCCACGGTAAGCAGCCGTGGCGATCCTTGAAGGGGGTTGACAGCGCGCTCGACCGGGACCAGGGTGCGCCGGGCACGGCTCGAACGGTCGTCGCACGCCGGATGTGTGCGGCGTGGATCGGGCCGCCGTCCGGGACCGTCGCACGGTGCGTCGCCCGGCTTCCCGCGCATCCCGGACGTACCGTCGGCGCATGACTCGGCGCCCCCGCCTCCGGCTCCCCGAACTGCTCGTGCTCGGCGCGGCGACCGCCGTGCTGGTGCTGCTGCTCTGGCCGCACCACGTGGACGGCGCGATCACCTGGCTCGCGTCCGCGCCCGGGCTCGGCGCGGCCGGCGGCGCCGGCGGCGTGGTCTGGTGGGCGCTCGAGGACCTCGGCAACATCGCGCTGTTCGCACCGCTCGGCTTCGCGCTCGCCTGGTGGAGCCGCCGGCCGGTGTTCGCGATCCTCGCGGGTGCCACCGTCTCGCTGCTCTGCGAGGCCCTCCAGCACTGGATCCCCACGCGGCACGGCTCCCTGCAGGACGTGGCCTGGAACGTGCTCGGCACGCTCGCCGGCGTCGCGATCGCGTTCGCCGTCGGCCGCGCTCGCGCGACCGGCCGGCCGACGCTCGAGGAGGAGCTCATGCGCCTCGAGCAGGCGGCCCCTCGCGTCGGGGCCGATGCCTGAGTGAGGTCCTCAGGCCAGCCGCGTCTGACCGCACTCGGTGCAGGCCCAGTAGACGCCGCCGCTCGCGGTGCCGGCGGGCTCCATCCGGTGCAGGCAGACCGGGCAGTTCGGCACGTCGAGCGACCCGTCCTCGACGGGGTCACCGGCGCCCGCGGGCTCGATGACGCCGCCGTCGCCCGGTCCGCGATCGCCCGCCATGCCCCCATCGTCCACCCGGGGGCGGCCGACTCCGCGCCGCCGACGGACCGTGCGGCGTGTCGTCCTCCCGCCGAGGAGGGACGGCCCCCGAACGAGTCCCAGCGAAGTAACCCCCGATCAGGGTTCTTCCGTTCGGGGCCGGGCGCGGGGAGGATGGGGCGCGTGATGGTCCCGCTGCTACGCCGCGCGCTGCTCGCGAGCCTCGGCGTGGTCGTCGCGGCCGCGACGGCGGCTCCGGCCGCGCTGCCCGCCACCCGGCCGGAGCACGTCAGCATCGAGCGAGCCGCCGCCTCGACGACCTCGTCGACGGGGCCGCACACCTTCGAGCTGTACCGCCACGCGGCGCCGACCAAGCCCGTGCAGTGGCTCGCCTGCCGCCCCATCGCCTACCGGATCAACACCGCGAGCGAGCCGGCCGGCATGACGGGCGTCATCCGCTCGGTGATGGCGTCGATCGGCACGCAGACCGGCGCCTCCTTCACCTATGCGGGCACGACGACGCACGCGTTCGGGTCGACGACGTTCGACCGTGCGACGCCGACGATCTACTTCTCCTTCACCGGCAAGCAGGACGTGGCCGGCCAGCACTTCGCGTGGCCCGGGCAGATCGGCGTCGGCGGCCCCGCGGCCGCCTGGTACGTGACGTCCTCGGGGAGCACGTTCGAGGCGATGACGTACGGCCGCGTGCTGCTGTACACAGGCTTCAAGGGCCGCCGGACCGGCGCGGGGAGCACGTGGCAGTCGCTCATCACGCACGAGGTGGGACACGCGCTCGACCTCGACCACCGCACCTCGCCGAGCGATGCGATGTACCCGAGCCTCAGCGCGGCGTCGCCCGGCAGGTTCTCGGCCGCCGAGGTCACGGCGCTGAAGTCGGTGCTGCGCCGCACCTCGTGCGACTACAGCGCCTTCAAGCGGCTCTGACCCCGCCGGCGCCGTCCGCTAGAAACCGCCCTCCCGGCCGGCGCAGGTCACCAGCTCGACGCCCGAGGATCCGCTCGAGGTGTTCTGCGCCACGACCGTGCCGTCCACCTCGATCGAGCAGCCCAGCTTCGCCTTGCCGTCGAGCGTGATGGCGGCGAGCACGAACTGCTCGGACCCGCCGCTCGTCACGGTGAGCCGCTGCGTGCGGGCGTGCGGCAGCGCCACTCGGGTGTCGTGGGCCGTCGCGCTGCGCCCGTTCGCGATCGTCGAGTAGGTGATGGTCGCGGTGCCGCTGCCGGTGACGCGGTAGACGATCGTGTGCGTGCCCGCGGAGAGGCTGGGACCGCTGCTCGGGATCCCGGACGGCAGGCCGCTCGGGAAGTCGGACGGGAAGTCGCTCACCTGCGGCAGATCGGTGACCCGGTCGCGGACGAATCCGACGAACTGGATCGTCGAGACCGCGATCGCGACGACCAGCGCGACGACGCCGAGGATCAGCCCCACGGTCGCGAAGGCGCGGCGGCGGTTCGCGAGGACGAGGCCGATGACGCCGAGCACGATCGCGGCGAGCGCCGGCAGGCCGGCGACGAACGACGCGATCGGCAGCACCGCCATGATCAGCGCGAAGACCCCGACGATGAGGGCGACGAGGCCCACCGGGTTGCCGCGCCTGGGCCCCCGGACGCCCGGATCCGCCGACCCCGGCGGGACGGCGCCGGGGGGCGGCACGGCCCCCGGCGGCGGACCGTCCGGAGGCGGCGGCGGGACCGCGGCGGGCGGCGCCTGCGGGGGCATGGGCGATCCCGACGGCGGCGGGTAGGCGGCCGTCGGCGCTCCGCTGGGGGGCGGGTAGGCGGCGGGCGGGACCGGGGGCAACGGCTCGGGCGATGTCGGGGTGTCGTCGGCGGGCACGCGGCCGCCGTTCGCGCGGGGCGCGGGCGCGACCCACGGGTTCTCCGCGGGCTCCTGCGGGCTCCCGCCGGCCCCATGATCGTCGGACGCGCTCCTGGGCTCGTCGGTCGACATCGGCCCTCCTCGTTCGGCGGCCGAGCCTACCGAGGGCGGGCCGCCAGGGGCAGGGGCTCCGGCGCCCGATGCGGTCAGCGGCGGGTGCGGCGAGCGGCGAAGACCGCGCAGAGCAGGGCGACGACGACCAGGCTGCCACCCTCGACCAGCGGCAGGAGCTGCTGCTGCGCCAGGCCGGTGAGCGCGTAGACGGCCCCGCCGACGGCGAGGAGCACGAGGATCACGAGCAGGGCGCGGATCCGCGGGTCGCGTGGGCGCCGCGCACCGCGCGACCGGGTGGGGGCGCTCACAGCGCGGCGGCGAGGAAGTCGATCGAGCGGCCGACCTCCGGCAGCTCGGGCACGGGCGGGATGTTCAGGTGCCCGTGCAGCATCCCCTCGGCGACGGTGAGCTCGACCGGGATCCCGCGCTCCGTCAGCTGCTCGGCGAAGAGCTCCCCGGACGCGCGCAGGTCGTCGTACTCGCTCACCACGATGCGGGCCGGCGGCAGGTCGGTGAGGTCGGCGAGCCCGGGCATGAGGTTCGAGGGGATGTCGGTGATCCGCCCGAGGTAGGCGGCGGTGATGTCGGTGATCATCCGCGGCGTGAAGCGGAGCAGCAGCGGGAGCTCGCGCATCTCGGCGGCGAGCCCGTCGGCCAGCGCCGGCGTCGGGAAGTGCAGCGCGGGGTAGGCCAGCAGCATCGCGGACGGCAGCGGATGCCGCGCGTCCCGGGCCCGCAGCACGGCGGCGACCGCGAGGTTCGCGCCGGCGCTGGCGCCGCCGATCGCGGCGCGGGCCGGGTCGACGCCGAGGCCGGCTGCGGCGCCGTGGAACCAGTCCCAGGCCGCCGCCACGTCGTCCACCGGCACCGGGTAGCGCACGCCGCCGACCGCGAGCCGGTAGTCGACGCTCACCACGGCCGCACCCGTACGGGCGGCGATCTCGGCGCTGACGGCGTGCGCCTCCGGCATGTCCAGATCGCCGGCCGTGAAGCCGCCGCCGTGGTTCCAGAGCAGCCCGGATCCGGAGGCGTCCCTCGGCCGGTAGAGGCGCACCGGGATCGGGCCGTGCGGCCCGTCGATGCGGCGGTCCTCGACCGCCACATCCGGCAGGGCGTACTCGCCGTACGGGGCGAACCAGGCGAGCGCCGACTCGGGCACGTCGTCCACGTCGAAGCCGGGCTGCAGGTCGCGGATCAGCGGGAAGCGGGCGGCGATCACCGGATGCACGGGCACTGACGACGTCCTCCCGCGTCCCGGATCGGCGGAACGCCCCTCCATCCTGCCCGGCGTCGAGCGCGCCGGGTTCCAGCGGGGAGGCCCCGTCCGCGGGGCGCGAACGGGCGCGGGCGCGCAGCTCGGGCGAGGGAGGATGGATCGATGCGATCGGCACCCCGCCTCCGCGTGCTCGCCGCCGCCTCGGCCCTGCTCGCCGCCGTCGGTCTCGCCGGCTGCTCGGGCCCGTCCGCGCCCGCTCCGTCCAGGTCCGCCGACGCGCCGTCAGCGGGAGCCGCGGCGAGGTCCGCCGGGCCGACGCCGACCGGCACGACGGCGCAGGGCGCCGGGACCCGCCCGACGGTGCTGGCCGCGCTCGGCGACTCGCTCTCCCGCGGATTCGACGCGTGCGACCACTACGGGGACTGCCCGTCCTCGTCGTGGATCACGGGGACGAACACGACGGTGAACAGCATCGCCGCCCGGCTGCGCGCGACGAGCGGCGCGCCCGTCGCCGTGCACAACGACGCCCGCTCCGGCGTCTCCGTCGGCGACCTGCCCCGCCAGGTCGACCTCGCGATCGCGCAGCAGCCCGACCTCGTCACCGTGCTCATCGGCGGCAACGACGTCTGCCGGGCAAAGGTCGGCGACATGACCTCCGCGCAGACCTTCTCGGACGTCGTCGACGCCCAGCTGACCCGCCTGGCGGCGGCGCTCCCCGGCGCACGGATCCTCGTCGCGTCCGTGCCCGACGTCACGGACCTGCGTCCGGTCGCGTCCGCGGATCCGACCGCCCGCTTCCTGTGGACCACGCTCGGCGGCTGCACGACGGTGCTCGGCGATCCGCGGTCCGACTCGCCGGCGACGCAGAGCCGCCTCGCCACCGTCCGCGGCCGGATCGACTCCTACAACGCGTCGCTGGCGACGACCTGCGCGACCCTGCGGCGGTGCGTCTGGGACGGCGGGGC
>DASYJR010000087.1:0-5627 GCA_035996305.1 Amnibacterium sp. | reverse complement strand
CCCCTCGGCGTCCGTGTTCAGCACCTCGACCGTGCGGCCGCCGCGGATCCGCAGCACGTCGTTCGGGCGGATGGCGCTGCCCGACGGCATGTTCTCCGCGACGCAGAGCCACGCCGTCACTCCGACCGGGAGCCGGAGGCGGGCGGCGGCGAGCACGACCCCGAGCACGGTCGCGGCCCCGGTCATGTCGTACTTCATGCCCACCATCGAGGGTCCGGGCTTCAGGGAGAGACCGCCGGAGTCGAAGGTGATGCCTTTGCCGACGAGGGCGACCGTGCGCTCCGCGCCAGCGGGCGCCCAGGCGAGCCGCACGAGTCGCGGCGGCCGGGTCGAGCCGGCGCCGACACCGAGGATGCCGCCGAAGCCGTCGGCCGCGAGGGCCGCCTCGTCCCAGACCCTGACCTCGATGCCGGTGCCCTCGACGGCGGCGACGGCGCGGTCGGCGAGCTCGGCCGGATGCAGGTCGTTCGGCGGCGTGTTCACCAGGTCCTTCACCAGAGCGACGGATGCGGCGAGCGCGGTCGCCCGCTCGACCGCCGTGTCGTCGGGCGTGCCCACGACCGTGATCCGGCCGACCGGGGCCTTCTGCTTCGCGAGCGTCGTGTGCCGGTAGGCCGTGAACGCGTAGGCGCCGAGCGCGGCCCCCTCGAGCACCGCGGCGACCGCCGCCTCGTCGCCCGCCGGGAGGGCGAGCGCCACATGGCCGACGCCCGCCAGTCGTCGCACGGCGGAGGCGGCGGCGCCGCGGAGCGCGTCGGCGTCGGCGGATGCGCCGAGGCCCACCAGCGCGACGGTCCGCGCCGCGATCCCGGACGGCGCGGGCAGCCGAGCGAGGTCACCCGCACCCGCGGTCACGCCGAGCCCGGCGAGGTCGAGCCCGTCCAGGCCGAGCGATCGCGCGTCCGCACCGGCGGGCGGCGCGAGCTCCGTCGTCGCCTCCCCGCCCCGCACGGCGAGGACGAGCACGTCGGCGTCGAGGGTGGCGGGCGCGTCGGAGGTGAGGGCGAGCGACGGGATCGGCATGACCGCATGCTAGGCAGGGCGGAGCGGGGTCCCGCTGGGGGCACCGCCGCGCCGAGCGGGAACACGCGCCCCGGTACGCTGGACCGATGCGTGAGCCCGAGGATCTGTACGAGCTCACCCCCGCCGCGGCGGACGTGCCGACCGGCCTGCCGCTCGTCACCGGGCTCACCGGATTCGCGGACGCGGGCGGCGCCGTGCAGCAGCTCTCCGACTACTTCCAGGCGACGGTCGACCCCGTGCCGATCGCCGAGTTCGACCCCGACGAGCTGCTCGACTACCGCGCCCGTCGGCCGATCATCGCGTTCGAGCAGGACCACCTCACGTCCTACACCCCCCAGCGGCTCGTGCTCTCGCAGGGCCGCGACGAGATCGGCCGCCCGTTCCTCCTGCTCACCGGCTACGAGCCCGACTTCCAATGGGAGCGCTTCTCCCGCGCCGTGCTCGGACTCATCGACCGCTTCGGGGTCAGCACCACCACGTGGGTGCACAGCATCCCGATGCCGGTCCCGCACACGCGCCCGATCCAGGTGACGGTCGGGGGCAACCGGCCCGAGCTGATCGAGGCGATGAGCGTCTGGCGGCCGAGCACCCGCGTGCCGTCCAACGTGCTGCACCTGATCGAGTTCCGGCTCGCGGACCTCGGCATGCCGGTCGCCGAGTTCGTGCTGCTCGTGCCGCACTACCTGGCCGACACGGAGCTGCCCGCCGCGGCCGTGAAGACCCTCGAGGTGATCGCCGCCGCGACGGGGCTGCTGTTCCCCACCGACGAGCTCCGCGAGCGGTCGCGCGACTTCGTGTCGCGGGTGGACGAGCAGGTCGGCGCGAACGAGGAGCTGGCGCAGCTCGTGCGCACCCTCGAGCAGCGGCACGACACGTACATGGCCGGCAACCCCCTCCGCTCGCCGCTCACCGATGACGAGGGCGAGGTGCCGAGCGCCGACGAGCTCGCCGCCGAGCTCGAGAAGTTCCTGGCCATCCGCCGCCAAGCCGACGACGAGGCGTGACCGGCCCGGCGTCCACCAGCGCGCGCCTCGTCTTCGCCGGCGGCACCTTCGCCTACCTCTGCGCCGTCACCCAGCGCAGCTCGCTCGGGGTCGCCGGCGTCGCGGCGGCACACCGCTTCGGGGCCTCAGCGGCCGCCCTCTCCACGCTCGGCGTGCTGCAGCTCGCGGTGTACGCGCTGCTCCAGGTGCCCGTCGGTGTGCTGGTCGACCGGTACGGACCGAAGCGGGTGCTCGCGGTGGGAGCGGTGCTCATGCTCGCCGGCCAGGTGCTCGTCGCCGCCTCCACGACCCTTCCGCCTGCCGTCGGCGGGCGGATGCTCGTGGGAGCGGGCGACGCCACCACGTTCGTCGCCGTCCTGCGGATCGTCGCCGCGTGGTTCCCCGCTCGCCGCGTCCCGGTGATGAACCAGTGGCTCGGCAACATCGGGCAGTTCGGCCAGGTGCTGTCCGCCGTGCCGTTCGCCGCGTTGCTGCGGCTGTCCGGCTGGACGGTCGCGTTCCTCACGGCGGCCGGGCTGGCCGGCGTGGCGTTCGTGGTGGTGCTGCTCGTCGTGCGAAACGGCCCCGAGGCCGTGCCGCCATCGAATCCCGATCTCCGCACGGTGCTCGGCGCCCTCCGCGCCTCGGTCCGCCGCCCCGGGACCCGGCTCGGCTTCTGGTCCCACTTCGTCACCCAGTCGAGCGGGGTCGTGTTCGCGCTCTTCTGGGGCTTCCCCTTCCTCGTGTCGGCCGTCGGGCTCGATCCCACGGTCGCCGCCCTGCTGCTCAGCGTGCAGGTCGTCGCCGGGTTCCTCGTCGGTCCTGCCCTCGGCGTGCTCACGGCGCGGCATCCGCTGCGACGATCCAACCTCGTGCTCGGCATCGTCACCGGCATCGGGATCGCGTGGACCGCCGTGCTGCTGTGGCCCGGCATCCCGCCGCTGCCCCTGCTCGTCCTGCTGGTCGTTGCGCTCGGGCTCGGCGGCCCGGCGTCCCAGATCGGCTTCGACTACGCCCGCACCTTCAACCCGGCCGGGAGCCTCGGCGGTGCCAGCGGTGTCGTGAACGTCGGCGGCTTCACCGCCAGCTTCACGATGATGTTCCTGATCGGGGTGATCCTCGACGCCGAGCGGTCGCTCTCCGGCGGTCCGCTCTACTCGCTCGCCGCCTTCCGCGGCGCCTTCTCCGTGCAGTACCTCGTGATCGGTGCCGGCCTGGTGCTGCTCTTCGCGGCGCGCAGGCGCACCCGTCGCGTGCTGCTCGAGACCGAAGGCGTCGCCGTCGGCCCGGTGTGGGCCGCGATCGGCGGACGGCTCCGTCGGCGTGCGGGTCGGCGATGAGGTCCGACACGCCGTCGCCGCGTGTACAATTGTAGGAGCGCAGCAGCACGGACCACCGCCGACCTCGGAATACGCACGCCGCCACCGCGTTGATCAGAGCGAGGGGATCTGCGGGATCGGACCGGATCTCGTGGACTCCACCGGTTCACCGCGCACCACACCTCCTGGGCAGAACCGCCCGGGCATCATCGGGCACGACATCCGCCGGCGGAGTACCCGAACCGCCGACCGACATCCGTCGACACAGCCAGTTGGGGGCTTCATGACCATCCAGACCACCGCACTCGCCGAGCCGGAGGGCGCCGAGACCGCCGCGCCCGCGAAGCCGCGCACGCGGAAGGCCGCGCCGAAGAAGGCCGCGCCCAAGACGAAGCCGGCCGCCGGCACCAAGCCCGCCACCGACGACGTGGACTCCGAGGACGAGGACGACGCCGACATCGAGGCGCCCGAGGTCCTCGACGCCGACACGGAGGTCGAGGAGACCACCGACGAGGTGGCCGAGGTCGACGCGGACGCGGTCGACGAGGAGGCCGCGCCCGAGGACGCCACCGAGACGACGACCGACGAGACCACCGAGGAGCCGGCGGCCGACGCCCCGCTGCCCACCGGAGCGCTCGTCCTCTCGATGTCGGACGAGGACGAGATCCCCGTCTACTCCACCGCGATCACGGGGGCCACGGCCGACCCGGTGAAGGACTACCTGAAGCAGATCGGCAAGGTCGCGCTGCTGAACGCCGCGGAGGAGGTCGAGCTCGCCATGCGGATCGAGGCGGGCCTCTTCGCCGAGGAGAAGCTGCAGTCCGAGGCGGGCAAGCTGTCGAAGGAGCTCGAGCGCGAGCTGAAGTGGGTCGCCCGTGACGGGCAGCGCGCGAAGAGCCACCTGCTCGGCGCGAACCTTCGTCTCGTGGTGTCGCTGGCCAAGCGGTACACCGGCCGCGGCATGCAGTTCCTGGACCTGATCCAGGAGGGCAACCTGGGCCTGATCCGTGCGGTCGAGAAGTTCGACTACACGAAGGGCTTCAAGTTCTCCACCTACGCCACCTGGTGGATCCGGCAGGCGATCACCCGCGCCATGGCCGACCAGGCCCGCACGATCCGCATCCCCGTGCACATGGTCGAGGTCATCAACAAGCTCGCCCGCGTGCAACGGCAGATGCTGCAGGACCTGGGCCGTGAGCCCACCCCGGAGGAGCTGTCCCGCGAGCTCGACATGACGCCCGAGAAGGTCGTCGAGGTGCAGAAGTACGGCCGCGAGCCCATCTCGCTGCACACGCCCCTCGGCGAGGACGGCGACAGCGAGTTCGGTGACCTCATCGAGGACACCGAGGCGGTCGTGCCGGCGGACGCCGTCGGGTTCACCATGCTGCAGAAGCAGCTGGAGAGCCTGCTCGACTCCCTGTCGGAGCGCGAGGCCGGGGTCATCCGGATGCGCTTCGGGCTCGGCGACGGCATGCCGAAGACGCTCGACCAGATCGGCGACACCTTCGGGGTGACCCGCGAGCGGATCCGGCAGATCGAGTCGAAGACGATGGCGAAGCTGCGTCACCCGTCGCGCTCGCAGTCGCTCCGCGACTACCTCGAGTAAGCCTGCATGCCGCTCCGCTGGGCACCGGCCGTCGCGATCGGTCGGGCCGTGCGGATCGCCGCCCGCCTCCGGAGGCCCGGGGGCGGGTCGGCCGTCCCCGGCCTCGTCGTCAACCGGCTCGCCCCGGGCTTCCTCGGTTCGGTGCTGTCCTCGTTCCCCGAGGGGCTCGTCGTCGTCTCCGGCTCCGCCGGCAAATCGACGACCACGAAGATGCTCGTCGCGGTGCTCGAGGCGCACGGCAAGCGCGTCTTCACCAATCCGTCGACGGCGAACATCAGCCAGGGCCTGACCTCGTCCCTGCTCGAGCGCGCGAACCTCGGCGGCCGGATCGACGCGGACGTCGCGGTGCTCGAGATGGACGAGGGGCACGGCGCCCTGCTCTCCGACCGGTTCCGCTCCCGGGTCGTCCTGCTCACCAACGTGATGACCGACCAGATCGACCGCTTCCACGACTCCGAGAAGGTGCTCGGGATGCTGCGTCGCATCGCCGCGACGGCGACCGACCGCCTGGTCGTGAACGGGGACGACGGGCTGCTCGCCCGCATCCGCGCCGCGGTGCCGGTGCGTCGCTTCGGCGTGACGGACGCCGTGCTCGCGCAGGCGCCGCGCGGGCTCGGGTACGCCGGGACGACGCCCACACGCATCGACGACGGGGTGCTGGTGACCGCGGTCGCGGGTCGTGACGCGACGGTCGTC
>DASYJR010000086.1:0-10624 GCA_035996305.1 Amnibacterium sp. | reverse complement strand
CGATCGCGGCCAGGGCGAAGGCGTGGTTCGGGATGCCCGAGTTCGTGTGCACGCCCCCGTTGTCGCTCGTCGTATGCACGTAGCCGGCCATCGTGGCGGGCTGCGGGTCCTTGCCCCCGAGCTGCGGGTCGTCGTAGGCGGTCCCGGGGGCCTTCATCGAGCGGAGCGCGACCCCGTTGATGTCGGATGCGAGCAGACCGGCGCCGATCAGCCAGTCCGCCTGCTCGGCGGTCTGGTTCAGCGTGTACTGCTTCACGATCGAGCCGAACACGTCGGAGACGGACTCGTTCAGCGCGCCGGACTGGCCCTGGTAGCTGAGGTTCGCGGTCGCGCCGGTCACGCCGTGGGTGAGCTCGTGGCCGATGACGTCCACCGAGATGGTGAAGCGGTTGAAGAGCACGCCGTCCCCGTCGCCGAACACCATCTGCTGCCCGTCCCAGTAGGCGTTGTCGTACTGCTGCCCGAAATGCACCGAGCCGACCAGGGTGAGGCCGCGGTCGTCGATGGAGTTGCGGCCGTACACGTCCTGGTACAGCGTCCACGTGTCGCCGAGGCCGTCGTAGGCCTCGTTCACGGCGACGTCGTGGGTGGCTGCGGCGCCCTCGTCACGCACGAGCCTGCCGGGCAGGGTCTCGGTGCCGTGCGTGTCGTAGACGCTGCGGTGCTCGCGCGGCGCGGTCACGCCTCGGGCACCTTCCCCGGGCGTCGTCGAGACGCGGCGCTCGCCGAGGTCGACGGTGACCGCGAGCGTTCGGGCGGCCGCGTCGCGGATGACGACGTCGTCGTGCCGCGCGAGGGCTTCGAGGATGTAGGGCGGCACGATGCCGCAGAGCGGGGACGGATGGTGGTGGTGGCGCACGGCGCTCCTTCCCGCCGGCCGGGTGCGGGCGTGAAGCGACCCTAAACGGTGCCGCAACCGGGGGAATGGGGATCCGCTCCGAGCGGTCCCGTCAGTCCCGCTGCGGGGGACGGCCCCGGCGATCGTCGTCCGGGGCGCCCCGTCGCGTCGACCGGACCTTGGCCACGACGATCGCCCCGGCGGCGATCACGAGCGCGTCGAGCACGGTCAGCGCAGGCAGCACGTGGACTCCTCTGGTCAGCACCGGAGCGTCCCGCACGGACGGCGGAACCGGGACCGAGCGTCCTTGCTCATCGGCGACGCTGGCAGTCCGTGCGACGGTCGCCGGAGCGCTCGGCGGCGTTTCCCGCCGGTTCCCCTGGGAACCCCGGGCGCTCGTCGTCATGCTCGCTGGGTATCGTCACCGCATGGGGGCGGCCGGCGGTGAGGTGCTCGCGTTCCTGATCGGGCTCGTGCTCGCAGGACTCGTCGCGTTCGCCCTCGCCCGCACGCTGATGCGGGTGACCGCCACCACGGCCCCGAAGGCACTCCTCCGCTTCGTCTGGGCGGGGCTGCTGCCCGGGAACCGTCACGACGGCATCGCGGCGCAGCGTTCGCTGGCCAAGCTGCTGAAGGAGTCGTACTCGGTGATGGCGTCGGGGCGCCGGGTCGCGGCCGCGGCCGTGGACATCCACGTGAGCCCGGAGGACTTCCGGCTCATCACCTCCTCGATCGGCACCGACGCGGCCGTGGCCGACCTCACCGACTTCTACGTCTCCTACGCCCGCGACAACCAGTGGCACCTCGTCTCGGATCCGGTGATCACCCTGAAGCGCGACATCTCGCTGCGGGCGCGACAGGCGTACGCGCAGCGGACCGTGCATCCGCCGGAGGCCGACGCCGAGGATCCGGTCACCGGGGACCTGGATGCCGCCGACCTGCGCGAGGCGGACCTGCAGACGGATGTGCTGCCTCCCGCGACGGGGCGGCCTGCGCAGGTCTCGGAGAGCGTGACGGACCTGCTGCCGAGCCGGCGCCTCGGCGAGCCGGACGGCGTCACGCGGCCCTACGAGGCGCGGACCGAGGTGCTCGGCGACGGCGACCTGATCGTGGTGCACGGGACGGACGTGCGGATGGTGCCGCGGGAGAAGGGCCGCGCGACCATCGGCCGGTCCTCGCGCGCGGACCTCGTCATCGACCGGCCCGGCGTCTCCCGGGACCACGCGGTCGTGGAGCTGCGGGACGACGGCTGGTGGGTGGTGCCGCTCGACGCGAAGAACGGCACCCTGCTCGATGGGCGGCCGCTGCAGGGCCCCTCGCGCCTCCCACCGGAGTCGACGCTCGGGCTCGGAGCGAGGGTGAAGCTGAAGGTGACGATCGAGTCCCTGCAGCCCTGAGCGGGCTCCCGGGCGATCGGATGCGGGATCGGGTCAGTCGACGCGGGGCCGGATGATCGGGATCGCCCCGGTGACGGCCTCGACGACCCGCGGTCGGATGATCGGGATCGCACCCGTCGCGATCTCCACCACGCGGTCCAGCGTGGAGGCGCGGCGACGGTTCGGCGAGGGGCGGCGAGGGGTGCGCTGGTTCGCGATCCGCACGGCCTGACCGAACGCGACGGCCACGGCGGCGGACAGCACGATCCACCCGCCGATCACGGCGGCGGTCACGGGGATCCACGTCATGAAGACGTGTTTAGCGGACGAGAGCCGGGCGTCCGGGAAGCGACACGTCGGAGGACGCCAAGAGCCAGCGGAACCGGGGCGGCCGGGTCCTCCGCCGGCTCCTCTCGCCGTCCCCGGGGCTATTCCGGCGTTCTCCTGATCGCCGCCGCCTGCCCTGCCGGTCCGCGCAGGATCCTCCCGGCGCCCGCCAGCCTGACCTGGTTGACTGCTGATCCGGCGGGCCCGCGGGGGAGTGCGCGTCCGGGGAGAGGTGCGGTGAGCGGGAACGGGACGATCCGGATGGGCTTCCGCTCGCGGCGGCTCTTCGACCTCGTCGCGATGCTGGGCATCGGCGTGGTGATCGTCGCCGCGGCCCTCGTCCCCGCCGTCACCGCGAACGTCGGCGGCACCGACACCATCCGCGGCGACGTGACCGTGTCCGCCAAGCCGGTGCCGTTCATCGCCGTCGGGTTCTGGTCCCCGCAGAACGGCGTCCGGGCGTCGACCACCACCGACTCCAACGGACGCTTCACGCTCGACGTGCCGTCCAACGTCGACGGGTACGCCTACGCCGGCACCCCTCCGGACTCGTACGAGGCGATCACCGACGTGGGCAGCGGCCTGCAGGTCGTCCGCGGCATCATCGGCGGCACGTTCGCGAGGCCGGTGTCCACACCGCTGTACCAGGGCTGGCCCTCCGCGACGGCCAAGGGCCTCGCCGGCGGCAAGGACCTCCATTTCCTGCTGCAGCCCCCCGGCCGCATCTCGGGCACGAGCCCGCTGCACGGCTCGGCGGTGCAGGTCGCCCAGCTGCGGCGGCTCGACGGATCCGTCGTGCAGACCCTCCGTCTCGACTCGTCCGGCCGCTTCACCTCGGAGCCCGTCGCCCCCGGTTCCTACGCGGTCGCGGTGGTGCCGAAGGCGCCGTACCTGCCCGAGGCCGTGCAGGCGGACGTGCGGGGCGGCAGCACGGCCTCCGTGACCCTGCCGAGCCCGATCCGCGGCGGCACGATCCGCGGCGTGCTGATCGCGAACGGCAAGCCGGTCACCGCTGCCGTCCCGGTGATCCTCAGCAAGGACGGCCAGGACATCGCGACGACCGACTCCACCAGCACGGGCGTGTACGCGTTCGGCGCGGTGCCGAGTGGCACGTACCAGGTGACGATCGGCCGCTACCCGGACACGGCCAGCGAGCGCTCCCTCGCCGCGGAGCCCATCCCGATCCTCGGGCACACGACGAGTCCGACGCCCACCCCGACCCCCACGCCGGTGCCGTCACCGAGCACCTCCGTGGCGGGGCAGGGGACCGTCGCCCTGCAGCCGGTCGAGCGCACGTCGGACGCCTACGTGCCCACGAGCTCGCAGGCCTACGTGCCCGCCGCCCTGGGGGTCGTCGAGGTGGATGCCGCCCTGCAGTCCGCCGGTCGTATCGAGGGGACCGTCACCGGCGTGCGGACGGGCACCCCGGTGCAGGTCGTCGCCGAGGACGTCACCACCCGGCAGATCCTCCGCAGCGCCGCCGCGAACCCGGCCACCGGGCGGTACTCCCTCGGTGGCCTCATGCCGGGCATCCAGTACCGCGTCTACGCGGTGAGCCGGCCGTCCGATCTCGCCGTCGCCACCTACGCCTCCGGATCCGGGGTCGCCACCCAGACGGGCACGACCGTCGACCTCGTGCTCGACAGCCCCGCGATCACGCTGACCGGCCGGATCAACGGGGCGACGGGAGGCTCGGTCTCGGTCGGCGACTCGACCACGCTCGTTCGGGCCACCACCGCGGACTCCACCGGCGGGTTCACCGTCGCCGGCCTCGTGCCGGCCGCCTACCCGATCACGGTGACCGCCCCCGGGCGGCTCGCCTCGGCGCCCGTGGCGCTCGACATCACCACGTCGACGGACCAGAACCTCTCCCCGGGACCGAAGCCCGCGACCTACAAGGCGTGGTTCATCTCCTCGGGCGCCGGCATCCCGCGGGTGGTCGGCGCCGCGGCCTCGACCGGCGGCGCGCGGATGACCATCAGTCCGCCCGGGCGGGACGGCAACGTCACCGTGGAGGGGCTGCGGCCCGGCGACTACACCTACGACCCGGCGGCGTTCCTCGGGCTCGCGCCCTGCGGGGACGGCCCGTGGTGGTTCACGCCGCCGACGGGCACCTTCACCTTGCGCGACGGAGCGACGACCGACGTGGGGCCCGTCGTCCTGCACGTGAGGGCGCAGTAGACGGCCAGCCGCGACCCCGCAGGGCGTCGCGGCGGGGCGTCGTCAGTTGAAGGCGTGCCGCCGGGAGGAGCGCCCGCTGTACGCGCCGAGCGGGCGGTCGTGCAACTCGCGCTCGTGGATCATGCCCCCGGTGAGGAAGGCGAGCGCGATGGCGGCGAGCACCCAGGCCGTGAGCACGGTCAGCACGATCACCAGCACCATGACCACCAGGTAACCCCGGTTCGATGAGTGTGGCCTGTGCTGGACCTATGGGGTCGCTGGAGGGAGGAGGAGTTCCGGCGGTTCCGCGGCGACCGGAGCGCTGCCCGCCGCCGACTCGCCGATCGCCGACGGGGGCGGCCGTCCCGGGATGACCGTCGCGTCGCTCATCGCGCCCGCGACGGCGCTGACCGCCAGGCCCTGCTCGGTGCTGCGCACCCGGCCGACGAACCGCTCGCCCTCCGCCAGGACGATCCGTTCCGCGAGCCACGCGGCCGCGCGGCGGCGCACCTCCGGGTCGACGGGGGCCTCGACCTCGTCCAGGAGCAGCACGTTCACGCCCCTTCGGCGCGCGCTCGCGATCGCCTCGCGGAGGCGCCCGGTCGCGAGATCCGGCGCCCGGATCTGATCGCGCAGCGCGCCCTCGATGACGAGCAGCTCGCCGCGGTCCGCGTCCGACAGCGACCGCCCTTCAGCGATCGCGCGCAGCATCGGGCCCGCCTGTTCGAGCACGGCCTCGGCCGCGCTGCGGCGCGCGCCCGCCCGGGCGCCCGCGGCACGCTCGAGGGCCCGGGTCCGGCGTTCGAGGGCCTGGTAGGCGGTGAAGGTCGCCGTGGCACGCGCCAGGCTCCAGGCGAAGAGCGACCCGACGAGCAGCGTGCCGAAGTGCCGGTCGATGAGCGCGATGCCGTGCCCCCAGCCCTGGCCGGTCGAGACGGACCAGCCCACGGCGATGCCGGCGACTGCGACGAGGGTGATCCATGCGGCGAGGTAGCGGCCGATCAGCGCGAACCCGAACAGGCTGATCGTGATCGCACCGAGCTGCCACGCCTGGTACCCGGGCCAGGATCCGTTCGTCGGCAGGGAGTAGATCCCGAGCGCCGCGGCGAACACCATGCCGAGCGACGACGCGATGAGCACGCCGGTGCTCATCGCCCGGGCGATGGTGAGGAAGGCCTGCGGCGCGCAGATGAGCACCAGCTCGACCACGTCGAGCAGGGTGACCCCGGAGGTGGTGAACGCGAGCACGGCGTGCACGAGAACGAACAGTCCGAGGTAGGCGATGCGCCCACCGAGCAGTGAGCGGAGGAACCGCCCCCACATCCCCTCCGGCAGGTGCCAGGTGGCGTCGCTCATCGGTCGTCGTCCGGCCGGTAGCGCAGCTGCACGCGGGTGCCGATGCCCGGCGTCGAGACCACGATCGCGGATCCGCCCGGCAGAGCCTCCATCCGGCCGCGGATGCTCTCGGAGATGCCGAGCCGCGTCGGCGGCACCCGGCTCGGGTCGAAGCCGACCCCGTCGTCGAGCACGTCGACCTGCACCCCGTCGCGGCCGACGTGCACGTGCACCGTGCGGTTGGCCGCCCGGGCGTGCAGCAGCGAGTTCCGCAGCGCCTCCTCGGTGGCCGCGGTGAGGGCCTCCACCGCGGCGGGCGGGATCGGGTAGCCGCCGTGGACCTCGTAGCCGAACACCGCCTCCGGAGCGAGCTCGGTGGTCGTCGCCTGGAGCGACCAGGCGAACGCCTCGCCGTCCAGATCGGCACCGGGCTCGTCGCCCTCCGCGAGCAGCGCCTGCAGGCCGCCGAGCGCCCGCGCGGCGTCCGCTCGCCGGAGCGCCTCGCTGCCGGGCACGGGCCGGGCGGCCGCGAGCAGGGTCGCGAGCACGCGGTCGTGCACGAGCGCGTTGATCCGGCCCCGCTCGCGCTCCCGCGCGGCGTCCGCGGCGGCGGTCGCCGCGGACTCGAGCGCGGCCGCCTCGGCGAGATCCGCCTCGCGGACGCGCTGGAAGGTCATCACGCCGAGGGCGATGAACGTGATGCAGAACAGGAACACGTACAGGCCGTTCTGCACGCCGGGCAGCACGTCGTGGCCGGGGGTGACCGCCCAGCGGTCGACGACGGTGAGGCACGCCGTGCAGAAGGCGATGAGCGCCGCCCACACGGGGCGGACCGCGAGCACCGAGACGATGGCGCCGAGCGACACGAAGTCGTCGATCCACGGCGCCTGGCCGTCGTTCACCAGGGTCCCGTCGTCGACGAACGGCAGGGAGGCCTGCGCGAGCAGCCCGGTCGCGGCGCTCACGGACGCGAGCACGCTCAGCCGGTGGAGCGGGACGAGGAAGGCGAGCAGCCCCATGACGATCGGCGCGCCGAGCACCCCGGCGAGCACGGCGAGGACCCACCAGAGCGGGTAGTCGTCCATCTGCCCTTGCAGGTCGGGCAGCGCGAGCAGGCCGAACACGACGGCGGCGGGCATGAACCCGAACGCGGTGACACGGAGCACCCGCTCCTCGCCGGTGCGGTCGGCGAGCGGCCGGAGCAGACGGATCTGCCGGGGGAGCGCGGGCCCGGCGCCGGGTGGACCGTCGGCCGCCGTGGTCACTGCTCGTTGGGGGCGGGCAGGAAGCCGTCCTCGACCGCTCGCTTGTACAGGTCGACCTTCGTCACAGCGGGCCGGCCGGCGCGGGCGTACTTCGCCCGGATGCGGCGCACGTAGTCCTCGATCGTGCTGACGGCGATCCCGGCCTCCTCGGCCACGGTCTGGGCGGTGTTGCCGTTCGCGAACAGGGCGAGCATCCGCTGCTCCTGGCGGCTGAGCTTCGCGTCCGAGATGAGGGGGTCGTTCTCGACCGTGGAGGCCCATTCGGCCGTGATGACGGGCTGCCCGTACGCGGCGCGGAGCAGGGCGCTCGTGAGGGCGGCGAGCGGCTCGCTCTTGCGCACGATCCCGAGCACCGGGGTGCGGGCGACGGCGCGCAGCAGGTAGGGGCTCTCGCCGCTCGTGAACGCGATCACGTTGCAGCCGGCAGCGGTGAGCCGCTCGACGTTGTTCGCCGGGGACGAGCCGTCGGCGAGGCGCAGGTCGAGCACGACGAGGTGCAGGCGGCCGGCCGCGCGGGCGAACAGCCCGTCGACCGTGGGTGCGGACGCGACGAGCTCGAGCTCCCGGGTGGACCGCAGGGCGGCCCGAACAGCGGTGGCGATGACCTCGTGGTCGTCGACGAGGCCGACGCGAAGGGGTGCGATGGATGCGGGCGACATCGAGCTCCTAGCCCTGGGGAGAGGGGACGGTTCTCTTCGAAGGGTAACCAAGGGGAGGGCGAATCCATGAGGTCTGCACAGGAGTCTTGACGACGACCACCGGCGTTTCGCACAGGTTCCTTGCGTCGTGCCCCCGGAACACAGGGCATCGGTTGCGCGGCCGCGGCGCCGGCGTGCGGGACGGCCCCCTTCGCCGCCGTCGTTCCGCGGGGGGCTTGCGTGACGCATGTCGATCGAGTAACGGCGCCCGGCGTGTCGAGCGTGGCGCAGGGCGGCCTGCCCCACCCTTGTGGCGTCGATGGGGAGGTGCCGGGTCGGAGCCCGGCGGTCGCCCGTCGGCGCGAGGGAGCGCTCATGCCGGCCCGGACCCGGGATGCGATCGTCGTCGCGGTGCTGGTCGTCGCCGCGTTCGGCGCTGCGCTCGCGTGGCATCCGCTCGGCCGGTGGGCCGCGTTGCTCATCGCGCTCGCCGGCCTGCTCGGCGCCGCGGGGGTCTACCGCGTGCGACGTCCGGCCTTCCCGCTGCGCGGGGAGCGGGAGATCCCGGACGAGCCTCCCGGCCTGGCCGACACGACGGCTAGTACGCGCCGTCCCTCTTGAGCACGGCTCGCACCGTCTTCAGCAGGATGACGAAGTCGGTCATCACCGACCAGTTCTCGACGTAGTAGAGGTCGAGCTTCACGCTCTCCTCCCACGAGAGGTTCGACCGTCCGCTCACCTGCCACAGGCCCGTGATGCCCGGCTTGATGAGCAGCCGCCGGTTCACGCGGCCCTCGTAGGCGGCGACCTCGCGGGGGAGCGGCGGGCGCGGCCCGATGAGGCTCATGCTGCCGTTCAGCACATTGAGCAGCTGGGGCAGCTCGTCCAGCGAGAGCCGGCGGATGACCGCGCCGACGCGGGTCACCCGGGGGTCGTCCCGCATCTTGAACAGCAGGCCGGAGCCCTCGTTCCGGCGCTCCAGATCGGTGAGCCGCGCCTCGGCGTCCATGGCCATGCTGCGGAACTTGAACATGGTGAACCGGTCGCCCGCGAGCCCGATGCGCTCCTGCCGGAACAGCACGGGGCCCGGGGAGTCGAGGAGTACGGCCAAGGCCACGATGCCGAGCACCGGGGAGAGCAGCACGAACGCCATGCCGCCGAGCACCACGTCGATCCCGCGCTTGATCGTGTGGTTGACGCCCGCGTACTGCGGCAGGTCCACGTGCAGCATCGGCAGGCCCTCGACCGGACGCATGTGGATGCGCGGGCCGGCGACGTCCGTGAGCCGGGAGACCAGGATGAGCTCGGTCTTCGAGTTCTCGAGCTGCCAGCCGAGGTTCTGGACCTGCTCGCGGCCGCCGGGCAGCTCGCCGGCGACGATCACCGCGCGGGTCCTCGTGGCCCGGACAGTGTCGGCGAGATGCGCGAAGTCGACGAGCGGAACGGCGGTGCCGTCGACCGAGGCGGACCTCGCCCCGCCGGTGCCGTCGGTGAATGAGACGCCCGCCGGCCGGTAGCCGGCGTGGTGACGCTTCAGGAGGTCGAGCGTGACCCGCGTGGCGTCCTGGTGTGAGCCGACGACGAAGGCGTCGGTCAGGCAGAACCCCTCCCGCCGCCGCGCCAGCAGCCACGACCGCCAGAAGAAGCGCTCGAGGAGCAGGGCGGCGAGCCCGACCGGGAGGGCGACGATGAGATAGCCGCGGGATGCGTCGAGCTTGAAGAGCAGGTCGACGACGGCGAGGAGCCCGAACGCCGCGAACGTCGCCTTCCCGACCCGCTGATATTCGACGCCCCCGGATCCGAGCTCACGGATCTCGCGGGACCGGAAGGCGGCGAGCGTGATCAGCCAGAGGACGCCGAGCGCGACTCCGATCCAGATGTTCCTGTCGAACGTCCGCAGTTTGTGCAGGGGTGAGCCGTCGAACCTCGCCGAGTACGCGAACAGCAGCGACACCACCATCACGGCGGCGTCGGTGCCGAGCAGGGCGAGACGGTACCCGGCGCGCCACCCGACGCGCCGCACCGGTGCCGCGAGATCGACCGACGGGAACGCCGAGCCGAAGTGACTCGCGTTGCCGATGCTCACCCTTCCGTCGGGAAGGGCGTCGCCGAGTGCTCCTGATTCCATGGTTCCTAACGTCACTGGGCGCGGGCATCTTCACCCTGGCTCAGGGGCCCATGCTGTTCTGTGGCGGCCGTCGCGCACAACCATGGTTTCCACGTGGCCCGCGAAGCTCCGCGGGGTCGTTACCTGATTGTAATTCTCAGGTGATCCCAAACACGAGGGGTTCGGCGTGTCTGTGCCACGCTCGACCGCTGACCGTGTAAGGGCCGGTCAGCGGCTGAACGGCGTCGCGGCGGTCCACCAGGCCCCGCCTGCCATAGCGTGTCGGACCATGGACACCCCCGTCGTGCCCCCGCGTCCCCGCCTCGTCGCGTTCGATCTCGACGACACCCTCGCCCCGTCGAAGGCGCCTCTGCCGGACCCGATCCGCGATGCGCTCCTCGAGCTGCTCGCGGTCACCGAGGTGTGCGTTATCTCCGGCGGGCAGATCGAGCAGTTCCGGGTGCAGGTCGTCGAGCGGCTCGGCGCGCTGCCCGATCCGCTCGCCGTGCGCCTGCACCTCATGCCCACCTGCGGCACCCAGTACTGGCGAGTGACCAGCGACGGCCTCACCTGCATCT
>DASYJR010000085.1:0-2401 GCA_035996305.1 Amnibacterium sp. | reverse complement strand
CCCGGGTTCTGCCCGACGATCACGATCAACTCGGCGTGGTCGGCGATGTCCTTCAACGTCACGGTGCCCTTGCCGACACCGATCGTCTGGCTCAACGCGAGACCGGATGACTCGTGGCACATGTTCGAGCAGTCGGGCAGGTTGTTCGTGCCGAGGGCTCGCGCGAACAGCTGGTAGAGGAACGCCGCCTCGTTCGAGGTGCGACCCGACGTGTAGAACACGGCCTCGTCGGGGCTGTCCAGCGCGTCGAGCTCCTCCGCGATCACGTCGAACGCGCGGTCCCACGAGACGGGGCGGTAGTGCGTGTCGCCGGCCTCGAGCAGCATCGGATGCGTGAGGCGGCCCTGCTTGCCGAGCGCGAAGTCGTCCCACGTCTCGAGCTCGGACAGCGGATGCGCGGCGAAGAACGCGGGCGGCACGCGCCGCGTGGTCGCCTCCTCCGCGACGGCCTTCGCCCCGTTCTCGCAGAACTCCGCGGTGTGGCGGCGGTGCGCGGGGTCGGGCCACGCGCAGCCCATGCAATCGAACCCGGTGACCTGGTTGACCTTGAGCAGCGTCTTCGCGGTGCGCGCCGGACCCATCTGGTCGAGCGCCGTCTCCAGCGAGTGGAGCACCGCCGGCGCCCCGACGGCCCGCTTCTTCGGCCGGGTGACCGTGAGCTTCGACTCGTCGATGTTCGCTTCCGCGCGTTCGCTCGCGTCGGCCATGAGCGGCTCCGTCCCGTGCGGCCGCACTCGGCCGCGCCTGCCTCACGCATGCTACGTCGGCGACCTCGGCTCACGGCGGACGGTGGCAGGCTGACGGCATGAAGCGTGCAGCGCGGCGCCGCGTCGTCGTCGTGAAGCCGGGCGAGCCCGGCCGCAGCCGCGAGGACGTGCTCGCGATCGAGGAACCGCTCGAGATCCGCGTCGGCGGCGTGCCGTTCAGCGTGACGATGCGCACGCCCGGCGACGACTTCGACCTGGTCGCGGGGTTCCTCGTCTCGGAGGGCGTCGTCGCCGCCGCGGACGACCTCGCCGAGATGCGGGTCGTGACCGGCGTCGCGCGCTCCGGGGATCCGACCTTCAACATCGTCGACGCGACCGTGGCCGGAGGCGGCCTCGCGGTCGCGGCGGCCAGAGCGAGGAACGTGTACACGTCGAGCTCCTGCGGGGTGTGCGGACTCGCGTCGATCGACGCGGTCACGACGGCGTCCGCCTGGCCGATCCTCCCGGTCGGCTTCGCGGTGGACGACGCGGTGCTCGCGGCGCTGCCCGACCGGCTGCGGGAGCAGCAGCGGCTCTTCGACTCGACGGGCGGCGTGCACGCCGCCGGGCTCTTCGACGCCGACGGCCGGCTGCTCGCGCTGCGTGAGGACGTCGGCCGCCACAACGCGGTCGACAAGGTCGTCGGATGGGCGCTGCGGGAGGGCCGGCTGCCGCTGTCGCGCACGGTGCTGCAGGTGTCGGGCCGGGCCTCGTTCGAGCTGGTGCAGAAGGCCCGGATGGCGGGGATCCCCGTGCTCGCGGCCGTGAGCGCGCCCTCGTCGCTGGCGGCCGAGCTGGCGGAGGAGGCGCGCATCACCCTCGTCGGCTTCAGCCGGGGCACCGCCTTCAACGTGTACGCGGGCGGGTCCCGGGTGCGGCGCACGGGCCGGCTTGACGACCGCGCCCCCGCATCCGTACCGTCGAGCGCGCCGGATTCGTTGCAGCCGGCGACAAATTCGCGAGGAGTCCGATGACGAACCCGAGGGCAGCCCGATGAAGGCCGCGGTGCTGCGCGCCGTCGGCGAGCCGCTGTCGATCGAGGACGTGGAGCTCGATCCGCCGGGGCCCGGCGAGGTGCTGGTGCGGATCGAGGCCGCGGGCGTCTGCCACAGCGACCTGCACTACATGACCGGCGACCTCCCCGCGAAGCTGCCGATCGTGGTCGGCCACGAGGGCGCCGGCATCGTCGAGGCGGTGGGCGCGGGCGTGGAGCTCGCGGTCGGTCAGCGGGTCGCGCTCACCTGGCGGCCCCGGTGCGGGGAGTGCGACGCCTGCGTCGCCGGCAACCCCGTCCTGTGCCGCTTCGGCCGCGTGTTCGCCACCACCAACGGGCTCTTCGACGGCACCACCCGACTGCACCGTGGGGACGAGCGGATCCACCACCTCATGGGCGTCTCCTGCTTCGCGGAGCGCGTCGTCGTCTCCGCGACGAGCACCGTCCCGGTGCCCGACGGCGTGCCACCCGCGATCGCGGCGGTCGCCGCCTGCGCGGTCGTGACCGGTGTCGGCGCGGTGCTGAACGCCGTGACCGACGCGGCTGGGCGCCCGCTCGCCGTCTACGGCGCGGGCGGGGTCGGGCTGGCCGCCGTGCTGGGCGCCGTGGTCGCCGGCGCGTCGCCGATCATCGCCATCGACCTGGACCCGCAGAAGCTCGA
>DASYJR010000084.1:0-4040 GCA_035996305.1 Amnibacterium sp. | reverse complement strand
CGGCGCTCTCGGCGCAGACCCTCGCGACGACGGTGCTCACCGCGCTGCTCGAGCGCTCGGGGCTGCCCGGCGACGCCGTCGACGACGTGATCGTCGGCCAGTGCTACCCGACCATGGAGGCCGCGCCGATCGGCCGCGTCGCCGCGCTCGACGCCGGGCTGCCCGTCACGGCGACGGGCTACCAGCTCGACCGCCGCTGTGGATCCGGGCTGCAGGCGGTCGTGAACGCGGCGATGCAGGTGCAGACCGGCGTCTCGGACGTCGTGATCGCCGCCGGCGCCGAGTCGATGAGCAACGCCCCGTACTACACGGAGGAGGGACGCCGCGGACTGCCGCCGGCCGCGCTCGTGCTGCACGACGCGCTGAGCCGCGGCCGGGAGCGCGCCGGCGGCCGCTTCCACCCGACGCCGGACGGCAACATCGGCACGGCCGAGACCCTGCGCCGCGACTACGGCATCTCCCGGGAGCGGCAGGACGCCTACGCGCTGCAGTCGCACCGACGGGCCGTCGCGGCGCGGGACTCGGGCGCGTTCGACCGCGAGATCGTGCCGGTGGAGGTGCCGGGGCGGACGGGGCCCGTCACGGTGTCGCGCGACGAGCATCCGCGGGCCGACACCTCCCTCGAGGCGCTCGGCGCCCTGCGGCCGGCCCTGGCACGGAAGGACCCGGACGCGACGGTGACGGCGGGCAACGCCAGCGGGCAGAACGACGCGGCGGCCGCGTGCATCGTCACGACTCCGGAGCGGGCGGCGGCGCTCGGCCTCGTCCCGCTGCTGCGCCTCGCCACCTGGGCGGTCGCCGGCGTCGAGCCGGAGCGCTTCGGCATCGGGCCGGTGCCCGCCGCCCGGCGCGCGGTCGAGCGGGCCGGGATCGGCTTCGACGGCCTCGACGTCATCGAGCTGAACGAGGCGTTCGCGGTGCAGGTGCTCGCCTGCGTCGACGAGTGGGGGGTGGAGGACGCGGATCCGCGGCTCAACCCGCGGGGCAGCGGGATCTCGATCGGCCATCCGCTCGGTGCGACCGGCGTGCGGATGCTCGCGACCCTCGCGTACGAGCTGGCCGACCTCGACGGGCGGTGGGCGCTCGAGACGATGTGCATCGGCGGCGGCCAGGGCCTCGCGGCGGTCTTCGAGCGCCTCTAGCGCTGAATCCCACGCACACTTGCCACTTTCTGCCCTCATATGACCCCGGAAGGGGCGGAAAGTGGCAAGCGTGCGGGGGGGTGAGGGGGATGAGGGGGCGCGAGTCGGCGTCGATCTCGCCCACGACCGAGACCGCCGAGACCGCCCGCCCCGCACCACGATCGGCGCCGCGATCGACACCTGGCCCGGCGTGACGTGCCAGACCGTCGTGCTCGAGGTCGACGTGCCTGAGGACGTGGTCTGCGAGGTCACCCCGCCGGGCGGCCGGACACTCGTCGGGCAGGGTTCGCATCGGTTCGAGACGGTGCAGCGCGGGGAGCGCCGATCCCGTCCTGCGCGGTGATCCAGCGCATCGCGCCGATCCGACTCCGCCGTCAGTCTCCGCCGTCAGTCTCCGTCGTCGCCGATCGCCTCCAGCTCCGCCCGCATGGCCACGAGGTCGCGGGCGTGCCGGTCGAGCCGGAGGTCCTCGTCGCTGACGAGCGGGAGCGGCGGCACGGCAGCCGCCGAGCCGTCCTCGGCCGGGCGGACGGAGATCGTCATGCACTGCGTCGTGAGCGCCGCATCGCCGCCGGTGACGGGCCGCGACCGCACGTGGGTGGCGAGGTGCATGCTGTGCGGGCCGGTGTGCAGGATCCGGGACTCCACCTCCACCACGGAGCCGATCGCGATCGGGCGGTGGAAGTGGATGCCGCCGGCGTAGACGCTCACCGTCGGCCGCCGCGCCCAGCCCGTCGCGCAGGCCTGGGCCGCCTCGTCGATCCAGCGCATCACCGTGCCGCCGTGCACGGTGCCGCCCCAGTTCACGTCGATCGGCTGCGCGAGGAAGCGCAGCAGCAGGCGGGGAGCGGTGCCGGATTCGGTGTACGGCTCCGCCTCCATCGCGGCGCGGATGCGGGAGCGGGCGGCGATCCGCTGCCGCCCGCGATCGGTGAGGTCGAGCTCGGCCACGCTCGCCGGCAGCCACGCCGGAACGGGCTTCGGCCGCCGCTCGTCGTCGACCGCTACGAAGACGAGCAGGCAGCGCGTCGCGCGCACGTACACGCCGATCGTCGGATCCGCCGTCGCCACGGTGACGAGGACCTGCATGCTCGTGCGGCCGGTCGAGATGATGCGCGCCTCCGCCTCGACGAGGTCGCCGACGCGGATCGGCCGGGCGAAGTGCACGTCGCCGACGTAGGCCGTGACGCAGTACGAGCCGCTCCACGCCGCCGCGCACGCGAAGCCGGCCCGGTCGATCCACTCGAGCACACGGCCCGCCTGCATCGAACGGCCGTCGACGCCCGCGTCGGACGGGAGCGCGAGGAAGCGGAGCGTCGCGCGGCCCCGGTCGGTGCCGACCGCCGCGTCCAGGCTCATGCGGAGGAGCCGAGCCGCCAGCGCAGCTGCTGCAGCCGGCGCACGAGCGCGCGGGGAACCCGGTTGCCGAAGCGGGCGAACAACCCCTCGATCTCGTCGCACTCGTGCCGCCAGCCCGCGGCGTCGACCGTGAGCAGCTCGCGGACGTCGGCGTCCGGCAGGTCCAGGTCCGAGAGGTCGAGGTCGTGCCGGTACGGGAGCAGCCCGATCGGTGAGGGCACCGCGTCGGCCTCGTGCTCGATGCGCGCGACGATCCAGTCGAGCACGCGGATGTTGTCGCCGTAGCCGGGCCAGAGGTACCGGCCGTCCTCGCCCTTCCGGAACCAGTTGACCCGGAAGATCCGCGGCGCATCGGAGCCGAGTCGCTCGCCGACCCGCAGCCAGTGGTTCCAGTGCTCCGCCATGTCGTAGCCGCAGAACGGCAGCATGGCGAACGGGTCGAAGCGCAGCTCGCCGACGGGTCCCTCCGCGGCGGCGGTCTGCTCGCTCGCGATCGTGGCGCCCATGAAGACCCCGTCGGTCCAGTCGGCGGCCTCGGCGACCAGCGGCACGTTGTGCGCGCGGCGTCCGCCGAACACGATCGCGTCGATCGGCACGCCGTCGGGGGAGTCCCAGTCGTCCGCGAGCACTGGGCACTGCTCCGCCGCGACCGTGAATCGGGCGTTCGGGTGCGCGGCCGGCCGGCCCGAGCCGGGCGACCACGGCTCGCCCCGCCAGTCGATCAGGCCCGCCGGCGGGGTCGGCGTCATGCCCTCCCACCAGACGTCGCCGTCCGGCCGGAGCGCCACGTTCGTGAAGATCGTGTTGCCCCACATCGTCTGCATCGCGGCGGGGTTGGTGGCCTCGCCGGTGCCGGGCGCGACGCCGAAGAAGCCCGCCTCCGGGTTGATCGCGCGCAGCCGGCCGTCGGCGCCCTGCCGCAGCCAGGCGATGTCGTCGCCGATCGTCTCGACGTGCCAGCCCGGGCGCGTGGGCTGCAGCATCGCGAAGTTCGTCTTCCCGCATGCCGAGGGGAACGCGGCGGCCACGTGGTAGACCCGGCCGGCCGGAGAGGTCAGCCTGATCAGCAGCATGTGCTCGGCGAGCCACCCCTCGTCGTGCCCCATCACCGAGGCGATCCGGAGGGCGAAGCACTTCTTCGCGAGCAGCGCGTTCCCGCCGTAGCCGGACCCGAAGGACCAGATCTCCCGCGTCTCCGGGAAGTGGGCGATGATCTTCACCGCGTTCGACGGCCACGGCAGGTCGGGGATGCGCCGGCCGGCGTCGTCGACGAGCGGCATGCCGACGGAGTGCACGGCCGGCACCCACGAGGCGGACTCGTCGATCTCGGCGAGGGCGGCCGCGCCCATCCGGGTCATGATCCCGATCGAGAGCACGACGTACGGCGAGTCGGTCACCTGCACCCCGAGCTGCGAGATCGCGCCGCCGACCGGGCCCATCGAGAACGGCAGCACGTACATCGTGCGGCCGCGCATGGCGCCCGCGAAGCGCTCGGTGAGCTCACCGCGCATCGCCGCCGGGTCGCGCCAGTTGTTCGTC
>DASYJR010000083.1:0-7201 GCA_035996305.1 Amnibacterium sp. | reverse complement strand
GGTGGGGTGCAGCTGCGCGGCGGCGAGCTGCAGCAGGGTCGTCTTCCCGGCGCCGTTCGGCCCGAGGATGACCCAGCGCTCGGCACTGTCGACGCTCCACGAGACGCCGTCGAGGATGGTGGTGCCGCTGCGGGTCAGGGCGACGTCGGTCAGCTGCAACACCACAGGCATGGCCCCAACCCTACCGACGCCCACGTGGGCTGATCCCCGAGGGGACCCCCTTCTGCCGCGCCCCGGATAGTGGTCGACTGGGCTCCGACACGAGGAGGTGCCGCCATGCCCGAGGGCACGAAGGACGACCCGTGGCCGCTCACCACGGCTCCGGGGACCGCGCAGTACACGATGTGGCGGGAGCCCGAGGCCGATCCGCCCGCGCTCGTCTGCCAGGTCGGATCGACTCGCCTGCGCTACCGGCTGCAGGCGATCGACGACCTGCGCGCGTGGCTCGCCGAGCAGGGCGACTGGGTGCCGCTCGGCGCCGCCGACGAGCAGAAGGCGGCCGCTCCGGACACCGTGGAGGCGTTCGGACGGGACGAGGCGAACCCGGTCGGCGGCTGGTACGGCCTGCGCAAGGGCTACCGGGGCCGCTTCGGCATGTACCTGCCCCCGCTGCTCGAGGCGCTCGGGCTCGCCGAGCTCACCCACGACCCCCGCAACAACCGCATGCGGGCGCGCTGACTCAGCGGCGGAGCAGGCCCTCGTAGATCGCCACGGTCTGCGCTCCGATCGCGTCCCAGTCGAACACGGCCTCCGCTCGCGCGCGGCCCGCGGCGCCGTACCGCGCCGCCGTCGGGCGATCGGTCACGACCTCGGTGAGCGCCGCGGCGAGGTCGGCGACGAACCGGTCGGGGTCGAGCGGCGTGCCGGTGCCGTCGGTGGCCTGATCGATCGGCACGAGCCGGCCCGTCTCACCGTCGACGATCACCTCGGGGATGCCGCCGGTCGCGGTCCCCACGACGGCGGTGCCGCAGGCCATGGCCTCGAGGTTCACGATGCCGAGCGGCTCGTACACCGAGGGGCACACGAACACGTCCGCGGCCGTGAGCAGCGCGGTCAGCTCCGCACGCGGGAGGATCCGCTCGATCCAGACGACGCCGCTGCGCTCCTGCTGGAGCTCGCGGACGAGGCCGGACACCTCGGCCATGATCTCCTTCGTGTCCGGAGCGCCGGCGCAGAGCACCAGCTGCACGTCGGCGGGCAGCGCCTTCGCGGCGCGCAGCAGGTAGGGCAGCCCCTTCTGCCGGGTGATGCGGCCGACGAAGATGATCGTGGGCCGGTCCGGGTCCACACCGAACGAGCGCACGACGTCGGCGTCCGGGTTCGGCCGCCAGGCGTCCAGGTCGATCCCGTTGTACACGACGTGCAGCCGCCCCGGGTCGACGCCCGGATAGCACCGGAGGATGTCGTCGCCCATGCCGCGGGAGACCGCGATCACGGCGTCGGCCGCCTCGAAGGCGGTGCGCTCGATGGCGCTCGAGATGCGGTAGCCGCCACCCAGCTGCTCCGCCTTCCACGGCCGCAGCGGCTCGAGGCTGTGCGCGGTGACGACGTGCGGGACGCCGTGCAGCAGCTTCGCCAGGTGCCCCCCGGCGTTCGCGTACCAGGTGTGGGAGTGCACGAGGTCGGTGCCCGCGGCGCCCTGCGCCATCTGCAGATCGACGCCGAGGGTGGTGAGGGACCCGTTCGCGCCCTCCAGCTCCGCGGGGGTGCGGTAGGCCGTCACGCCGGCCTCGTCGCGAGGCGCGCCGAAGCAGCGCACCTGCACGTCGATCCGCGTGCGGAGGGCCTTGACCAGCTCCGCCGCGTGGACCCCCGCTCCGCCGTAGATCTCGGGCGGATACTCCCTGGTCAAGAGGTCGACTCGCATGGGCGTCACCCTAGCCCCGGAGGCCCCGGGAGTCCCGGGCGGGGGCCAGCCGCGGACGACCCCCTGGCGCTACGGTGAGCGCATGCCATCGAAGAAGATTTTCGGCATCGTGCTCGCCGGCGGCGAGGGCAAACGACTGATGCCGCTGACGGAGGACCGCGCCAAGCCGGCGGTCCCGTTCGGCGGCGTCTACCGGCTCGTCGACTTCGCGCTGTCGAACCTGCTGAACTCCGGCGTCACCCAGATCGTCGTGCTCACGCAGTACAAGTCGCACAGCCTGGACCGGCACGTCGCCGAGACCTGGCGGCTCTCCGGCCTGCTCAACTCCTACGTCGCGTCGGTACCGGCCCAGCAGCGGCTCGGCAAGCGCTGGTTCGCCGGCAGCGCCGACGCGATCTACCAGAGCCTGAACCTGATCGGCGACGAGGAGCCCGACATCGTGGTCGTCGTGGGCGCCGACCACGTCTACCGGATGGACTTCCGGCAGATGGTCGACGCGCACATCTCGTCCGGCCGCAGGGCGACCGTCGCGGCGATCCGGCAGCCGATCGACCTGGCGAGCTCCTTCGGGGTGATCGACGTCGACCGGGCGGACCCGACCCGCATCAAGCGGTTCCTCGAGAAGCCGAAGGACCCGGAGGGTCTGCCCGACTCCCCCGGCGAGGTGCTCGCATCGATGGGCAACTACGTCTTCGACACCGACGCCCTGATCGACGCCGTGCGCGACGACGCGCAGATGGAGGGGTCGAACCACGACATGGGCGGCGACATCGTGCCCTACTTCGTCGACAAGGACCAGGCCGGCGTCTACGACCTCATCCGCAACGAGGTGCCCGGGGCGACCGACCGGGACCGCTACTACTGGCGCGACGTGGGAACCATCGAGTCGTTCTTCGACGCCCACATGGACCTCGTGTCCGCGCTGCCGGTCTTCAACCTCTACAACCGGGCGTGGCCGATCTACACGCAGACGTTGAACTCCCCTCCCGCGAAGTTCAACCGCGACGGCTGGGGCAACAACACCGTCGTGCACGACTCGATCGTGTCGCCGGGCTCGATCTTCAGCGGCTCCCGCATCGTGAACAGCGTGCTCGGTCCCTGGGCGATCGTGGAGTCCGGCGGCGCGGTCTCCGACTCGGTGCTGTTCGACCGGGTGCGGATCGGCCGGGGCGCGGTCGTGCAGCGCGCGGTCCTCGACAAGAACGTGGTCATCGAGGACGGCGCACGGGTCGGCGTCGAGCGCGAGCGCGATCTCGAGCGCGGCTTCACCGTCACCGACAGCGGCATCACCGTCGTCGGCAAGGGGGTCCGGGTCGTCCCGTGAGCGCTTCGGACCTCGGCGCGGCGGTGTCTCCCCGCGACACCGGGGCCGACGGCCCTCGGCCGGTCGTGCGGGGACCGCTGGTCGTCCTCGACGTCGACTCCACCCTGATCGGCCAGGAGGTGGTGGACCTGCTGGCGGACGCCGCGGGGGTCGGCGACGAGGTGGCCGCGATCACCGAGGCCGCGATGCGCGGCGAGCTGGACTTCGCCGGCAGCCTGACGCGCCGCGTCGCGCTGCTCGAGGGCCTGCCCGAGTCGGTGCTCACCGCGGTGCGCGCGCGCATCACGGTGACGGACGGCGTGCCGGCCCTGATCGCGGCGGTGCACGACGCCGGCGGCATGGTGTGCGCCGTGTCCGGCGGCTTCGATGCGGTGCTCACGCCGATCGCGGAGGAGCTCGGCCTGGACCGGTGGCGGGCGAACGCCGTCGGGATCGCCGACGGACGCCTGACCGGACGCGTCGACGGCCCGGTGGTCGATGCGGCGGCGAAGCGCGACGCGCTGCTCGAGTGGGCGGCAGAGTCCGGCGTCCCCCTGTCCCGCACGGTCGCGATCGGGGACGGCGCGAACGACCTGCTCATGCTCGAAGCGGCGGCGCTGGGCGTCGCGTTCGACGCGAAGCCCGCCGTCCGTGCCCGCGCCGACGTGGTGCTGCCCGGCCGCGACCTCACCCCGGTGCTCGCGCTGCTCGGCCTGGACTAGCGCCGCACCCTGCGCGAACGACGGAGGAACCGCCTCCGCTCGACGCGGTCATGCGGACACGCCGTGTTCTCGGCACGCACTCCGTCGATCACGCAGGAGGGGTCCGAAGCGCGTCGCGCGGGTCAGTGCCCCATGCCGAGCCCGCCGTCGACCGGGATCACCGCGCCGTTGACGTACGCCGCGTCGTCGCTCGCCAGCCAGACGACGGCATGCGCCACCTCGCGGGGCGTGCCGAACCGGCCGGCTGGCACCCGGGAGAGGTAGTCCTCCATCGTGGCCTTCGGCACGGAGGCGATCATGTCGGTCTCGACGAATCCCGGCGTGACGACGTTCGCCGTGATCCCGCGGGCGCCGAGCTCGCGCGTCACCGCACGGGCGAACCCGATGAGCGCCGCCTTCGACGAGGTGTAGTTGGTCTGACCGGCCGAGCCGAGCAGACCGACGACGCTGCCGATCAGGATCACGCGACCGAAGCGGGCCTTCAGCATGCTCTTCGATGCGCGCTTCACGACGCGGAAGGCGCCCCCGAGGTTGGTGGTCACGACCGAGTCGAAGTCCTCCTCGGTCATCCGCAGGAGCAGGGCGTCCCGGGTGATGCCGGCGTTCGCCACGACGACCTCCACCGGGCCGAGCGCCTTCTCGACCGTCTTGAAGGCGCGGTCGACGCTGTGGGCGTCGCGCACGTCGGCGTGCACGACCAGCGCGCCTTCGGGGCCCTCGCCGGTGCGGGCCGTGACCGCCACGCGGTGCCCGGCGGCGACGAACTCCTCGGCGATGGCGTAGCCGATGCCGCGATTCCCGCCGGTGACGAGCACAGTTCGTACGGTCATCGCGCACCCTTTCCCAGTGAACCTTCCGGGAGCCTATCGGGGCCGCCGGGACGCCCCCCGGCGGGGGCGTAGCCTGAGGTCACTGTGGCCCACCTGATCAATGTGCCGACCCGGCGACGTCGCCCGTCGCACGAGGTCCAATCCGCCACGGCGCTCCGGAGCTC
This sequence comes from Amnibacterium sp., assembly GCA_035996305.1. Taxonomy (GTDB): domain Bacteria; phylum Actinomycetota; class Actinomycetes; order Actinomycetales; family Microbacteriaceae; genus Amnibacterium. Next base: position 2,315 of record DASYJR010000083.1, on the reverse strand, counting down.
GCCCCTCGAGGACCGGAGGAGGCGCATGCGGAAGTACACGATCGCGATGAGCGTGCGCACCCTCTGCCTCATCGCCCTCGTGGTCGTGCCGGACTGGTGGCGGTACGTGTTCGGGGTCGGCGCGGTGATCCTGCCGTACATTGCCGTGGTGCTCGCGAACGTGGGATCGAGCGGGGCCGCCGAACCGGTGCGCCCCGGCGCCGTCCCGCCCTCGGCGATCGAGCAACGCCGCCAGTGACGGCCGGCGCGGTCGGCGGCCCGTGCTCGAGGGCGGGCTGCCGCGCACCCGCGACCTGGCGGATCGACTGGCGCAACCCGCGCCTGCACGCCACGTCCCGCACGAAGACGTGGCTCGCCTGCGACGAGCACCGCCCGTTCCTCGTCGAGTTCCTCGCGGCCCGCGACTTCCCGCTCGAGGTGCGGCCGATGGCGGCGGCGTAGGCCATGGATCAGGCCGTCGCGATCCTTCGCGCCCTCGCCCGTGACGGCCGGTGGCGGAGGCCGCTCGCCCTCGCGGTCGTCTTCGCGATCGGATGCGCGCTGCTGTCGTGGTGGCAGTTCGCTCGCCGCGCGGAGACCGCGCATGCGAACGCGCTCGTGGTCGCGAACTACGACGCCACGCCCCGTCCGCTCGGCGACGTGCTCCACGGCCTCACCGCCTACTCCTCGGGTCAGCAGTGGATGCAGGTGCAGGTCACCGGCACCTACCTCGATCGGGACCAGCTGCTCGTGCGCGACCGGCAGCTCGGCGGCAACCCGGGGTTCGAGGTGCTCACGCCGCTGCGCCTCGCCGACGGGGACGTGTTCGTCGTCGACCGCGGGTTCCTCAACGTGGGCACGAAGCAGGACCGGCCCGACACCGTCCCCGCTCCCCCGCCCGGTCGCGTCACCGTCGTCGCCCGGCTGCAGGCGAACGAGCACGCGATCCCCGGCCGCAGCGCCCCCGCCGGCGAGATCCCGTCGATCGACCTCGGCGCGGTCGCCCACGACGTCGGCGCCCCGACCTACACGGGCGCCTACGGCCTCATGATGAGCGAGACGCCCCCGGCCGTCGCGGACCCGATCCCGCTTCCGGCGCCGACGTTCGGGGACGACGAGGGCACGCACCTCTCGTACGCGATCCAGTGGATCATGTTCGCGGTCATCGCGTTCCTCGGCCTCGGCTGGTCGGTGCGGCGGAGCCTGCGCGACGCGGGCGACCCCGACATCCTCGAGGCGGACCGGCGCGCGGCCGCTCGCCGCCGCACCCGCGCCCCCACGGACGAGACGGTCGAGGACTCACTCCTCGACCGTTAGCTGACGCTGATGAGGTCCGCGTAGTCGGGGTTCCAGTGGTCCTCGGTCCCGTCGGGCATGATCAGCACGCGCTCCGGATTGAGCGCCTCGACGGCACCCTCGTCGTGGCTGACGAGCACGACCGCGCCCGCGTAGTTCGCCAGCGCCCCCAGGATCTCCTCGCGGCTCGCGGGATCGAGGTTGTTGGTGGGCTCGTCGAGGAGGAGCACGTTCGCCGCCGACACGACCAGCATCGCGAGCGCGAGCCGCGTCTTCTCGCCGCCGGACAGCACGCCGGCGCGCTTGTCGCCGTCGTCGCCGGTGAAGAGGAACGACCCGAGCACGCGGCGCGCCTCGGTCGCGGAGAGGTTCGGCGCGGCCGAGAGCATGTTCTCGAGCACGCTCCGCTCCACGTCGATGGTCTCGTGCTCCTGGGCGTAGTAGCCGATGCGGAGCCCGTGCCCCGGCTCGACCTCGCCGGTGTCGGGCGCGTCCACGCCGGCGAGGATCCGCAGCAGCGTCGTCTTGCCCGCACCGTTCAAGCCGAGCACGACGACCTTGGACCCCCGGTCGATCGCGAGGTCGACGGCGGAGAAGATCTCGAGCGAGCCGTAGGACTTCGAGAGGTCGGAGGCCATGAGCGGCGTCTTGCCGGACGGTGCCGGATCCGGGAACCGGAGCTTGGCGACGCGCTCGACCTGGCGGACCTCCTCCAGCCCGGAGAGCAGACGCTCGGCGCGGCGCACCATGTTCTGCGCAGCGACCGCCTTCGTGGCCTTCGCGCCCATCTTGGCGGCCTGCAGCTGCAGCGCGCCCGCCTTCTTCTCGGCGTTCTGGCGCTCGCGCTTGCGCCGCTGCTCGTCGCCCTCGCGCTGCTTCAGGTACTGACGCCAGCCCATGTTGTAGACGTCGAGCACCTGGCGGTTCGCGTCGAGGTAGAACACGCGGTTCACGACGTCGCCGACGAGGTCGACGTCGTGGCTGATCACGATCACGCCGCCCCGGTACTGCTTCAGGAAGTCGCGCAGCCAGATCACGGA
>DASYJR010000082.1:0-8419 GCA_035996305.1 Amnibacterium sp. | reverse complement strand
GGAGGACGTCGTCGGGGAAGCCGTCGGCGATCTCGTCGAGCACGACGAGGCCGTCGTGGATGCGGCCGAGCAGTGTCTGCTCGAGCGCCTCGGGCTCCTCGCTGATCTCCTTCGCCATGAAGCTCGACCAGCCACCCTTGTCGGCGGCGGAGGCGTCCCAGGCGACCTCGTAGACCTCGCCCTCCACCGGCGCGCCGGTGAAGTCGGTGAGCTCGATGCCCTCCGGCCGGATCGCCACGATCTGGTCCTGACCGATGGCGAGCGCGCGACGGGTGTACTGCACGAAGGCGGCGACGTCGGAGCCGAGGAACTGCTCGCCGTCGCCGAGCCCCACCACGAGCGGCGAGTTGCGGCGGGCGCCGACCACGAGCCCGGGCTCGTCCGCGTGCACGGCGAGGAGGGTGAACGCACCGTGCAGACGTCCGACGACCTTGCGGAAGGCACCGATCAGGTCGCCGACCTCGGCGTACTCCCGCCCGAGCAGCACGGCCGCGATCTCGGTGTCGGTCTCGCTGACGAAGGTGTGGCCCTCGGCGAGCAGCTCGTCACGCAAGGCGGCGTAGTTCTCGATGATCCCGTTGTGGATGAGCGCGAGACGCCCGTGGTCGCCGAGATGCGGATGGGCGTTCACGTCGGTGGGGCCGCCGTGGGTCGCCCAGCGCGTGTGGCCGATGCCGGTGCGGCTCTCGGGGAGCGGGTCCGCGACGAGGTCGGCCTCGAGCACGCCGAGCTTGCCGGCGCGCTTGTGCATGGCGAGCTCGCCGTCCTCCCCGATCAGCGCGACCCCGGCGGAGTCGTACCCGCGGTACTCGAGCCGTTTCAGGCCGCCCACGAGCACTCCGATGGCGTCCCGTCCACCCACGTATCCGACGATCCCGCACATCGAGAGCCGAGTGTAACCGGCCTCGAGAGAGCACCTCGGCCCGGGAAGTAGCATCGGGGACCGTGTCCGACCGGTCCGCGGCGGGTCCCGCGCACGGGCTCACCCCCTTCATCGAGATCGGTCGCGACGAATGGGCGGCCCTGGCGGCGGGCACGCCCCAGCCGCTGACGGATGTGGAGCTCGTGCGGCTGCGGGGTCTGGGCGAGCCGCTCGACTCCCGCGAGGTGGCGGAGGTCTACCTGCCGCTCAGCCGCCTCCTGAACCTCTACGCGACCGGTGCCCGGCAGCTCCACGAGCGCACCCGCGGGTTCCTGGGGTCGTCGACGGACACCACGCCGTTCGTGATCGGGGTCGCCGGATCCGTCGCCGTCGGCAAGTCGACGGTCGCGCGCCTCCTCCGCGAGCTGCTCGCCCGATGGGACGACACCCCCAAGGTCGAGCTGGTGCCGACCGACGGGTTCCTGCTGTCGAACGCGGAGCTCGAGCGTCGCGGCATCCTCGCGCGGAAGGGCTTCCCGGAGTCCTACGACCGGCGAGCGCTGCTGCGGTTCATCACGGCGGTGAAGAGCGGCGCCCCAGAGGTGCGGGCGCCCTTCTACTCCCACGAGGCGTACGACATCGTCCCGGACGCCGAGGTGGTCGTGCACCGCCCCGACGTGCTGATCGTCGAAGGCCTGAACGTGCTGCAGCCGCCGCTGCACACGGGACTCGCCGTCAGCGACCTCTTCGACTTCAGCGTCTACGTGGATGCGCGGACCAGCGACATCGAGGAGTGGTACATCGAGCGGTTCCGCCGGCTGCAGACCGAGGCCTTCTCGTCGCCGCGCTCCTACTTCCACCGCTACGCGTCGCTCGGCCCCGAGGAGGCGCGCGCGACCGCGTCGAGGATCTGGCACGAGATCAACGAGCCGAACCTCCGCGAGAACGTGCTGCCGACCCGGTCCCGGGCGCGGCTCGTGCTGCGGAAGGCGAGCGACCACGCCGTGCGGAGCGTGCTGCTGCGCAAGATCTAGCGGCCGCGGCGGGAGGCCGCGAGCAGCGCGGTCACGCCGCCGAGCGCGGCGGTCACGAGCAGCAGCACCCCGAGCAGCCACAGGGTGAGCGCCGCGAGGACGAGCCAGTTGACGAGCGCGACCTGGGGCGGCACGACCACCCCGCTGTAGCCCTGCACCGCGACCCCGTTCCCGAGCGCCGTCGCGCCGCTCGTCGCCACCGCGCCGACGACGGCGGCCGCGAGCCCGATCAGGCCCGTCCACCAGCGCGAGCCGAGCCGCGCGAGCAGGGCCCGGTTCAGCAGGAGGCCGAGCACGAGGACGCCGATCACGAAGAGCACGGTCGCGATCACGGGCACCGGCGTCGTGTCGAGCACGAGCCACGCGACCACGACGCGCGGCAGGGTGAGGACGATCCCGATCCCGGCGACGATCCGGGTGCCCCGGCGCAGCGCCGCGGACTGGGCCGTCGTCACGGGGCGGATGTGGTCTGCAGCGCGAGCCGCTCGCGCACCACGTCGACGAGCCGCGCCGCGACGGCCTCGGCCGTCTCGTGGTCGGCCGCCTCCACCATGACGCGCACGACGGGTTCCGTCCCGGACGGCCGCAGCAGCACCCGGCCCGACTCCCCGAGCTGCGCCTCCGCTTCGGCGACCGCCGCGATCACGCCCTCGTCGGAACCGACCCGGTCGCGGTCCACGTCGCGCACGGCGACGAGCACCTGCGGGTGCACCGTCACGATCGAGGCGAGCTCGGCGAGGGTGCGGCCGCTGCGCGCGACCTCCGCCAGCAGGTGCAGCCCCGTGAGCAGGCCGTCACCGGTCGTCGCGTGGTCGGCCATGATCACGTGCCCGGACTGCTCGCCGCCGAGCGAGAGGTTCCTCTCGCCGAGCGCTTCGAGCACGTAGCGGTCCCCGACCTTCGTGGCGAGCACCTCGATCCCGCGTTCGCGCATCGCATGGTGCAGGCCGAGGTTGCTCATCACCGTGGCGACGAGGGTGTTCCCGCGGAGCGCGCCGCGGGCGTGCATCGCCGTGGCGAGGATCGCCATGATCTGGTCGCCGTCGACGACCCGGCCCTCCGCGTCCACGGCGAGGCACCGGTCGGCGTCCCCGTCGTGCGCGATCCCTGCGTCGGCGCCGTGCTCGATCACCGCGGCCGCCAGGCTCGCGAGGTGCGTCGAGCCCACGCCGTCGTTGATGTTGACCCCGTCCGGGTCGTTGCCGATGACGATCACCCGCGCCCCGGCGAGGGAGAACACCTCGGGCGAGACGCCGGCCGCGGCGCCGTTGGCGCAGTCGAGCACGACCGTGAGGCCGTCGAGCCGATGGGGCAGCGTCTCGATGAGATGCACGACGTAGCGGTCCTCGGCGTCCGCGAACCGGCGGATGCGGCCGACACCGGCACCCGTCGGCGCGAGCGGCGGCCGCTGCATCGCCGCCTCGATCCGGTCCTCGACCTCGTCCGGCAGCTTCGTGCCGCCGGCGGCGAAGATCTTGATCCCGTTGTCCGGCGCCGGGTTGTGCGACGCCGAGATCATCACGCCGAAGTCGGCGCCGATGTCGGCGATGAGGAACGCGGCGGCGGGCGTCGGGATCACCCCCGCGTCGTACACGTCGACGCCGGATCCGGCGAGCCCCGCCGCGACGGCGGCCGAGATGAACTCGCCCGAGATCCGCGGATCGCGCGCGAGCACCGCGAACGGCCGGCGCCCGGCCGCCCGCGGCCCCTCGCCCAGCACGTGGGCGGCGGCCTGCGCGAGCGACAGGGCGAGCTCCGGGGTGACCTCGCGGTTCGCGAGGCCGCGGACGCCGTCCGTGCCGAAGAGACGGACCATGACGGGGGAAGCGGCGACGCCGAGCGTCAGCGCTTCGAGAACTGCGGCGCCTTGCGGGCCTTCTTCAGGCCTGCCTTCTTGCGCTCCTTGACGCGCGCGTCGCGCGACAGGAAGCCGGCCTTCTTCAGCCCGGGGCGGTTGTTCTCGACGTCGATCTCGTTGAGCGCCCGCGCGATGCCGAGGCGCAGCGCGCCGGCCTGGCCGGAGGGGCCGCCGCCCGAGATCTTCGCGATCACGTCGTAGGCACCGGAGAGCTCCAGCACCGTGAACGGGTCGTTGATCAGCTGCTGGTGCAGCTTGTTCGGGAAGTAGTCCGCGAACTCCCGGCCGTTGACCGTGATGGTGCCGGAGCCGGGAACGAGCCGAACGCGGGCGATGGCCTGCTTGCGGCGGCCGACGGCCGCACCCGGGACGGTCAGCGGCGGGCGGACCGGCGTCTCGGCCGGCGCGGTGCTCGCCGTGCTGAACGAGGTGGGGGTGTCGATGGAATCTGCGATGCGTGCCATGTTCGTGTGCTTCTTCCGGTCCTACTGCGCGACCTGGTTCAGGGTGTACGGCGTGGGCTGCTGCGCGGCATGCGGGTGCTCGGGACCCGCGTACACCTTCAGCTTCTTGATCTGCGCGCGGCCGAGCGAGTTCTTCGGCAGCATGCCGCGGATGGCCTTCTCGACGGCACGCGTCGGGTGCTTCTCGAGCAGCTCCGCGTAGCCGACGGCGGTGAGGCCGCCCGGGTAGCCGGAGTGCCGGTAGGCGAGCTTCTGGTCGCGCTTCGACCCGGTGAGCGCGACCTGCGCCGCGTTCACGATGATGACGTAGTCACCGGAGTCGAGGTGCGGGGCGAAGGTCGCCTTGTGCTTGCCGCGCAGGAGGGCTGCGGCATGGCTGGCGAGCCGGCCGAGCACGACGTCGGCTGCGTCGATGACGACCCAGTCGTGCTGGATCTCGGCAGCCTTGGGGCTGTAGGTGCGCGTCACGATGCTCACGCTTTCTGTCTCGAGGTGGTCGTGGATCCCGCTCCGGTGCCCGTTCAGCAGCCCATTGGGCCGGAACGAGCGGGTGGAGGGCTCGAAGAGGCGCGCGGGCGTGCCCGCACGTGCCGACCGAGTCTAGCCCATCGGCGGCGTGTCCCCCGACGCTCGGCGTGCCCGGGCCCGATCCGCCTGCGGAGCGAGCTCCGCATCCGGCGGATAGGCGACCTCGACGAGCGTGAGACCGTGCGCGGGCGCGGTCGCGAACTCGCCGGTGCGGCCCTCGGTGTCGAGCAGCTCGTGCATCCTCGCGGGGGGCAGCCGCCCGCCCCCGACCGCGAGGGCGGCCCCGACCAGCGAGCGCACCATGCCGTGGCAGAACGCGTCCGCCTGCACCTCGGCGACCAGCACGCCGCCGGCCTCGCGCTCCCAGGTGAAGGACTGCAGGGTGCGGATGGTCGTGGCGCCGGGCCGCGGGCGGCAGTACGCGGCGAAGTCGTGCAGGCCGGGCAGCGGCGCGGCGGCGGCGCGGAGCAGCTCGAGCTCGAGCCGGCGCGAGTGCCAGAGGGTGCGGCGCCGCTCGAGCGGATCCCGAGCGGGCGTCGCGTCGGCGATGCGGTACCGGTAGCGGCGGTGCACCGCGCTGAATCGGGCGTCGAAGCCGGCCGGTGCGGCGGACGCTCGGTGCACGACCACGTCCCCCGACACGGCGAGCATGCCGGTGAGCCGCTCGGCCACCCGTGCGACGTCGCCCGTGCCCCCGTGCCGCCGCACGAGCGCGTCGAGCTGCGCCTCGCTCAGGTCGACGTGGGCGACCTGGCCCGCCGCATGCACGCCGGCGTCGGTGCGGCCGGCGACGACGAGTCGCGGCACCGGCCCCGGCGCGCGGCCCGCGGCGACCCGCAGCGCGTCCTCGAGCACCCCCTGCACGGTCCGCAGGCCATCGGCCTGGCGTGCCCAGCCGGCGAAGTCGGTGCCGTCGTAGGCGAGATCGAGGCGCAGCCGCACGAGCGGGGTGGCCTCCGCCGCCGCCGTGCTGTCCTCCGTCATCCGCCCATCTTGCCGGGCGCCGCGCTGCTGCATCCCGCGGGGACGGATGGATGGCGGCGCCGGCGTGCTGATGTCCCGAACGGGGACAGACGGCGCCCGGCACCCCGCGGCAGGATGGGCGCGTGCCCACCCAGCGCCTCCCGATCGAACTGCCCGTCGAACCCATGCTCGCCAAGGCGGTGCCGACCGTGCCGACGGCGGCGCCGGGCGGCGGCGGCCTGCTCTACGAGCCGAAGTGGGACGGCTTCCGCGGCATCGTCGCCTTCGACGGCGAGACCGTCGAGATCGGCAGCCGCGGCGGCAAGCCGCTCACCCGCTACTTCCCCGAGCTGACGGCAGCGCTCGCCCGTACCCTCCCCGGGCCGTGCGTCGTCGACGGCGAGGTCGTCGTGCCGAGAGGGGGCCCCGGCGGGCAGCGGCTCGACTGGGACGCGCTCACGCAGCGCATCCATCCGGCCGAGTCGCGCATCACGAAGCTCGCCGCGGAGACCCCGGCCTCGTTCGTGGCGTTCGACCTGCTCGCGACCGCGGACCGGTCCCTGCTCGAGGCCCCGTTCGGGGCGCGCCGGGCCTTGCTGGAGGCGTTCCTCCGGGACGCGGAGGCACCGCTGTTCCTGACGCGGGTGACGGACGACCCGGCCCGCGCGCAGGCCTGGCTCGCGGAGTTCGAGGGCGCGGGCCTCGACGGCGTCGTCGCGAAGCCGGTCGACGAGCCGTACCGGCCGGGCAAGCGCACGATGCTCAAGGTGAAGCACCACCGCACGGCCGACGTCGTCGCCACCGGCTACCGCGTGCACACGAGTGGGCACGGCGTCGGCTCCCTGCTCGTCTCGCTCTACACCGCGGACGGCCGCCTCGCGCAGGTCGGCGGCGTCAGCGCCTTCACCCAGCGGATGCGCGACGCGCTCGTCGACGAGCTGGCCCCGTTCGTGCAGCGGGACGAGCACGGGGAGGCGGTGGTCGGCGAGGGCGAGCGGAGCCGCTTCTCCTCCGGTCGCGACACGTCGTTCGTGCTGTTGCGGCCGGAGCGCGTGCTCGAGGTGCGGTACGACCAGATGGAGGGCGACCGCTTCCGGCACACCGTGCAGTTCGAGCGCTGGCGGCCCGATCGTGACCCACTGTCCTGCACCTACGAGCAGCTCGAGGTGCCGCACGACTACGACCTGGCGCAGGTCCTCGCCTGACGAAGCACCCCAGCAGGACGAGATCGGTTCAGCAGGACGAAACCGGGCATCTCGTCCTGCTGCCGTGATCTCGTCCTGCTGCGGCGCTCAACCGGCGTCGTCGTCCCAGTTCTCGGCGTTCTTCCTGCTCGGCTGCACGCGCGGCGGCTCCCCCGGCATCTTCGGGTAGTCCGGCGGGAACGGCATCTCGCCGAGGCCCGCGTCGAGGTCCCGCTGCCACCACGCGAGGAGCGTCTCGATGCCGGCCGCGGACGACGCCATCCCCGCCCACGGGTCGCCCGATTCGGCGAGCCGCCCGGGCACGGTGAGCACCGTGAACGCGAGCGGATCGACGCCCGCCTCCAGCTCGTCCCACGACACCGGCGTCGAGACGGTCGCGGCGGGCAGGGCCCGAGGACTGTAGGCGCCCGCGATGGTGCGGTCACGGGCGGCCTGGTTGAAGTCGAGGAAGATGCGCTCGCCGCGCAGCTCCTTCCACCACGCGGTGGTCACGGTCTCCGGGGTGCGTCGCTCGAGCTCGCGCGCCGCCGCGATGACGGCGTGGCGGACGTCGAGGAACTCGTGGTCCGGCGTGATCGGCGCATAGAGGTGCAGCCCCCGGTTGCCGGAGGTCTTCACGAACGCGGTCAGCCCCGCCTCGGCCAGCACCGCCCGCATCCCGAAGGCGGCGGTCCGCGCCTCCGCGAACGCCGTGCCGGGCTGCGGGTCGAGGTCGATGCGCAGCTGATCCGGGTAGTCGGACGCCTCGGCCCGGGACGGCCACGCGTGGAACACGAGCGTGTTCATCTGCCCGGCCCACACCGCGGCCGCCGGCTCGTCGATCACGAGCTGCGGATGCGCCCTCGCGCTCGGGTAGGTGACGACGACCGAGCGGATCCACTCCGGCGCGCCCTTCGGCGGGTTCTTCGAGAAGAAGAACTCCCCCGTCACGTCGCCGCCGAACCGCTGCAGGGAGATCGGTCGGTCGCCGTTCGCCTCGACGAACGGGCCACCGACCGCCGCGAGGTAGGTCGCGAGGTCGAGCTTCGTGATCCCCACCTCCGGCCAGAGCACGCGGGAGGGGCTCGAGATCCGGATCTCCCGGACGCCGTTCGGTCCGTCGACCTCGATCGTCGTCGCTTCGCTGGCCACGGCCCGAGCGTACGGCCCGCGCCGCCGCCGTTCTCAGGATCCGCCACCCCGATTCAGGGCATCCGCGCTGCAGGGCGGCGGATCGCAGCCGAACTCCTGAGCACGGCGCACGGGGTCCGGACACACGAAGGGCCCCGCCACGGATCACGTGGCGGGGCCCTTCGATACGGCGGAGGTCAGGAGGCGGGGGTCGTCCCGGTCTCGCTGCCGCCGGTCTTCTGCGCGGCGTCGGCCTCGACCTCGGCGGCGGCCGGGGTCTCGGTCTCGGGCTCGACGGGAGCCGACTCCTCGACGGTGTCGGTGGTCTCCACCGGCACGTCGGCGGGCGACGACTCGTCCTCGGCGGCCGTGGTCGCCTCGGGCTCGGTGGCGGC
>DASYJR010000081.1:0-5000 GCA_035996305.1 Amnibacterium sp. | reverse complement strand
CTCGAAAACCTGGCCGGTCACGAAGACGGCGCCGAGGGCGTAGGTGAGGAAGAACCACTCGACCATGCCCCACTGGGAGAGGCGCCAGCCGGTCGCCCTGGCCTGCAGCCGCTCGGCCGCGAAGACGCCGAACTGGCAGGTGAACGAACTCGAGACCAGGATGAGCGTGTTCGTCAGGGCGTACGGCACGTCGAGGTGCCTGGTGCTCTCGGCCCAGAGCTGCGGCAGCGACGTGCGCAGCGTGAAGTAGATCGCGAAGAGCCCCGCGAAGAACATCACCTCGCTGCCGAGCCACACGATCGTGCCGACCGCGATCGAGTTCGGCCGATTCACCGCGGGCGCGTTCGCGTTCTGAAGCACTGACGCACTGCTCACGAGATCATTATGGTCGCTCCGGGCCCCGCCCGCCCGACCCGGCGGCGGCGCTGCACGGCGATCTGGGGGCGCGCGGGGGCGGGAACGGGGGCGCCTTCCGCGGAACGCGCCCGTCGGTAGGGTGAAGCCGTGACGGATGCCGCCGAGTGGGCCCGACTGCTCGCCGCCCTGCTCGACGGGCACGACCTCAGGGTGGCCGAGGCGACCTGGGCGATGGAGCGCGTCATGGCCGGGGAGGCGCCGTCCGCCACCCTCGCCGGCTTCCTCGTCGCCCTCCGGGCCAAGGGGGAGACGGTCGACGAGATCGTCGGCTTCCGCGACGCCGTGCTCGCCCACGCCGTGCCGCTGCCGGTGGGTCCGGAGGCGCTCGACATCGTCGGCACCGGGGGGGACGGGTTCCGCACGGTGAACGTGTCGACGACCGCCGCCGTCGTCGCGGCGGCCGCCGGCGTACCCGTGGTCAAGCACGGGAACCGCGCGGCGAGCTCCGCGTCGGGGGCGAGCGACGTGCTCGCCTCGCTCGGGGTGCGGATCGACCTCGACGCGGCGGGCGTCGCCCGCGTGCTGCACGAGGTCGGGATCACCTTCGTCTTCGCGTCGGCGTTCCATCCCGGCTTCCGGCACGCGGCGGAGGCGCGCAGCGCCCTCGGCGTGCCCACGGTGTTCAACTTCCTCGGCCCCCTCTGCAACCCGGCCAGGCCGGATGCGAACGTGATCGGTGTGGCCAGGCCCGCCGTCGTGCCGCTCGTGACCGGTGTCCTGCAGACGCGGGGCGCGACCGCGCTCGTGGTGCGCGGCGACGACGGGCTCGACGAGCTCTCGACGACCGGCCACAGCCACATCTGGGAGGTGTCGGCCGGCGCCGTGACGGAGCACGACGTGCACCCGGCCGACGTCGGACTGCCCGTGGCGCGGCTCGAGCAGCTCACCGGCGGCACGCCGCAGGAGAACGCGGCGACCGTGCGGCGCACCCTCGACGGCGAGGGCGGCCCGGTGCGCGACTTCGTGCTCCTGAACGCCGCGGCCGGGCTGGTCGCATGGGACCTGCTGCAGGACCCGGGCCAGGCGGAACGGCCGATGGCGCGCCGACTCCGGGAACGTCTCGACACGGTCGCCGAGGCGGTCGACTCGGGCGCGGCGCGCGCGAAGCTCGACGCCTGGACCGCAGCGACCCGGCGCCCCTGAACGCGACCGACGGGCGCCGCCTCGAGGAGGCGACGCCCGTCGGTCGGGGCGGACGGATCAGGACCGGCCGGTCAGTTCACGTCCTCGTCGACCCAGTCGAACGTCTTCGTGACGGCCTTCTTCCAGTTCCGGTACTGCCGCTCGCGCTCGTCCGAGTCCATGGACGGCTCCCAGCGCTTGTCCTCCTGCCAGTTCTTGCGCAGGTCGTCGAAGTCGTTCCAGAAGCCGACCGCGAGGCCGGCGGCGTACGCGGCCCCGAGCGCCGTGGTCTCGGCCACCTGGGGCCGCACGACCGGGATGTCGAGAATGTCCGCCTGGAACTGCATGAGCAGGTCGTTCTGCACCATGCCGCCGTCGACCTTCAACTCGGTGAACGGGTTGCCCGTGTCCGCGTTGACGGCATCCAGCACCTCCTTCGTCTGGAAGGCGGTGGCCTCGAGCGCGGCCCTGGCGATGTGGCCCTTGTTCACGTACCGGGTGAGGCCGACCAGGGCCCCGCGGGCGTCGGAGCGCCAGTAGGGCGCGAAGAGACCGGAGAACGCCGGCACGAAGTAGGCGCCGCCGTTGTCCTCGACCGTGCCGGCGAGCTGCTCGATGTCCGGCGCGCTGCCGATCAGGCCGAGGTTGTCGCGCAGCCACTGCACGAGCGATCCCGTGACGGCGATCGACCCCTCCAGCGCGTAGTGCGGCTCCCCGTCGCCCAGCCGGTACGCCATCGTGGTCAGCAGCCCGTTGGTGCTGTGCACGATCTCGGTGCCCGTCGGGAAGATCAGGAAGTTGCCGGTGCCGTACGTGTTCTTCGCCTCGCCGGGCTCGAACGCGACCTGGCCGAACGTGGCCGCCTGCTGGTCGCCGAGGATGCCCGCGATCGGCACCTCGCGCAGCAGGCTCGACGACTCCACGGTGCCGTAGACCTCGGACGAGCTCTTGATCTCGGGGAGCATCGACGTGGGGATGCCGAGCACGCCGAGGATCTCCTCGTCCCACGAGCAGGTCGCGAGATCCATGAACAGGGTGCGGGACGCGTTCGTGACGTCGGTGACGTGCACGCCGCCGTCGACGCCTCCCGTGAGGTTCCAGAGCACCCAGCTGTCCGTCGTGCCGAACATCAGCTCGCCGGCGTCCGCCTTCTCGCGGGCGCCCTCGACGTTCTCGAGGATCCAGACGATCTTGGTGCCCGCGAAGTAGGTGGACAGCGGCAGCCCGACCTTCTGCTTGAACCGCTCGACGCCGCCGTCCGCCGCGAAGCGGTCGACGATCGACTGCGTGCGGGTGTCCTGCCAGACGATCGCGTTGTAGACCGGCTTGCCCGTCGCCCGCTCCCAGACGACCGTCGTCTCGCGCTGGTTGGTGATGCCCACCGCGGCGATGTCGTGCCGCGTGATGTCCGCGCGCGACAGCGCCTGACCGATCACCTCACGGGTGTTCCGCCAGATCTCCTCCGGGTCGTGCTCGACCCAGCCCGCGCGCGGGAAGATCTGCTCGTGCTCGAGCTGACCGGTCGAGACGACCTTGCCCGAGTGGTCGAAGACCATGGCGCGCGTGGATGTGGTTCCTTGATCGATCGCGAGGACGTAATCGGCCACTGGGTACTCCTTCGTTCCGGTGTGGTTCGGGTCGGTTCTGATCAGTGCAGCACGGGCAGCAGGACGTAGGAGAGGAGCCCCGCGAGCAGGCCGCCGATCAGCGGGCCGACGACGGGCACCCAGGCGTACGACCAGTCGCTGGTGCCCTTGCTCGGGATCGGCAGGACGGCGTGCGCGAGGCGAGGGCCGAGGTCACGGGCCGGGTTGATTGCGTAGCCGGTCGGGCCACCGAGCGAGGCGCCGATGCCGACGACGAGGAGGGCCACCGGGATCGCCCCGAGGCCGGCCGGCGTGCTGCCCTTGCCGAAGGCGATGACCACGAACACGAGCACGAAGGTGCCGATGATCTCGGTGACGAGGTTCCAGGCGAGCGCGCGGATGGCCGGGCCGGTCGAGAAGACGCCGAGCGCGGTGCCCGGGTCCGCCTCCTCGTCGAAGTGCCGCTTGAAGGCGAGCCAGACGAGCACGGCTCCCACGAACGCGCCGATCAGCTCCGCGAGGATGAACAGCAGCGCGACCCCGAACCCGCCCTTGAACGTGCCGGCGGCGAGCGCACCGACGACGACGGCCGGGTTGAGGTAGCCGCCGGAGGCGTAGGCCACCGTCACGCCCGCGAACACCGCGAGGCCCCAGCCGAAGTTGATGAGCAGCCAGCCGCCACCGAGGCCCTTGCTGCGGGTCAGAATGGCCGTCGCGACGACGCCGCAACCGAGCAGCACCAGCATCGCCGTGCCGACGACCTCGGACAGAAATTGAGCACCTACCGACGCAGTCACGCGTGCCTCTTCCTCGAGTCCTGATGCGGCGGGAGCCCCTGCGCCCCACCGTCCGAGCGTCACCATACTCCGGGCCGCACGCGCCGCTCCGGGCGATTCCGGCCGATCGTCGACGGCTGCGGATCTCCCGTGCCGGGGCCCCCCGACGAGTCGTAGAGTCGGCCCGGACGCGGCGTCCGCCGCATGTTGGAGGCATTCGATGAAGAAGCTCATCCGCGATCCGCAGACCGTCGTCGCCGACGCGCTCGCCGGTGTCGCACAGGCCCACCCGGGACTGCTCCGGGTGCAGGGCGACCCGCCGATCGTCGTCCGCGCCGACGCCCCCGTGCGTGGCAAGGTCGGCCTCGTCTCCGGCGGCGGCTCCGGCCACGAACCGCTGCACGGCGGCTTCGTCGGCGTCGGGATGCTGGACGCCGCCGTGCCCGGCGCGGTCTTCACGTCGCCGACGCCCGATCCGATCCTCGAGGCGACGAAGGCCGTGGACGGCGGTGCGGGCGTCCTGCACATCGTGAAGAACTACACGGGTGACGTGCTGAACTTCGAGACGGCCGCCGACCTCGCCGCCGCGGAGGACCTGCAGGTCGAGACCGTGGTGGTCGACGACGACGTCGCGGTGAAGGACTCGCTCTACACCGCCGGACGGCGGGGCGTCGCCGGCACCGTGCTGATCGAGAAGATCGCGGGCGCGGCGGCCGAGCGGGGCGACGACCTCGCCACGGTGGCGGCGATCGCCAGGAGGGTGAACGAGAACGTCCGGTCGATGGGCGTCGCGCTGACCGCACCGGTCGTGCCGCACGCCGGTACCCCCAGCTTCGACATCTCCGACCACGAGATCGAGATCGGGATCGGCATCCACGGTGAGCCGGGCCGCGCGAGGATCGAGTGGGAGCCCGTCGACGGCATCGTCCGGCGGATGCTCGAGCCGATCCTCGAGGACCTGCCGTTCACGTCGAGCGACGACGTCCTGCTGTTCGTCAACGGCATGGGCGGCACGCCCCTCATCGAGCTCTACATCGTGTTCGACGCCGCCGCGCAGCTGCTCGGCGACCGCAACATCCACATCGCGCGGAGCCTCGTC
>DASYJR010000080.1:0-8008 GCA_035996305.1 Amnibacterium sp. | reverse complement strand
GGCGCCGATGTAGACGGTGCCGTCCTCCTCGATGGAGATGTCGGCGCCGGTCTCGTCCTGGATGCCGTTGATCGTCTTGCCCTTCGGCCCGATCAGCTCGCCGATCTTGTCGACGGGGATCTGGACGCTGATGACGCGGGGCGCGGTCGGCGCCATCTCGTCGGGCGCGTCGATCGCCTGGTTGAGGACGCCCAGGATCGTGAGGCGCGCCTCACGGGCCTGCTGCAGCGCACCGTCGAGCACCGACGACGGGATGCCGTCGAGCTTCGTGTCGAGCTGGATCGCCGTGACGAACTCGCTCGTGCCGGCGACCTTGAAGTCCATGTCGCCGAGCGCGTCCTCGGCGCCCAGGATGTCGGTGAGGGTCGCGTACTGCGTCTCACCGTTCACCGTCTCGGACACCAGACCCATCGCGATGCCCGCGACGGGCGCCTTCAGCGGCACGCCCGCGTTCAGCAGCGACAGCGTGGACGCGCAGACCGAGCCCATCGAGGTCGAGCCGTTCGAGCTGAGCGCCTCGGAGACCTGACGGATCGCGTAGGGGAACTCCTCACGCGGGGGCAGCACCGGCACGAGCGCGCGCTCGGCGAGGAAGCCGTGCCCGATCTCGCGACGCTTCGGCGACCCGACGCGGCCGGTCTCACCGGTCGAGTAGGGCGGGAAGTTGTAGTGGTGCAGGTAGCGCTTCTTCGTGACGGGCGACAGCGAGTCGATCTGCTGCTCCATCTTCAGCATGTTCAGCGTGGTGACGCCGAGGATCTGCGTCTCGCCGCGCTGGAAGATCGCCGAGCCGTGCACCCGCGGGATCACCGCGACCTCGGCGTCGAGCGGACGGATGTCCTTCAGGCCGCGGCCGTCCATGCGGACGCCCTCGGTGAGGATCCGGCCGCGAACGACCTTCTTCGTGACCGCCTTGTACGCCCCGGACACCTCGGTGAGGGCCGACGCGGGCAGCTGGCCGCCGTCGACCATCATCTGGACGGCGTCCTTCACGCGGGACTTGAGGTTGTCGTCGGCCTCCTGCCGCTCGACCTTGCCGGAGATCCGGTACACGGCGCTCAGGTCCGTCAGGGCGAGGTCCTCGACGACCGCGTAGGTCTCGTCGGTGTAGGGCAGGAAGACCGGGTACTCGCGGGTCTCCTTGGCGGCCTGCTCGGCGAGCTTCGCCTGCGCCTCGACCAGGGTGCGGAGGAACGGCTTGGCGGCCTCGAGGCCCTCGGCCACGACCTCCTCGGACGGCTTCCGGGCGCCGGCGCGGATGAGGTCGACGGCGTGCTCGGTGGCCTCCGCCTCGACCATCATGATCGCGACGTCACTGGACCCGTCGGCGTTCGTGACGACCCGGCCGGCGACGGTGAGGTCGAAGACGGCCTGCTCGAGTTGCTCGAACGTCGGGAACGCGACCCACTGGCCCTCGATGAGGGCGAGGCGCACACCGGCGATCGGGCCGGAGAACGGCACACCGGACAGCTGGCTCGAGGCGCTCGCGGCGTTGATCGCGAGGGCGTCGTAGAACTCGCCCGGGGCGATGGACAGCACCGTGATGACGATCTGGACCTCGTTGCGGAGGCCGTTGACGAACGACGGGCGCAGCGGCCGGTCGATCAGGCGGCAGACGAGGATCGCCTCGGTGGAGGGCCGGCCCTCGCGCCGGAAGAACGAGCCGGGGATCTTGCCGGCGGCGTAGGAGCGCTCCTCGACGTCGACGGTCAGCGGGAAGAAGTCGAACTGCTCCTTCGGCTGCTTGCCGATGCTCGTGGCGGACAGCAGCATCGTGTCCTCGTCGAGGTACGCGGCGACGCTGCCCTGCGCCTGCTGGGCGAGGCGGCCGGCCTCGAAACGGATGGTGCGGGTGCCGTAGGCGCCGTTGTCGATGACGGCTTCGGCGGACTTGATCTCAGGACCTTCCAAGAGGTCGTTCTCCTTCACATTCAGTGGAGGAGCAAGCGGCAGGAAGGAGCGTGGCAAGCCGTGGCGTGCATCGACGCGGAGGACCGCGTGGATGCCTCGCCGGTTCGGCTCCTGGTCATCAGTAGAGGAGCGCGGGACGTGCCGTCCGGCCCGAGGTCCACCACTAACGACCAGCTTCCTGCCGGTCTGCTCCGTGCCCCGCACATGCGGGGCTGCCGAGATTCTACCAGGCGGGCGTGTCAACCGGCGGTCCGGCGCTCCAGGCGCACCCCGGCGACGAGCACGAGGAGGGCGACGGCCGCGGCGAAGACGCCGAGGACGGGCACCGGCGGGAGCGCCGCGAGGGCGCCGCCGACGGCGAGCACCGGCACGATGAGGCCGAGGTAGGCGAGCAGGAAGAGCCCGGCGAGCGTCTCCCCGCGCCGCTCGTCCGGCGCCATGGGTCCGACGAGGCCGAGGCAGGCGCGGAAGACGAGGCCCGAGCCGGCGCCGGCGGCGATCCCGCCGAGGACGAACAGCGGCAGCGCGCGGAGCACCGGGGCGACCCCGATCGCGGCGAGCCCGGCGGCGATCGCGACCATCGCGGAGATCAGGGACACCCGCAGCGACGCCTTCAGGAAGGCGAGCTGGGCGAGGGCGCCCGCGGTGAACACCGACCAGGTGACGGCGCCGATCACGAGGGGCGACGGGACGCCGAAGACGTGGGCGAGCACCGTCGGGGTCACCGCTCCGAAGAGCCCGAAGACGCTGAACCCCGCGAACACCGCGACGCCCGCCGCGACGAACGCTCCGCGGGCCTCTGGTGCCACGGCCACCCGCTGGGGCCGGTAGCGCGGCAGCGGATCCGCCCGGCGGACCGTCTCGGGCACGAGGAACGCCGCGACCCCGGCGACCACGAGGGCCACGACGTAGACGACGAACGGGACGACGAGCGGCGCGGGCACGGTGACGGCGAGCACCCCGGCGACGAGCGGCCCGAGCCCGAGGCCGCCGATGTTCGCGACCGTGGCGACGGCACCGGGCAGCGCGCCCGACCCACGCCAGCGGTCGTGCAGCTCGGCGAGCTGGGCGGTCGCGGAGGCGGTGAGCGCCCCGATCCCGATGCCCGACACGAAGCGGGCGACGAGGAGGCCGGGCAGCTCGGGCACGAGCAGGAACAGCACGGCCGCGACGAGCTCGGCGGCGACCGCGGCGACCGCGATCGGCCGGCGGCCGAGCACGTCGCCCAGGTGTCCGACCAGCACGAGGGCCACGGCGACGCCGACCGCGTAGGCGGCGAACACGACGGTCACGACCCAGCTGGGGAAGCCGTCCTGGCGCTCGAACGCGGCGTACAGCGGGGTCGGGATCGTCGTGAACGACATGGCGAGCAGGAACACGGCCCCGAGGGTCCAGAACGCGCCCGCACCGCTCCGCCGCACCCCCATGCCCCGATCCTGTCAGCCGCCCTGCGTGGTCGCCGACCGCCGTTCAGCGGACGATCTTGGCCGGGTTCAGGTTCGCGCCGGGATCGGTGGCCGCGAACAGGCCCCGCAGCACGCCGACGCCCTCGGCCGAGACGGCGTCGGGCAGCCATGCGGCGTGCTCGAGGCCGACGCCGTGGTGGTGGGACAGCGATCCGCCCGCGTCCGCGAACGCCTGCTGCACCGCGGTCTTCACGAGGTCGTACTCCCCCACCGGGTCGTCACCGAAGACGAACGCGAAGGTGAAGTAGAGACACGCGCCCGCGTGGTACGAGTGCGACAGGTGGCACATGATCCAGCCCTGCCGACCGAGCGCCGCGTAGGCCTCCTCGGCGGCGGCGATCGCGCGGTCGTAGACGGGACGCAGCCTCGACCACGGCGCGGCGGTCTCGGACACGTCGCCGGCGGTGCCGCGGTCGAGCAGGAAGTCGCGGAGGTACGGCGTATCGAACTTCTTCTGGTCGTAGAGCACACCGGGGCCGGTGCCGACGCCGATGCCGCCGTGCCGCCTCACGATCCGCTCGACGGCCTTGCGCTGGCGGCCGACGTGGTCCGGCTCGCCCTCGTAGCCGATGAAGGAGAGGCAGAGCTCGTCGAGGTCCCAGCCGCGCCGCTTCAGGAACGCCATGAGCCCCTTCTGCGCGAGTGCCGACAGGCCCTTCGACTCCTTCGCCGTCGCGAGCGAGAAGCCGGTCTCGCGGGCGTCGGAGACGCGGGTCACCGTCGGATGCACGTCGCTCGCGGCGATCGCCTGCATCGCGGCGAGACCCGCGGACCAGTTCGGGAAGAAGTAGGCGTGGATGACGCGCTTCGCCGGCACCCGGTGCACCTGCACCGTCACCTCGGTGATGACGCCGAGCCGCCCCTCGCTGCCGAGGATCAGCTCGCGGACGCTGGGACCGGTCGAGGCGGACGGGTACGGCCGCACGTCGAGGAGGCCGCCCGGGCGGGCGACGCGCATCCCCCTGGCGATGTCGGCGATGTCGCCGTACTTGTCGGACTGCATGCCGGACGACCTGGTCGCGACCCAGCCGCCGAGGGTCGAGTGCGTGAACGAGTCCGGGAAGTGCCCGATGGTCCAGCCGCGTTCGTTCAGCTGCGCTTCGAGCACCGGCCCGAGCGCGCCGGCCTGGATGCGGGCGAGGCCCGACGCCACGTCGATGTCGATGAGGCGGTCGAGCCGGCCGAGGTCGACCGAGACGACCACGCGCGACTCCGCCGGGTCCGGCTCGAGCGAGCCGGCGATGTTGCTGCCGCCGCCGAACGGGATGAGCACCGCGTCCAGGCCCACCAGGGCGGCGACGAGCGCCTGCACCTCGTCCTCCGTGCCGGGGTAGACCACGAGGTCGGGGGTGCGGGGCAGCACGCCCGCACGGACGCGGACGAGGTCGCGGAGGCTCTTCCCGTACGTGTGCACGACGCGGTCCATCGCGTCGTCGCGGACGGCGTCGTCGCCGACGATCGCCGCGGCGGCGGCCCGGACGCGCCCGTCGTCACGGCTCGCGGGGACCTGCAGCCCCTCGAACCGGGGCGGGTCCAGCGGCGCGACGGCGTGCAGATCGAGGCCGACGGCCTCGGCCACGAACGGCGCGAACGCCGGCTTGTCCTCGAAGTGGAACGCGACGCCGGGGACGCCCCAGCCCCACCACTTCATGTGGGGCACGTCGCCGGCCCGGGTGGGTGCCGCCGGCACATCGGCCGTCTCGGCCGGTGCTCCCGCGTGCCGCACCCTGTCCGACCTCGGGTCCCGCTCGTCCTCCGGCGTCTCCACGAGGTCGGACAGGTCGGTCACGGGCGCTCCTCCTGGGGCTGGTGCATGCTCGGCCGCCGGCCGACCAGCACCCGGTACTGGTTCTCGTCGTGCAGGCGCTGGACCTCGCCGCGCACCCGGAGCATGTACTGGGCCGGGGTCTCGCCGGACGCGGCGAAGACGGGCCGGCCGTAGACGACCGCGACCGGGGGGCGTCCGCTCCTCGGCCACTTCGAGCCGCGCGGATGGGCGATGTCCGCCCCGATGATCGCGACCGGTACGCACGGCACGTCGGCCCGCGCGGCGAGGGCCGCGGCGCCGGCCTTGAACTGGCCGAGACGGCCGGTGCTGCCGCGGGTGCCCTCGGGGAACACGAGCAGCGGCACGCCGCGGCCGAGCAGCGCGCGGGCCTCGGAGCTCCGGGGCTCCATCCCGCTGCGGTGGATCGGGAATGCGTTGAAGAACAGGGTGGTGAGGCCCCGGCGCCAGGCGACGTCGAAGAAGTAGTCGGCGGCCGCGCCGGCGGCGAGGTAGCGGGCGAGGCGGCGGGGCAGGGTCGTGAAGACGAGCGGCGCGTCGAGGTGGCTCGTGTGGTTCGCGACGACGACGAACGCGCCGCGGAGGGACGCGAGCTCGTTCCGGCCGAACACCTGCACGCGCGTGACGCCCCGCACCACCCCCGCCAGCAGGAGCCGCTGCGCGACGTATCTGGCCATCGCGATCGGCTTCGACGTGTACCGGTCCAGCCGCACGTCCTGTCGTTCGGAGCGGGCGTCCAGGTCGGTTTGGAGCCGCGTCGTCACGACTGCAGGCTACTGCTCCTGCGGCCGGAGAGCGCCCTCGAAACCGCTCGGACTCCGGCCCGCGGCGCATGCCGCACGAGGAACATGAGCGATTTGTAGCGGACGGTCGGCACCGAGACGACCCGGCCGCGCACCAGGTCCCGCAGCGCGACGGTGACGAGCGCGTCCGCGTCGATCCAGAGCGCCTCCGGGATGCCGGAGACGCGCACCCCGGCCCGCTCGTGGAACTCGGTGTGCACCCATCCGGGGGCGAGCGCCATCACCCGGACGCCGGAGCCGTGCAGCTCGTTGGCGAGCCCCTCCGTGTACGCGGTGACCCACGCCTTGACCGCGGAGTAGGCACCCATGGTGATGAACCCGGCGGTGCTCGAGACGTTCACGATGCTGCCGCGGCCCCGGGCCCGCATCGCCCGTGCGGCGGCGCCGGCGAGGACCAGCACCGAGCGCATCATCACCTCGAACGCACGATCGTGCTCGGCGACGTCCGGATCGGTCAGCCGGGCCCGGATCGAGAACCCGGCGTTGTTGACGAGCACCTCGACGGGCCGCTCCGGGTCCTCGAGCCGGTCGGCGACCCGCTGCACATCGGCCCGGTCGGCGAGGTCCGCGACGAGCACCTCGACCCGACGGCCCGACGCGCGGTAGCGCTCCGCCTCGCGCTCCAGCCGCGCGGCGTCGCGCGCGACGAGGACCAGGTCGAAGCCTCGTCGCGCGAGCTCCCTCGCGAAGGCGGCGCCGATGCCACTCGTCCCCCCGGTCACGAGCGCGGTCGCCATGAACGCATACGATACGAGCACGATGACTTCCCCGGCGCAGCCCGCGGCCGTGGGCCCACTCTCCGGCCACGTGCTGCTCACCGGCGGCACCGGATTCGTCGGCCAGGCGCTGCTCGAGCGGCTGCTCGTCTCGCATCCCGACACCCGCGTCACGGTGCTCGTGCGCGGCAAGGGGTCGATGTCCGGCGCCGACCGCATCGCGAAGCTGCTCGCGAAGCCGGTGTTCGGTCCATGGCGCGAGCGCGTGGGCCGCGACGAGGCCGCACGCGTCTTCGCCGAGCGCGTCAGCGCGCACGAGGGGTCGCTCACCGAACCGGGCACGCTCCCGCCGGACCTCGATCTGGTGGTCCACAGCGCGTCGACCGTCTCGTTCGACCCGCCGATCGACGAGGCGTTCGCGACGAACGTGGGCGGGGCCCGCGCGCTCTACGCGGCGCTCGCCGAGACCGGCGCCGACCCGCACGTCGTCCACGTCTCCACCTGCTACGTCGGCGGCATCCGCAAGGGGGTGCTGCCCGAGGCGCGGCTGCCGCACGAGGTCGACTGGCTGCTCGAGGCGGACGCCGCGGCCCGCGCCCGCGACCGGGCCGAGCTCGCCTCCCGGGAGCCCGCCCAGCTGAAGCGGCTGATGGCGGAGGCGCGGTCCTCGCGCGGCAAGCAGGGCCCCCAGGCCGTGACGCAGGCGACGGAGGCGGCGCGCCTCGATCTCGTGAAGCGGCGCCTCGTGGAGGCGGGCCGCACCCGCGCGCAGAGCCTCGGCTGGACCGACGTGTACACGCTGACGAAGGCGTTCGCCGAGCGGGTCGCGGAGGAGGCCTGGGGTGCGCGGCACCGGCTCTCGATCGTGCGCCCGAGCGTCATCGAGAGCGCGCTCTCGCACCCGTTCCCCGGCTGGATCGACGGGTTCAAGGTCGCCGATCCGCTGATCCTCGCCTTCGGCCGGGGCCAGCTGCCCGACTTCCCCGGCGTGCCCGACTCGGTGCTGGACGTGATCCCGGTCGACCTAGTCGTGAACGCGGTGCTCGCCGCCGCGGCGACCCCGCCCCCCGCGGGCGCTCCGCGCTACCTGCACATCGCGTCGGGCGCCTCGAACCCGCTGCCGTTCCACACGATGTACGAGAACGTGCGGGCGTACTTCACCGCGAACCCGATCCCGGACGACGTGCGCGGCACGGCGAGGATGCCGACCTGGCAGTTCCCGGGCGACCGGCGGGTCGAGCGGGCGCTGCGGCGGGCGGAGCGGGGCACCGACCTGGCCGACCGCGTGCTCGATCGACTCCCGTCGACGCTCCGCACCCGGGGCTG
>DASYJR010000079.1:0-10811 GCA_035996305.1 Amnibacterium sp. | reverse complement strand
CCGAAGTTGTTGCCGCCGAGGCCGACGGCGGAGACGCGGAGGCCCGAGGTCCCGAGGTTGCGGTAGCGCATGCCGTTCACGCTACGGGGCGGCAGCGGACCGCGCCGCCCAGCAGCCCGGTCGGCCAAACCCGTGCCGTGTCCGCCCCGAACCCACTTGCGGGGCGACGCGGAAGGACGAGTGCATGCCGACGCTGCTGCGCAACCAGGAGATCCACGGCGGGACGCTTGAGCTCGGGCGGATGTCGATGGTCCTCGGCTGCAGCCTCACCGCCGTCACGGTGCTCGCGCTCGAGGGTGACGTGGAGCTCGCCGGGTCGACGTTCCGGGACTGCGACCTGCGCAAGGTGCCTGCGCGGGCCATCCAGGACTGCCGGCTCATCTCCTGCCGCCTCCCGTCCTCGTTGGACGCCGCGCGCAACCGGGTCGAGGCGCCGCTCTCCACGACGCCGGTGCGCTCGCTGCGCCCGCGCTTCGAGTAGAGCGCGTCAGCCGCCGAGCGCGTCGAGGTAGGTGCGGACGAAGCCCGCGTAGCGCTCGGCGATCCGGCGCCGCGCCTCCGCCTCGTCGAGCTCGCCCGACAACCGCCCCTCGAGCACGTCCCACCAGATGCTCCGGCCGATCGCGAACCCGAGGAACCCCTCGACGGGTGCCGCGATCCGCAACCATTCGTTGAGCCGCTCGGCGGGCGCGTGTCGGCCGAGCACGATGCACCGCGCTGCTCGGCCGTCGCGCCGTGCGGCCGCGGCGATCCGCTCCGCCGCCTCGCGGGTCGCGAGGCCCTCGATCTTCCAGATCGCGGGCTCGACACCGTGGTCCTGCAGGAACTCCATCACCTGCACGGTGAGGCCGGGACGGACCTCGGCGTCGTACCGGTCGGTGTCGCCGTCGACCTTCGCGAGGTCGTCGTCGGTCGCGGCGACGAGGAGCTCGAGGATCAATCCGCGGCGCCCGGCGGTCGCCCACGCCGACACCTCGGCGAGGCGCTCGGCCTGCTGCACCCGCTCGCCGGCGTCCAGGCCCGGGTTGTCGCGCACGAGCACCTTCGCGTGATCGGTGCCGAAGAACTCCGCGTGGCTGCGCCAGTCGGCACCGTAGGCGAAGTCGAACCACTGCCGCCCGCTCGCCTCGATGGGCATCGCCAGGGCGACCGCGTCGTCGGCGGCGGCGAGGACGGCGGCCGACGCGCCGTACTGCTCGTCGACCAGGAAGCCGGGTCGCGCGCCGTCGGTCAGGTCGGTGACGGCGTCGAGCAGCCCCCGGAAGACGAGCAGCTTGTTCGCGGCGATGCTCGCCGCCTCGACCGGCGTGGGCGCCCTGTCCAGCCGGTAGAGCTTCTCCTCGATGCTGTCGCGCTGGTCCATCGCCAGGAGGAACAGGTGCGGAGCGGATGACTGTGACATGGCGCCATGATCCCCGTGGCGGCTGCGCCCTCGCCGAGCACGGGCGACGGCTCCGCCGAGATGACGGTGATCCGGACGAACGACGGCGATCCGGGGCCCTTCGATCCGTCGTTCGTGGAATCGCCGTCGTTCCGTCACCAGGAGGGGGCCCGGAGGACCGATCGGGCGTCCTGGGTAGGGTGGACGGATGGCCGCCGCTGATCGCCTCGTCTGGATCGACTGCGAGATGACGGGGCTCGATCTGGGGATCGACGAGCTGGTGGAGGTCGCCGCGGTCGTCACCGACTTCGACCTGAAGCCCCTCGACCCCGGCTTCGACATCGTCATCAAGCCGAGCCCGGAGGCCTTCGCCCAGATGGGTGAGGTCGTCCGCACGATGCATTCCGCCTCCGGCCTCACGGAGGCGATGCAGCACGGCGTGAGCCTCGGCGAGGCCGAGGCTCGGCTGCTGGAGTACCTGCAGCGCTTCACGAGCCCCGGCCAGTCGCCCATCGCGGGCAACACGATCGGCACGGACCGCTCGTTCCTCGTGCGGTGGATGCCGCGCGTCGACGCGCACCTGCACTACCGCAGCATCGACGTCTCCTCGATCAAGGAGCTCGTCAAGCGCTGGTTCCCCCGCGTCTACTACAACGCCCCCGCCAAGCACGGCGGCCACCGGGCGCTGGCGGACATCCTCGAGTCGATCCGCGAGCTCGACTACTACCGGCGCGCGGCGTTCGTGTCCCTGCCGGGCCCGACGTCGGAGCAGGCGCAGGCCGCGGCGCTCGAGGTGACGCAGGCCTTCGCGCAGCATCCCGCCTCGGGATCCGCCCCGGCGGTGCAGTAGACTCATGGCCGCTCGACGCCCGGCGTCGGGTTTCGTGGTGGGCGTAGCTCAGTTGGTAGAGCGCTGGCTTGTGGTGCCGGATGTCGCGGGTTCGAGTCCCGTCGTCCACCCCATCCCTCTCCCCCGGCCCCCGGCTCGGGTGCGATGAGCCGCGGCTGGCTCTCGGCGGAGGCCTTCGAGGCGATCGTCGTCGACGAGCTCGACGCCCTGCCCGACGAGATGGTCGACGGCCTGGAGAACGTGGCGTTCGTCGTCGAGGACGCGCCGGACGACGGCGACGACGTGCTCGGCCGCTACGAGGGCGTCGACCTCACCCACCGCGACCGCTACGGCTTCGGCGAGCTGCCCGATCGCATCGTGCTCTTCCGGCTCCCCCACCTCGCCACGTGCGCGACCGAGGAGGAGCTCCGTGACGAGGTGCACACGACGCTCGTGCACGAGATCGGCCACTACTACGGGCTCGACGACGACCGGCTGCACGAGCTGGGATGGGCGTGACCCGTCCGAGCGGTGGGCGCCGGCGGATCCGCGCGATCGGCCACGGACGGGGCGCCGCGGCTCAGATGTGGCGGGACTCCTCGTTCTGGTCCGCCTGGCCCTGCAGCATGTCGCTGTCGTTCGGGTCGAAGCGGAACTGCACGTACCGCTCGCCGTTCAGCTCGCGGCTCTCGCCCGCGACGTAGTCGAAGAGCGCCTCGGTGCCGTCGACGAGCGCCACCTGCGTGAGCCGCTGCTCGGGCTGCCCGTCGATGAGGTAGCGGTGCTCCGCAGTGCCCCCGAGTGGGCCGTCGAGGTACTCCGCGACGTAGCGGTCGGGCTCGGCGGACGGGGTGCTGGCGCTCATGCGGCGACGCTATCGCAGCGCGCTGGCGGGATCCTCAGGGAGCCGCACGCCGCCCTTCAGCACCAGGTCGGCCAGCACGGCGGGCGGATGCCGCAGGGCGTGCCGCTGCTCCTGCAGCGCCCACCGCCGGTGCCCGGGCAGGGCGTCCGGCGGATCGCGGCGCATGATGCGCGACGTGCGCAGGCTCGTGGCGACGTCGAGCACGAGCGCGACGGCGGCGAACCGGCGGGAACCCCCGGTCAGGGCGCCGCAGCCCTCGACGACCAGCGGGCCGCCGGGCGCCAGCCGCCCGACACCGGTGCGGCGATCCGTCGCCCAGTCCCATCGCGGCCACTCGGCCACCCTGCCGGCGGTGAGCGCCGGCAGCACGCGCTCGGCGAGCACCGCGGCCGCCTCGTCGAGGCCGTCCCACCCGCAGTAGAGATCCTCGAGGGGCAGCACCCGCGCACCGAGGCGGGGGGCGAGCCAGCCGGCGAGGGTGGTCTTGCCGCTGCCGGACCGGCCGTCGATCAGGAGGACACCCGCGGATCCGAGCGCGGGGCGGACGCGGGCCAGCAGCGCCGCGGCGCCGAGCGCGCCGTCAGGTGAGGACGACACGGTAGCTCCCCGTCGCGAGCCCGACGCCGACCGCGAGCACCACGACGAGCAGCCCGGCGGAGAGCACGGCCAGATCCAGGCGCCCGAACGTCGAGGGCCGCGACCAGGTGCGCTGCTCGGCGGCGCCGAGGCCGCGCGCCTCCATCGCGGTCGCGAGCAGCCCCGCGCCCCGCAGGGCGACCACGAGGAGGGCGAACACCTGCCCGGGCACGCGCCGGATCCGGTTCGTGTCGCCGACCCCGCGGGTCCGGCGGGCCAGCGCGATCGTCCGCCAGTCCTCACCGAACACCTCGACGAGCCGCACCGCTGCGAGGCCCGCCAGCACGAACCGCGCCGGCAGATGCAGCCGTGAGCCGAGCGCGTCCGCGAGGCGCGTCGCGTCCATGCCGGCGAGGAGGATCGCGGCGGGCAGCCCGATCGCGAGGATCCGCAGCGCGGTCGCGGCCGCGAGCGACATCGAGCCGTCGCTGACCACGATCAGCCACCAGCGCAGGTGCACGGCGCCCGACGTGCGGCCGTACAGGGCGATCGTGAGGGCGGCGACCGCGGCCGCGGCGAGCAGCGGAGCCGCCCGGCGGGCGAGCGGGGCGGGGCGGATGCCGCCGAGCGGCGCGAGCAGCAGCTCGGCGAGCACCGCGACACCCGCGGTGACCGCGTCGACGCTGGCGAGGAGCACGAGGTCGACGAGCAGGGCGACGCCGATCGCGGTGAGCGGGTTGATCCGCTCGACCATCGGCCTCATGCGGGCACCGCGGATCCGTGCTCGAGCGCCAGGCGGTCGTCGGCGAGCGCCACGAGCTCGGGGTCGTGCGTCGCGACCACGACCGCGGCGCCGTCGGCGACGGCCTCGAGGAGCAGGTCGACGAGGGCGGCCCAGGTGCGGGCGTCCTGCCCGAAGGTCGGCTCGTCGAGCAGCAGCAGGCGCGGCGGCACGGCGAGGGCGCTTCCGACCGACAGCCGCCGCTGCTGGCCGCCCGAGAGCGTGAACGGGTTGGCGTCGGCCAGCCGCACCAGGTCGAGCCGGTCCAGGAGCTCGTCGACCCGGGCCTCGATCGCGCGGCGCGGCCGACGGAGCGCCTGGAGCCCCACCGCGAGCTCGTCCCGCACGGTCCCGGCGAGGAACTGGTGCTGCGGGGACTGGAAGACGACCGAGACCCGCCCGAGCAGGTCTCGGGAGCGCCACCCCGACGGGCCGCCGCGGAGGCCGTCCGCGAGTGCGGACGACGGCAGGATGCGACCCGCCACGGGGGGCAGCAGCCCGCCGAGCGTCAGCGCGAGGGTCGACTTCCCGACGCCGTTCGGGCCGGTCAGCGCCGTGAGGCGGGACGACGGCAGCGCGAGATCCGGCACGGCCAGCAGTGGGCGCCGGTCCCGCCCGATCACCAGGCGCCGTGTGTCGAGGATCGGAGCGGATGCGGACAGCGGCGCCCGATGCACGGCGGGCGAGCGGCCCGGCACCCACACGCCCTGCGCGGCGAGCGACCGGCCCTGCGCTTCGAGCACCGCGCCCGGGGCCCCGTCGGCGACCACGGTGCCGTGCGCCCCGAGCACGACGACGCGGTCCACGACCTCGGCCCACACGGCGACGCGGTGCTCGACCACGAGGAGCGTCGCCCCGGTCGCCGCGACGGCGGCGACGACCGCGTCCCGGACCTCGGTCACCCCGTCGGGGTCGAGGTTCGCGGTCGGCTCGTCGAGCAGCACCAGCTGCGGGCGCATCGCGAGCACGCCGGCGAGCGCGAGCCGTTGCTGCTGGCCGCCGGAGAGCCGGGTCGACATCGCGTCGAGCGGCACGTCGAGCCCGACCGCGGCGAGTGCAGCGGTCACCCGCGCCTGCACCTCGTCGCCGGGGACGCCGAGGTTCTCGGCCCCGAACGCCGCGTCGTCGCCGACCCGGGGCAGGATCACCTGCGACTGCGGGTCCTGGAGTACGAGGCCGGCACGGCCGGGCGCGGACCGCGGCGGGCGCCCCCCGACCAGGAGCGCGCCCGCCGATTCACCCTGATCGTCGGCGAGCACGCCGGCCAGCGCGGCGAGAAGCGTCGACTTGCCGCTGCCCGAGGGGCCGAGGAGCAGCACGCGCTCCCCCTGCTCGACGACGAGGTCGAGGCCGTCGAGTGCCCAGGGACGGCGGCCGGCGTGCCGCAATCCCCATCTCCGCGCCTCGACGGCGGCCGGAACGGCCATCCGCTATCCGACGCGCTTCGCGTCGCGGCCCGCCGCGAAGCGCGAGAGGGCGCCGGTGCGGGCGAGGGCGCGGACGAGCAGCCAGGAGAGGAACCCGAAGACCGCGCCGGACGACATCGTCGAGACGGCGTAGACGACGGTGAACAGCGGCGTCGAGCCCTGGTAGTAGAGCAGCAGGTCGACGACCGTCTCGCCGAGCCCGGCGCCGGCGCCCGCGAGGAACGCGACTCCCGGGCCGAAGCGGCGGTAGAGCAGCAGCGCGAAGACCACCTCGGCGCCGAGGCCCTGCACTGCGCCCGACAGCAGCGTCGTGACGCCCCACTGGTTGCCCACGAGCGCCTCGATCACCGCGGCGACGAGCTCGGCGTAGATCGCCGCGCCGGGACGCCGCACGACGAGCCCGGCGAGCACGCCGGCGAACAGCCAGGGACCGTTCACGAGGCCCTGCAGGCCCGGCAGGAGGGGAGTGAGCAGCGCCGCCGGACCCTGGTAGGCCACCGCCCAGGCGATGAAGACGACGCTGCACGCCGCGGCGATCACGCTCGCGACGACGATGTCGACCACCCGCCACGTCGTCCGCGGTCGCTCGAGAACGGTCATGGATCGTGCCTTTCGTCAGGCACGGGCGAATGCGGAGAGGCCTCCCTGCGCCGGCATGATCCGGATCAGGTTCCGGGGCGCGGTCCCCCGCGCCCCACGGTCGAAGCTTGGATCAGCTTCCTCTCAGCCCGGCTCACCGGACTCCCGTGTGACGCCGAGCATACGCTGGCGGGCATGGAACTCTGCGTCTTCACGGAGCCCCAGCAGGGAGCGGACTACCTCACGCAGCTCGCGCACGCCCGGACGGCCGAGCAGCTCGGCTTCACGGGGTGGTTCCGCAGCGACCACTACCTGCACATGGCGCACATGGGCCCCGACGCCGACGGGATGCCCGGCCCGACGGACGCCTGGACCACGCTCGCGGGACTGGCCCGCGAGACGGAGCGGGTGCGCCTCGGCACGCTGGTGTCGAGCGTGACCTACCGGCACCCCGGGATCCTCGCGATCCAGGTCGCGCAGGTCGACGCCATGTCCGGCGGCCGCGCGGAGCTCGGGGTCGGCACGGGCTGGTTCGAGGCGGAGCACGCCGCCTACGGCATCCCCTTCCCGAAGCGACGGTTCGGGCTGCTCGAGGAGTCGCTCGCCATCGTGACCGGCCTCTGGGGTACGCCGCTCGGCGACACGTTCTCGTTCGAGGGCGACCACTACCGGCTCACCGACTCCCCCGCGCTGCCGAAGCCGGTGCAGCGGCCCCTCCCGCTCATCGTCGGCGGGCTCGGCCCCAGCCGCACGCCCGCGCTCGCCGCCCGCTACGCCACCGAGTACAACGCGGGTTTCGTCGACGAGGCGACGATCCGCGACGCCTTCGCCCGCGTGGGCGACGCCGCGGAGGAGGCCGGGCGGCGCCGGAGCGACCTGCGGTACTCCATCGCCCAGCCCGTCGCGGTCGGCCGCACCGAGTCCGCCTTCCGGGTGAGGGCCGAGCGGATCGGGGCGGATCCGGAGCGATTGCGCGCCGTGCACCTCGGCGGCACGATCGCCGAGGTGGCCGACCGCATCGGCCGCTACGAGGACCTCGGCGCCGACCGCGTCTACCTGCAGTGCATCGACCTGCACGACCTCGACCTGCTCGCCGAGCTCGCCGACGGCCTGCTGTGACGGCCTTCCTGGAGCACGACCTGGGGGGCGGGGCGGCGCTCGCGCTCCGTGACATCGGGACGGTCCCCGCGACGCAGCGCCTGACCGTCGCGAACCTGGAGCGGCTCCGCCGCTGGGAGGACTGGGCCCACGGCGACCAGACGGAGGAGGCCGTGCGCGCCTACACCCGCGTCCAGCTCGCCGCGTTCGCGGAGGGGCGGTCGCTGCCGCTCGCGATCCTGCAGGACGGCACGATCGTCGGCAGCATCGGCGCCCGCATCGACCTCCAGCGCGAGACCGCCGAGCTCGGGTACTGGATCGACCAGGGGGCCGAGGGCCGTGGCCTCGTCACCCGGTCCGTGCTCGCCGTCGTGCGGCACCTCGGGGCGGATCGCGCCGTGCACCGGTTCGAGATCCGCACGGCGGTGCACAACCGGCGCAGCCGCGCCGTGGCGGAGCGATGCGGCTTCGAGCTGGAGGGCGTGCTGCACGGCGCGCTCCGGGTCGGGGCCGAGCGCCACGACGTGGCGGTCTACGGCCGCACGGCCTGAATCAGCCGACCTGCACCTGCACGGTGTGCAGCCCCGTCGCGCCGTCGGGAGCGACCTCCTGCACCCGCGCGGTCTGCACG
This sequence comes from Amnibacterium sp., assembly GCA_035996305.1. Classification (GTDB taxonomy): domain Bacteria; phylum Actinomycetota; class Actinomycetes; order Actinomycetales; family Microbacteriaceae; genus Amnibacterium. Next base: position 2,644 of record DASYJR010000079.1, on the reverse strand, counting down.
AGCCCCGTGCGGTCCGTGGCACGGACCCGCAGGACGTGCGTGCCGGTGGTCGCCGTCCACCGGTACCGCCACTGCCGCCACACGTCGGTCGAGGCCTCGGCCGCCAGCTCGCAGTCGCGCCACGGCCCCGCATCGATCTGCAGCTGCACCCGCTCGATGCCGGTGTGCTGCGCCCAGGCGACACCGGCGACGGTCACGACGCCCGGCGCCACGCCGCCGCCGGGCACGTCGATGCGGCTCGACACCTTGACGGGACCGCGGGCGGAGTAGCCGCGGGTCGTCCAGTAGGCCGCCGCCCGCGAGAAGCGGGTGACCTCGAGGCGCTGGAGCCATTTGGTCGCGGACACGTACCCGTAGAGGCCCGGCACGACCATCCGCACGGGGAAGCCGTGCAGCGCGGGCAGCACGGTGCCGTTCATGCCGACCGCGAGCAGGGCGTTCCTGCCGTCGGTGAGCGTGCTGAGCGGGGTGCTCGCGGTGAAGCCGTCGGCGCCGGTCGACAGCACCATGTCGGCACCACCTCGCGGACCGGCCCGCGCGAGGAGGTCCCGGACCGGCACGCCGAGCCAGCTCGCGGTACCGATCAGGTCGCCGCCGACCTCGTTCGAGACGCACATCAGCGTGGTGCGGCTCTCGGTGAGGCCCATCGCGAGCAGGTCCTGGAACCGGATCCGGAACGGCCGCTCCACCTCTCCCGTCACCTCCAGCACCCATGTCGCGGGATCGAGCTGCGGCGGGGACAGGCTGATGTCGATGCGGTAGAAGGCCGAGGTCGGCGTGAGGAACGGCGTGACACCGGGCACCCCGAAGGAGACGCCGGCCGGCAGCGCGGGCGCGGCGGTGGCGGGCGCAGGCAGGTGGACGCGCGCGATCGCCTGGCTCACCCGGCGGCTCCCCGCGGAGGCAGCGGTCGCCGCCGCCCCGGCGAGCAGCCCGGCGCCGGCGGTCACGGCGGTCGCGATCACCGCGGCGCGGCGCGAGGGTCCCCCCGCGCCGGCGCCGACGGACCGGATCCGGCGCACGAGGGCGCCGAGCACGAGCACGCCGACGGCGAGGTCGACGAGCGACGGGGCGACGTCGACGATCGCCGCTCCCTGCCGCGTCACGGCGGCGCCCCCTGCGACCACCGCGAGGAGGGCGACGAGGATCCGGCCGGACGGCGGCCGCCGCAGCTCGGCCAGGCCGGCGACCGCGCCGAGCACGGCGAGCAGCACGAGCAGCACGACGACCAGGAAGCCCTTGTCCCCCGTGCCGAACGCGGCGATCACCGCCGACTTCAGGAATCCGGGCGTGAGATCGATGACGAGGGAGCCGACCGAGAGCAGCGGGCTGGCGGACGGATGCAGCACCGCCGCGGCGAGCTCACCCGCTCCGATCGCGGCAGCGGCGGCAGCGATGCCGGCGCACGCGGCGAGTGTTCTGCGCCCTCCGATTCGTCTCACGCCGGATCATAGGCACGCCTTCGGCGTGCTCCCGCGCCGGACCGGCGTTCCGTCCGCATCCGCCCTGTCCAGGACATCGATGGAGCCACGCCGTGCTCGGCCGCGGGATCAGCCGAATCCCGCCGGCCCGTGCTGAACCGCGTGGGACGCGGCTACTTCTTCAGGGCCTTGATCACGAGCGCGAGCGCCTTGCCCGCCACCCACACGAAGGGGATGCCCACGGCGAGCACCGCGACCGGGTTCGCCTGGAACCGCACCCCGAGGCTGTCGCCGATGTAGGCCCCGATGGGCAGCGTGTAGCCGCCACCACCGCCGCCACCGCCGCTGCCCTCGCCGTCGGACCCCTCGCCCTCCCCGGCACCGAAGCCGTAGGCGACGACGGCGACGGGCACGAAGGTGGTGCCCTCGATGTCCTGCGCTTCGCCGTAGACGGCCTTCACTCCGAAGGACTTCACGGTGTCGGCCAGCTGCACGGCGAGGTTGGTCATGGTCAGCACGCTAGCCGGGCGGGTGCTCCCCCGGCGATCCGATTCCTGAGAGAACCCCCGCAGAGGGTCGCTGGTCCAGCGGATGCCGGAACCGCCCAGCCGGGCGCCAGTACCGTGGCTCGTCGCCCGCGACACGCCCCCCTTTCAGAAGGAGACCCACGTGCAGACCTGGCCCGGTACCCCCTATCCGCTCGGGGCGACCTTCGACGGGAGCGGCACGAACTTCGCGCTGTACTCGGAGGTCGCCGAGAAGGTCGAGCTGTGCCTCTTCGAGGAGGACGGCACCGAGACCTCCGTCGAGCTCATCGACGTCGACGCCTACGTGTGGCACTGCTACCTGCCGCAGGTGCAGCCCGGTCAGCGTTACGGCTACCGGGTGTACGGGGTCTACGACCCGCCCACGGGGCGGCGGGCCAACCCGGCGAAGCTGCTGCTCGACCCCTACGCCAAGGCCGTCCATCGCGAGGTCGACTGGGATCCGTCGCTGTTCTCCTACGACTTCGACGACCCCAACGAGCGCAACGACGAGGACTCGGCGGCGCACATGATGCTCGGCGTGGTCGTCAACCCGTTCTTCGACTGGACCGGCGACCGTCGTCTCGTGGTCCCGTACGCCGAGACGGTGATCTACGAGGCCCACGTGAAGGGCCTCACCCAGCTCCATCCCGACGTGCCCGAGAGCCAGCGCGGCACCTACGCCGGGCTGGCCCACCC
>DASYJR010000078.1:0-13829 GCA_035996305.1 Amnibacterium sp. | reverse complement strand
GAGGCGAACCGGCTCGCCGCCTCGATCACCGGCACGACCGACGTCGCCGACTTCGCCGACTGCGACTGGGTGATCGAGGCCGTGTTCGAGGAGCTCGGCGTCAAGCAGGCCGTGTTCGCGAACGTCGAGCCGCACCTGTCCCCCGAGGCGGTGCTCGCGACGAACACCTCGTCGCTGTCCATCGAGGCGATCGGCGCGGAGCTCGCGCACCCGGAGCGGGTCTTGGGCTTCCACTTCTTCAACCCCGTCGCGGTGATGCCGCTCGTCGAGGTGGTGCGGGCCCCCGCCACCGACGCGGCGACCCTCTCGACCGCCATGGTCGTCGCCGGGAAGCTGAAGAAGAACGCCGTCATCGTGAAGGACGCGCCCGGCTTCGTGGTCAACCGCATCCTCGCGAAGGTGCTCGGCGAGGCCATGCACGCCGTCGACACCGGCACGCCGTTCGAGGTCGTGGACACCGCGCTCGCCCCCTTCGGGCTGCCGATGGGCCCGTTCGAGCTGCTCGACCTCGTGGGGCTGCAGGTCGGCGCCCACGTGCTCGACACGCACCACGCGGCGTTCCCGGACCGGTTCTTCGAATCCGCCGGCCTGCACGCGCTCGCCGACGCCGGCGTGCTGCTCGAGAAGGTCGCCAAGGGCGCGGTCAAGGGCTTCGACAAGCGGGCGGTCGCGCTGGTGAAGAAGCGCATCCCGAAGGGCGCCACCGCGATGACCGCCGAGGACTTCCGCCTCCGGGTCGAGGACGGCCTCGCCGACGAGATCCACCGGATGCTCGAGGAGGAGGTCGTCGCGGCCCCGGAGGACATCGACCTGTGCCTGCTCCTCGGCGCCGGCTACCCGTTCCACTCCGGCGGCATCACGCCGTACCTGGACCGGGTCGGCGCGTCGGAGCGCGCGTTCGGCGACACGTTCCACCACCCGCCGATCCGGGGCGCGGCGCACCGGGTCCCCGCGGAGGAGCCCGCGCCGGCCTGACGGCCCGCGGGTGCGGTCGGCGTCAGCGCGTGCGGGCGTCCTCCGCGCGGGCCGCCGGCAGCTTCGCGCCGCGCATCTGGTCGACGATGTCGCGTGCGATCTGCTCCGGTGTGAGCCCGGCGTCGGCGAGGATCTCCCCGCGCTCCGCATGCGGCAGGAACGCGTCGGGCAGCCCGACCTCGTTCAGCGCCGTGTCGACGCCGGCCGCACGCAGGTCCTGGCGGAGGCGGGTGCCGATGCCGCCGACGCGCACGCCGTCCTCGATCGTGACGACCAGGCGGTGCTGCGCCGAGAGGTCGATGAGGCTCGGAGCGATCGGCACGGCCCAGCGCGGGTCGACGACGGTCGCCCCGATGCCGTCGTGCTCGAGCAGGCGGGCGACGTCGAGGGCCAGCTGCGCCATGACGCCGACCGCCACGAGGAGCACGTCGCGCCGGTCGTCGCGGGCGAGCACGTCGACGCCGTCCTCGAGCCGCGTCAGGGCCGGCACCTCCGGCGGCACGCTGCCCTTCGGCAGCCGCAGGACGGTCGGGGCGTCCTGCACCGCGACCGCCTCGGCGAGCTCCTCCGCGAGCGTGGCCGCGTCCCGCGGCGACGCGATCCGGATGCCGGGCACGACCTGCAGCATCGCGAGGTCCCACATGCCGTGGTGGCTCGCGCCGTCCGGCCCGGTGACGCCGGCGCGGTGCAGCACGAAGGTGACGCCGGCGCGGTGCAGGGCGACGTCCATCAGCACCTGGTCGAGCGCCCGGCCGACGAACGTGGCGTAGACCGCGAACACCGGATGCAGGCCGCCGAAGGCGAGCCCCGCGGCCGAGGTGACCGCGTGCTGCTCCGCGATGCCCACGTCGATCACCCGCGCGGGGAACCGCTCCGCGAGCGGCCCGAGGCCCACCGGCAGGAGCATCGCGGCGGTGATGCCGACCAGCCGGAGGTCGTGCTCGGCCAGCTCGAGCAGGTCCGCGCCGAAGGCGTCCGCCCAATCGACCTTGCTGGTCGTGGCGAGCGCGAGCCCGGTCTTCGGATCGATCACCCCGACCGAGTGGAAGCGGTCGGCCTCGTCGTTCCGGGCGGGCTCGTAGCCGCGGCCCTTCTGGGTGATGACGTGCACGAGCACCGGGAGCTCGTAGTGCTTCGCCTGCTGCAGGGCGTTCTCCACGGCCGCCTCGTCGTGCCCGTCGATGGGGCCGAGGTACTTGATGTCGAGGTTCGAGTACATCCGGTCGTTGTAGGCGAACCGGGCGAGGAAGCCGTGCAGGGCCCCGCGGGTGCCGCGGTAGATCGCGCGGCCGGGGCGCCCGAACCGGTCGAAGAGCTGCTTCGACCCGAGCTGCATGTCGCGGTAGGTGCGGCGGGTGCGCACCTCGTTGAGGTAGTGGGCGAGGCCACCGATGGTGGGGGCGTACGAGCGCCCGTTGTCGTTGACGACGATGACGAGCCGGCGGTTGTTGTCGTCGCTGATGTTGTTCAGCGCCTCCCACGTCATGCCGCCGGTGAGGGCGCCGTCGCCGACCACCGCGACGACGTGGCGGTCGCGCTGCCCGGTCACCTGGAACGCGCGGGAGATGCCGTCCGCCCACGACAGCGACGACGAGGCGTGGGAGCTCTCGACGATGTCGTGCTCGCTCTCGGCACGGCTCGGGTAGCCGGCGAGCCCGCCGGCCTTCCGCAGCCGCGAGAAGTCCTGGCGGCCGGTCAGCAGCTTGTGCACGTAGGACTGGTGGCCGGTGTCCCACACGATCGCGTCGCGGGGCGATTGGAAGACCCGGTGGATCGCGATGGTCAGCTCGACCACGCCGAGGTTCGGACCGAGGTGGCCGCCCGTCTTCGAGACCGACCGGATGAGGAATGCCCGGATGTCCGCCGCGAGCTGCGTGAGCTGCTCGCGGGTCAGGCGGTCGAGGTCCCTCGGTCCCCGGATCGTCTCCAGCACTGTCATGGTCGTCCTCACAATACGGTCAGGTCCGGGCCGAACGGCGCGGCCCGGACCTGCCACTCAGCGCTCGTGGAGCCTCGCGGGAGGCGGCCCTCCGGCGGAGGCGGGCGGCGGATCCGGGAGGGTCACGCCGCCACGAGGGAGCGGGGCCCGCGCGCTGGAGCCGGGGCGCGTCCCGTGGCCCGGTCGGCCGGCCCCCGCATCGTCACACCTCCACCAGCTGGCGGAGCACGAACTGCAGGATCCCGCCGTTGCGGTAGTAGTCGGCCTCGCCGGGGGTGTCGATCCGGACCACCGCGTCGAACTCGACCGGCTGCGCGCCGTCCGCCGAATGGGCGGTCGGGACGGCCGTGACGTGCACCGTCTTCGGCGTCTCGCCGTCGTTCAGGGCGGTGACGCCGCTGATCGCGAACTCCTCCGTGCCGGTCAGGCCGAGCGACGACGCGGTCTGCCCCGCCGGGAACTGCAGCGGCAGCACGCCCATGCCGATCAGGTTGGAGCGGTGGATCCGCTCGAAGCTCTCCGCGATCACCGCCCGAACGCCGAGCAGGTTCGTGCCCTTGGCCGCCCAGTCGCGGCTCGACCCGGAGCCGTACTCCTTGCCCGCCAGCACCACGAGCGGCACCCCCGCCTCCCGGTAGTGCTCGGCCGCGTCGTAGATGAAGGCCTGGGGCGCGTCGGGCTGCGTGAAGTCGCGCGTGTAGCCGCCCTCCACCCCGTCGAGCAGCTGGTTGCGCAGCCGGATGTTCGCGAAGGTGCCGCGGATCATCACCTCGTGGTTGCCGCGGCGCGACCCGTACGAGTTGAAGTCCTTCCGGTCGACGCCGTGCTCCGTGAGGTAGCGGCCCGCAGGGCTGTCCGCCTTGATGGAGCCGGCGGGACTGATGTGGTCGGTGGTCACCGAGTCGCCGAGCTTGGCGAGCACGCGCGCGCCCGCGATGTCCGTCACCGGCGTGGTCTCGAGCGTCATCCCGTCGAAGTACGGAGGCTTTCGCACGTAGGTCGACGACTCGGTCCACTCGAAGGTGGCGCCGGTCGGGGTCGGCAGCGTGCGCCAGCGCTCGTCCCCGTCGAACACGCTCGCGTACTCGTGCTCGAACATGTCCGTCGAGATCGAGGAGTCGATCGTCGCCTGCACCTCGGACGCCTCGGGCCAGATGTCCTTTAGGAAGACGTCGTTGCCCTCCTGGTCGCGGCCGAGCGGGTCGGTCTCGAAGTCGAAGTTCATGCTGCCGGCGAGCGCGTACGCGATCACGAGCGGCGGGCTCGCCAGGTAGTTCATCTTCACGTCCGGGTTGATGCGGCCCTCGAAGTTGCGGTTGCCCGACAGCACCGCGGTGACGGCGAGATCGTTCTGCTGCACCGCCTCGGAGATCTCGTCGTCCAGCGGACCGGAGTTGCCGATGCAGGTCGTGCAGCCGTACCCGACGAGGTAGAAGCCGAGGTCCTGGAGCGGCTCCATCAGGCCGGCCTTCTCGTAGTAGTCGGTGACGACCTTCGAGCCCGGCGCCAGCGTCGTCTTGACCCACGGCTTCGCCTTCAGGCCCTTCTCGCTCGCCTTCTTGGCGAGCAGACCGGCGGCGAGCATCACGGACGGGTTCGACGTGTTGGTGCAGGAGGTGATCGCGGCGATCGCGACGGCGCCGTGGTCGAGCACGAACTCGCCCCGCACGCCGACGACCTTCACCGGGTTGGAGACGGACGCCGGCGCGTGGCTGATGTCCTCGGCCGCCTCGAACTGGTGCTGGTGGCTCGCGCCCCCGTGCACGCGCGCGTGCGCGGTCTCCTCGTCCTGCGACGTGAACCCGATCGGGTCGGACGCCGGGAAGGTCCCCTCGACCGCGTCGTCGACGAGGGAGTGCGCGCCGACCGTGGCGTAGTCGCCGAGGTCGTGCTCGAACTGCTCCTTCGCGTGCGAGAGCTCGATGCGGTCCTGCGGACGGCGGGGTCCGGCGATCGAGGGCACGACGGTCGCGAGGTCCAGCTCGAGGTACTCGCTGTAGTCGGGTTCGCGCGACGGGTCGTGCCAGAGCGACTGCCGCTTCGCGTACGCCTCGACGAGCGCGACCTGCTCCTCCGAGCGGCCGGTGAGCCGCAGGTAGTCGAGCGTGACGTCGTCGATGGGGAAGATCGCCGCGGTCGAGCCGAACTCGGGGCTCATGTTGCCGATCGTGGCCCGGTTCGCGAGCGGCACCTCGCCGACGCCCTGACCGTAGAACTCGACGAACTTGCCGACCACACCGTGCCTGCGCAGCATCTGGGTGATCGTGAGCACGACGTCGGTCGCGGTGACCCCGGTGGGGATGGCGCCGCTGAGCCGGAAGCCGACGACCTTCGGGATGAGCATCGAGACGGGCTGGCCGAGCATGGCCGCCTCGGCCTCGATGCCGCCGACGCCCCAGCCGAGCACCCCGAGACCGTTCACCATCGTCGTGTGCGAGTCGGTGCCGACGAGGGTGTCCGGGTAGGCCTGCAGGCGCCCGTCGACCGTGCGCGTGTAGGTCACGCGGGCGAGGTGCTCGATGTTCACCTGGTGCACGATGCCGGTGCCGGGCGGCACGACCTTGAAGTCGTCGAAGGCGGTCTGCCCCCAGCGGAGGAACTGGTAGCGCTCGCCGTTGCGCTCGTACTCGATCTCGACGTTGCGCTCGAAGGCGTCCGGCTGCCCGAACAGGTCGGCGATGACGGAGTGGTCGATGACGAGCTCGGCCGGGGCGAGTGGGTTGACCCGCTTCGGGTCGCCGCCGAGGTCGGCCACCGCCTCGCGCATCGTGGCGAGGTCGACGATGCAGGGCACGCCGGTGAAGTCCTGCATGACGACGCGGGCGGGCGTGAACTGGATCTCGGTGTCGGGATCGGCCCTCGGCACCCAGCCGCCGAGGGCGCGGATCTGCGCCGCCGTGACGTTCTTGCCGTCCTCGGTGCGGAGCAGGTTCTCGAGCAGCACCTTCAGGCTGAACGGCAACCGCTCGTGCCCGGGCACCTTCTCGATCGCGAAGATCTCGTGCTCGACGCCCGAGACCGTGAGGGTCGTCCTCGCTCCGAAACTGTCCACTGCAGCCATCCGACTCTCCCTCGCGCCATACCGATCGGGACCCGCGCCGGGATGCGCGTCGAACGGTTTCGCGGCACGGGTCGCCTCGCCATCCACGATACCGGGGTGCGGCTCCCGGACCGCGTTCAGCGGGCGCTCGGCGGGACGGCGGAGCGGCGCGGGAAGGTCGCCTGCACGCCGAGGACGGTGATCACGAGCACGAGCGCGTAGAGCGGGACGCCGAGCACGATGCGGGCGATGCCCAGCGCGACCACCTGATGCCCGGCGAAGAACAGCGGCAGCTCGACGGCGAGCCGGATGCCGAAGAGCGCTACCCAGGCCGCCGTCAGCCAGGAGAGCAGGCGTCGGCGGCGCGGGTCGGCGCGCCACTCCCCCTGCTGCAGCAGCACGCCGGCGGCGACGCCGACGAGCGGCCGGCGGACGAGCAGCGAGACGAGGAAGGCGAGCCCGTAGATCCCGTTGATGAAGAACCCGGGCACGTAGTTCGAATTCGCATCCCCGGTGAGCAGCACGAGCAGCGCCGAGACGCCCACGACGACGGCTCCCGCGACGGCCGCGCCGATCTTCTGGCTGCGGAGCGCCCGGTAGCCGAGCAGCAGGGCGGAGCAGGCGAGCGGCACGGCCACGATCGGCACGAGCGCGGGGCGGGGCACCGCGTCCGGCGCGCTGCCGATCGCCGCGATCTGGTACAGCACGACGAACAGCAGCGGCGGGACGATGCTCTCCACGATGCCGAGCCAGCCGCCGATGGCGGTGATCAGCCCGCGGAAGGTGAGCGGCTGACCATGCACGGCGCCCGCGAGCGCCGCGGAGCGGTCGGTCATGCCTCGAGGTACGGCCGCTGCGGGCCGCCCTGGGCGCCCGCCTCGGCGGTGGCGCCCTGCGGCATGTGCAGCGGGATGAGGTCGCGCGGCGGCATCGGGGCGGAGCCGCGGACGACGACGACGCTGCGGAAGAGCTCCTCGATCTGCTGCGCGGCGACCGGGTCGACCGCCCCCTGGCCGGAGATGACGCCGCGGAGGAACCACCGAGGTCCGTCGACGCCGACGAACCGCGCGATCCGGGACACGGGCGGCTGCCCGGGGCCCGCCTGGGCCGGGATCTGCGCGAGCAGCTCGGGGCCGAGCGGCCCCTCGATCTCGCGGGTGGTGCCGCCCTGGGAGAGGATCTGCTGCTGGATCTGGTCGCGGATCTCATGCCAGAGCCCGCTGGAGCGCGGCGCGGCGAACGGCTGCACCTGCAGGCTCGAGTCCGCGAAGTCGAGCCCGACCGCCACGACGCGACCGGTCCCCTCCTCCACCTCGAGGCGCAGGCCGAGCCCGTCGCGCGGCACGATCTTGACGCCGCCGAGATCGACGTAGGGCCGGACGGCGTTCGCCTCGCTCTCGTCGAACGGGCCCTCGACCTCCCGGTCGACCGGCGCCGACTTCGGCTGCGGCTCCAGATCCGCCTCGTCACTCATCCGACCTCCCGTTCCTGGCCCGTGCCCGTCGATCCGAATCCGGCGTCGCCGCGGTGGCTGCCCGGCAGGGCCGCCACGGCGACGAAGCGCACGGCGGGCACGGGCAGCACCACCAGCTGCGCGATCCGGTCCCCGACCGCGACATCGTACGGCTGCCGGGCGTCGGTGTTCAGGAGCGTCACCCGGATCTCGCCCCGATAGCCGGCGTCGACGGTGCCCGGCGCGTTCACGATCGTGATGCCGTGCCGGGCGGCGAGGCCGCTGCGCGGCAGCACGAAGGCGACATGCCCCGTCGGCAGCGCGATCCGCAGCCCGGTGCCGACGGTGGCGCGCTCGCCCGGCTCGAGGTGCGCCGCCTCGGCGGCGGCCAGATCGATGCCGGCGTCGCCCGGATGCGCCGGCCCGGGGAGCACCATGCCGTCGACCAGCACCTCGATCACGACGCGAAGGCTAGCGAGTGGGCGCTGGACGTGGCGCCGACGTCCGCGCGCCGTCCCCGGGTCCCGGCCGTGCAGAACGGATCCCACGGCCGGCGTGCACGGCACGAACGGCGGGCCGCCCGCCCGGAAGGTGATCGAATGGACGCGTGACGGCCTACCGCGAACGGCTCGTGCCCGGCACGGGCACCGTGTTCGCCTGCCTCGTGCTCGCTCCGCTCGCGCTGCTCGTGCTGCTGCCGATCACGCTGCCCGGCGCCGTGATCGCGGCGATCCTCGTGCCGGCGGCCGCGATCGCCGGGCTCGTCGCCGGTGCCCCCGTCATCCGCATCGCGGACGGCGAGCTCGCCGCCGGACGCGCGCACATCGACGTGGCGCTCACCGGCGAGGCGGAGCCCCTGCGCGGCCCGGCCGCGACGGCGGCTCGCGGCGTCGAGCTCGACGCCCGGGCGTGGACCGTGGTGCGGGGCTGGATCGACCCCGTGGCGCGGATCCGGATCCTGGACCCCGACGACCCGGTGCCCTACTGGCTGGTCTCCACCCGGCACCCGGAGGCGCTCGTCGAGGCGCTGCACGAGGCGCGGCTCGCCGCCCCCCGAGGGCGCTGATCCGGCGCGCGCCGCGAGGCGCGCGCCGTCGTCACGCCTGCGACGGCGTCAGGCCTCGCACTCGCGGCAGATCGGACCGAGCTTGGACTCGTGGTCGAGCTGGGAGCGGTGCTTCACGAGGAAGCAGCTGACGCAGGTGAACTCGTCGGCCTGCGGCGGGAGCACCACGACGTCGAGGTCGAGGTCGGACAGGTCCGCGCCGGGCAGCTCGAAGCCGCCGGGGTTGTCCGCGTCCTCCACGTCCACGACGCCGGAGAGCTTGTCCGGGACGCGCTCCTTCAGCGCCTCGATCGAGTCGGAATCGTCTTCGGTCTTGCGTGGGGCGTCGTAGTCGGTCGCCATTCGATTCCCGTCCTCGTTTTCGTGGTGTCGCGCCCGATCGCCGGGATGACCGGCGCGCGAAGCGGCGACAGTATGCATGAGGCGGAATGCCGATGCAAACGCCCCGCGGTCCGCGGGTGTGCCGCGGGTCCGGCCGTACAACATCCGGCGCGCCCCGCGTATTTCCTGAGTATCCGCAGCGGGCATGGCATCCTGGCCGACGCCGGGTGCGACCGCATCGGCGCAAGGGGGAACCGGATGCTCACGCTCAGCGTGATCGGCGTGGAGGACGGCGCGATCATCGCCGCCTCGCCGAGCGGCGAGCGGTATCGCGTGCCGGTCGACGCGGATCTCCGCGCACAGCTGCAGGCCCCGTCGCCCGTCTCGACGGAGCGCCGGCTGTCGCCGCGCGAGATCCAGGCCCACGTGCGGGCCGGCCTGTCGTCGCAGCAGGTGTCGGCGCTCACCGGCGCGCCCGTCGCGTACATCGAACGGTTCGTCGGCCCGGTGATCGCCGAGCGCGAGTACGTCACCGAGACGGCCCGTGCGGTCCGGCTCCCGTCGGAGGTGGAGGGCGAGCGCCCGAAGACCTTCGGCGTCGTGATGGGCGAGCGGCTGGCGGCCCTCGCGGCCACCGGGGTGCGCTGGACGAGCACGAAGGAGACCGCCGGCTGGGTGGTCGCCCTCACCTTCACCGCGGACGGCGTGGACCACGACGCGCGCTGGCGGTTCGACCCCAAGCGGATGCAGCTGTCCCCCGAGAACGTCGAGGCGGCGACGCTCTCCCAGCAGGGCACGCCGGCCGCGCTCACACCGCGCCTGCGCGCGCTCGAGCCGACCGTGCCGGTCACCGTGATCACGCCGACCGGTCCCGCGGACGTCCCGCCGGCCGTCGAGCCGCCGGCACCGGACACGTCCCGCTTCGACAGCGCGATCTTCAGCTTCCCCGACCTGCGCGGCGAGCAGCAGGACGGCGGTCAGCACGTGCGGGACGGGGCTCCGGCGGACCGGATGTCCCAGCACCGACGCCCACCCGAGGCACCGCAGGCCGCTCGACGGCTGTCGGGGCCGACGACCGATCAGCTCGCCTCCCTCGCCCGGCGCCGCGGGGAGCGGGAGCCGAGCGTCGACACCGCCTCGCTGCCGGTCACGCGGGCGATGTCCGTGATCGACGACGGCGACGAGGACCCGTTCGCCCGCAGGCCGCCCGTCGAGCGGGACACGCCGGCGTCGGTGACGCGCGGCCGCTTCCCCGAGCGGCTCCCGGAGGAGACCGAGTCCGAATCCGAGCCCGCACCGCCGATGAAGCGTCCGCGCGGCCGGTCGGGGACCAGATCGACCAGCAGCACGCCGCGGCCGATGGACGAGTCGGGTCCGGTGGAGGGTGTGCCGCAGTCCCGCCCGCGCAGGGGCAGGACGACCATGCCGAGCTGGGACGAGATCGTCTTCGGCCGGGACGAGGACTGAGTCCCTCAGAAGGCCAGGAGCGGCACGAGCCGCTCCGCATCCGTCCAGGCGCCGTGCTGGCCGATCATGCCCCGTCCCGTCCCGTCGCGCCCGTCGTAGAACGCGGCGCGCGACCGCGCCGCGACGAGCACGTCGCCGATGCGCGGCACGACGGCCGGAGCCACGGTGCCGAACCAGCCGGCGTCGATCGCCTCGGCGCGGGTGCGCACGTCGGCGACCCGGTGCAGCGCCTCGCGCCACCGGTCCGCGACCCGGGCGGGCGAGGCGCCCGGCTGCAGGTGCAGCTGCAGCATCCGCGGCTCCCCCGCGAGATGCCGCACCGCGTCGAGGAGCCCGGGGATCCCGTCGACGAGCACCTGCTGCTCCGGGGGCACGTCCACGATCCCGTGGTCGGCGGTGACCAGCATCCGCTCGCCCGGACGCAGCCGCGCGGCCGCCGCCGCGACGGCCGCATCGACGGCCTCGAGCGCGTCGGTCCACGCCGCGGACGACCAGCCGTCGCGGTGCGCCATCTGGTCGAGCTCGGGCACGTAGCAGTAGCCGATGGCCCGGCCGCCGCCGGCGAAGGCGTCGAGCGCCGCGTCGAACCGGTGCTCCACGGTACGGGCGCCGAGGTACTCCGCGCCGCGCAGCACGGCCGCCGTGAACCCGGAGTCGGCGTAGTGCCGGGGGCCGGCCGCGAAGGCCCGCACCCCTGCCGCGACCGCCCGCTCGAACACCGTCGTCGAGCGCTGCCAGCCGGGCGGCAGCTCCCCGTCGTCGAAGCCGTGCAGCTGGTTCACGACACGGTCCCGGTCGGGCTCGAGGACGGCGTAGCCGACGATCCCGTGCTGGCCGGGATCCTCGCCGGTCGCGAGCGTCGCCAGCGCCGCGGCCGTCGTGGTCGGGCATCCGGTCGTGATCCGCGACCCGCGGGTCAGCCGGGACGCGAGGGTGCGCGCATGGCCGGCGCGGGCGGCCAGCGCCTCGGCGCCGAGGCCGTCGACCACCACCACGAGCACCCGATCCGGGCGACCGAGGCGCATGCGGCCGCCGCCGTCCAGCACCGCGGCGAGCGCGCCGCTCAGCACGTCGCGGAGACCGACCGGCCGGTCCTGCCCTGCCGGTACGATGTCGGCCACGGACAGGCAGTGTGCCATCCCTTCCGGGACGGGCGCCTCGGGCGTCCTGCTCCCCCGGCCGTTGCTGCGGCGGCCTCCCGCTGCATCCGCGGCTGCAGGCCGAGCTGTCCACGCGGACGGATCCACCGACACGGAACGAGCGCATGACCACCACCGAGCCCGGCGCGGCAGGCGAACGCATCGAGGACGTCGACGTCTCCGCGGAGATGCAGGGGTCCTTCCTCGAGTACGCCTACTCCGTCATCTACTCCCGGGCGCTGCCCGACGCCCGCGACGGTTTGAAGCCGGTGCAGCGTCGGATCCTGTACCAGATGGCCGACATGGGCCTCCGGCCGGACCGCGGCCACGTGAAGAGCGCGCGCGTCGTCGGCGACGTGATGGGCAAGCTGCATCCGCACGGCGACACCGCCATCTACGACGCGCTCGTGCGGATGGCGCAGCCCTTCACGATGCGGCTGCCGCTGATCGACGGCCACGGCAACTTCGGTTCGCTCGACGACGGTCCCGCAGCGCCGCGGTACACCGAGGTGCGGCTCGCGCCGGCCGCGATGGCGATGGTCGCGGACCTGGACGAGGACGTCGTCGACTTCGTCCCGAACTACGACAACCAGCTCGACCAGCCGGACGTGCTCCCGGCGAACTTCCCGAACCTGCTCGTGAACGGGGCGAGCGGCATCGCCGTCGGCATGGCCACGAACATGGCGCCCCACAACCTCGTCGAGGTCGTGGCCGGCGCCCGGCACCTCATCGCCCACCCCGACGCGACCCTCGACGACCTGATGCGGTTCATCCCCGGCCCCGACCTGCCGTCCGGCGGCACGGTCGTGGGCCTCGCAGGCATCCGCGACGCGTACGCGACGGGTCGCGGCGCGTTCCGCACCCGCGCGAAGGTGCGCGTCGAGCCGGTGACCGCCCGCAAGCAGGGGCTCATCGTCACCGAGCTGCCGTACCTCGTCGGTCCGGAACGCGTGATCGAGAAGATCAAGGACGGCGTCCAGGCCAAGAAGCTCGCCGGCATCGCGGGGGTCGACGACCTCACGGACGGCGAGCACGGCCTGAAGCTCGTCATCGAGATCAAGACCGGCTTCGATCCGATGGCGGTGCTCGAGCAGCTCTACCGCGTGACGCCCCTCGAGGAGTCGTTCAGCATCAACAACGTCGCCCTCGTCGACGGCGGCCCGCGCACGCTCGGCCTGCTCGAGCTGCTGCAGGTGTACATCGGGCACCGCATCGAGGTCGTCACGCGGCGCACCCGCTACCGCCTGACGCGGCGCGAGGAGCGCCTGCACCTCGTCGAGGGCCTGCTCGTCGCGATCCTCGACATCGACCGCGTCATCGCGATCATCCGCGGCAGCGACGACACGGACGCGGCCCGCACCGGCCTCATGGAGGCCTTCGCCCTGAGCCAGGCGCAGGCGGACTACATCCTCGAGCTGCGGCTGCGGCGGCTCACCCGGTTCTCGACCATCGAGCTCGAGGCCGAGGCCGCGCAGCTCCGCGACGAGATCGAGCTCCTGAAGGTGCTGCTGGCCGACCCCGCACGGCTCCGCCAGGTCGTCTCCGACGAGCTCGAGCAGGCGGCGGAGCTCTTCGGGACCCCGCGCCGCACCATGCTCACCGAGGCCACCGCGGCGCCCGCACGGGCGACGAAGCAGCAGCAGGCGGACCTGGAGATCCGGGACGTCCCCTGCCGCGTCTATCTCTCGACGTCCGGGCGCGCCGTTCGCGTCGACCTCGCCGAGGGCGACGCGGTCGTGGTCTCGGGCCGCCGCGCCCGGCACGACGCCATCCGCTCGCAGGTCGCCGGCACGAGCCGGGGCGAGCTCGGGGCGGTCACGAGCCGCGGGCGTCTCGTGCGCTTCTCACCCGTCTCGCTCCCGGTGGTGCCGCCCGCGTCGGTGCAGCTCTCCGCCGGCACCCCCTTCGGCGCCTACCTCGGCGTCGGCGAGAAGGACGAGCACGTGCTCGGCCTGGTCTCCCTGGACAGCGCCGAGCCGATCGCGATCGGCACCCGCAGCGGCGTCGTGAAGCGGGTCGCGCCCGGCGCCTGGCCGAACAAGCCGGTGTTCGACCTCATCGCGCTGAAGGACGGCGACGAGCTCGTGGGCGTCGGCCAAGGCGGCGACGACGAGCACCTCGTGCTGATCGCCTCGGACGCGCAGCTGCTCCGCTTCCCCGCGTCGGCCGTGCGCCCGCAGGGCCTGTCGGCGGGCGGCATGGCCGGGATCGCGCTGAGCGGGGACGCGCAGGTGATCGCGTTCGCCTCCGTCGACCCGGCCGACGCGGTCGTCGCCACCGTCTCGGCGGTCGCGACGACGCTCGACGCGATCGATCCGGGGCGCGGCAAGCTCACCTCGCTCTCCGACTTCCCCGCCAAGGGGCGGGCGACGGGCGGCCTGCGCGCGCAGACGCTCGGCCGGGGCGAGACGGGGCTCGGGCTCGCCTGG
>DASYJR010000077.1:0-5134 GCA_035996305.1 Amnibacterium sp. | reverse complement strand
CCGGCCCCGTGCGATGACCGACTGCCGCCCGCGCCACGATGCCGTGCGTCCGTCCCGTCCGCGGGCGGCCGCACGGCATCGCTGCGCCCGGGGTCAGTCCTCCGCGGCGTCGAGCTCCGCGGTCGTGATCAGCGCCGCGTCCTCGCCGGGCACCAGGCGGATGCGCGTGCCGTCGTCGAGCTCCACGATGGGCCGGTCCTCGAGGTAGGTGAGGGTCCAGCCCCAGCCGGAGGTGGCCTGCCCGGTGGCGTCGAGTTCCTCCTCGACCGCCGCGACGGCGGCGCGGATGGCCTCTGGCAGTGCGGCGGGTGCGGTCGCGCCGACCTGCCAGCGGGTGCCGAGCCGCACGGGTCAGCCGACGGGCAGGTCGTGCAGCACCCAGCCGCCGGCGGACGCGGCGAACTTGTCGTGCAGCGCATTGGCGGCCGGGTCGTCGGGACGCGCGACCCAGCGGACGACCGCGCGGCCCTCGTCCTCGGCGCGGGTGCGCACGTGCTCGACGAGGGCGGTGGCGACGCCCGCGCGGCGGGCGTGCTCCGCGACGTAGAGGTCCTCGATCAGGAACGTCGAGTCACCCTGCAGCAGGCGCTCGATCCCGATGAAGTGCACGAGCCCGACGGTCTCGCCGGCCTCGTCGGCGGCGACCACGCCGTGGGCGTCGTCGCTCTGCAGACTGGTCCACACGCGCATGGCGTGCTCGTCGGTCAGCTGGATGTCGGCCGAGGCGGCGTACTCGGTGAAGAGCGCGTACCAGGCGAAGAAGTCCCGCTCGGTGAGCGGCTTGATGGTGACGGTCACGGCCGGCCCCTTCATCACGATTCGGTCGGTTGGAACACGACGTCGGCGACCTCGACGGTCTCCCCGCCGGGATCGAGCGACAGGGATCCGATGCGGCCCGCTGCCCCCACGTCGCCGGCCACGAGGCCGATGCGGTGCACGGTCTGCTCGGGGCCGGTGATGCGAGCCGATGCTACCGGCGTCCGCTGCGACACCTTGGCATCGGTCTTGGCGCGTCGGATCCCGATGAGGGCCTCCCCGGCGGCCGCCAGCACCTGCGGATCGCCGCCGAGCGCGGTCGGTGACGGCCACGGCGACGTGTGCAGGGAGCCGTCGTGCGACCAGCTCCACGCCTCCTCGGTCGCGTACGGCAGCACGGGCGCGAGCAGGCCGAGCAGGGTGTCGAGGGCGATCCGCAGCGCCGCGACCGCGGAGTCGCGACCGGGACCCGAGCCGTAGGCGCGGTCCTTCACGAGCTCGAGGTGGTCGTCGCAGAAGGTCCAGAAGAAGGGCTCGACGACCTCGAGCGCGCGGGCGTGATCCGCGGCCTCGTAGGCGCGCGTCGCATCCCCCACGACGCGGTCGAGGGTGGCGAGCATGCCGAGGTCGAGCGGCTCGGTGACCGTCTCCGGTCCGAGGGAGCCGGCCTCGAGGCCGAGGATGAACTTGGCCGCGTTGAGCACCTTGATGGCGAGCTTGCGCCCCTTGCGCATCTGGGTGGGGTTCGCGACGTCGAGCGCCGCGTCGGAGCCGAGTCGACTCGACGCCGCCCAGTAGCGCACCGCGTCCGAGCCGTGCTGCTCGAGGATCGCCGCGGGGGTCACGACGTTCCCCTTCGACTTCGACATCTTCTTGCGGTCCGGGTCGACGATGAAGCCGCTGATCGCCGCCGTCCGCCACGGCAGGCGGTGATGCTCGAGCTCGGACCGCAGCAGCGTCGAGAACAGCCACGTGCGGATGATGTCCTGGCCCTGGGGACGCAGGTCGTATGGGAAGACCGCCTCCCAGAGCCCGTCGCCGCGGTAGCGGCCACCCGCGATCTCGGGTGTGAGCGACGAGGTCGCCCAGGTGTCCATGATGTCCACCTCGCCGACGAACCCGCCGGGGCGACCCCGGTCCGCCTCGGTGAATCCCGGCGGCACGTCGGTCGACGGATCGACGGGCAGCGCCGCCCGGTCGGGCACGAGCACCTGGTCGTGGTCGGGCTCGCCCTGCTCGTCGAGGCGGTACCAGACCGGCAGCGGCACCCCGAAGAAGCGCTGGCGGGAGACGAGCCAGTCGCCGGTGAGCCCGGTGACCCAGTTCTCGTACCGCACCCGCATGAACTCGGGGACGAACTGCAGCTCGCGGCCGCGCTCGAGCAGCCGCTCGCGGAGCGACTCGTCCCGCGCCCCGTTCACGAAGTACCACTGGCGGGTCGGCACGATCTCGAGGGGTCGGTCGCCCTTCTCGTAGAACTTCACGGGATGGGTGATCGGGCGCGGATCGGCGAGCAGCGCGCCGGCGGCGCGCAGCTGCTCGACCATCGCCGCGCGGGCCGAGAAGACGGTCTTGCCCGCCAGTTCCGCGTACGCGGCACGGCCGGCGTCGCCCGTGATGGCGTCGGGCGCCTCGGCCACGAACCGGCCGTCGAATCCGATCACCGTGCGGGTGGGCAGGTCGAACTCGCGCCACCACACGACGTCGTTCAGGTCGCCGAACGTGCAGACCATCGCGATCCCGGTGCCCTTGTCCGGCTGCGCGAGGTGGTGGGCGACGACCGGCACCTCGACGCCGAAGACGGGGGAGCGCACGGTGCGGCCGACGAGGTCGCGGTAGCGCTCGTCGTCCGGATGCGTGACGACCGCCACGCACGCGGCGAGGAGCTCGGGGCGCGTCGACTCGACGACGACGTTCCCCGAGGGGCCCTGGAAGGCGATCGAGTGGTACGCGCCGGGCTGCTCCCGGTCCTCGAGCTCGGCCTGCGCCACCGCCGTGCGGAAGCTCACGTCCCAGAGACTCGGCGCGAGGGCCTGGTACGCCTCGCCCCGGGCCAGGTTGTTCAGGAACGCGTGCTGGGAGATCGCCCGCGCCTCGTCGCCGATGGTCCGGTAGCTCTGGCGCCAGTCGACGGACAGGCCGAGGAACCGGAAGACCTCCTCGAACCGCTGCTCGTCCTCCTCCGTGAGTCGCCGGCACAGCTCGATGAAGTTGCGCCGCGAGATCGGCACCTGGTCGGCGGCCTTCGTCGACTTCGCGGTGCCCTCGGCGGGCGGCTGGAAGTCCGGGTCGTAGGGGAGCGACGGGTCGCAGCGCACCCCGTAGTAGTTCTGCACGCGGCGCTCGGTGGGCAGCCCGTTGTCGTCCCAGCCCATCGGGTAGAACACGTGCTCGCCCCGCATCCGGTGGAACCGCGCGAGCAGGTCGGTGTGGGTGAAGCTGAAGACGTGCCCGATGTGCAGGGACCCCGACGCCGTCGGGGGCGGCGTGTCGATGGAGTAGACGCCGACCCGGGCCGCCGCGGCTCCTGGGCCCCCGGAAGCCGGATCCGGCGCGTCTCCTCCGTGCGACGTGGCGACCGAGCCGACGGGGAGGAAGCGGTGGATCCCGGACTCCTCCCAGCGCGCGGACCACTTCTGCTCGAGCCCCTCGAGGGCGGGCTTCTCGGGCACCTGCGGCAGCGCGGGCGTGATCGTCGTCATGACTGCTCCATCGATATTGGCGGCACCGCGTCCGCCGGGAGCCCGGCTGGTGCCTGAGTTGCCGCCCCGAAGGGCTGGCACAAGCGTACCGGCCGGCCCCGGGAGGACGAGCCGCGGAGCCGGGCGGTAGCGTGCCGCACGTGGGGGGACGGGCGTGGCTGCGGGTCGCCCCCGCGATCCTCGCGCTCGCCTACGGCGGCAACCACTTCAGCGTGCTGCTGCTGCTCTATCGGGCCCGCGAGGGCTACACCTCCGTCGAGGTCGACCTGCTCTTCGCCCTCTACATCGTGGGGATCATCCCCGGTTTCCTGGTCGCCGGCCCGTTGTCGGACCGGTACGGCCGCCGCCCGCTCCTCCTCGCCGGGGTGCTGCTCGGGTGCCTCGGCTCCGTGGTGCTCGCCGCCGGCCCCGGATCCGTCGCCGTGCTCGGGATCGGCCGCTTCGTGTCGGGGATCAGCGTGGCGATCGCGATGGTGGTGGGCAGCAGCTGGGTCAAGGAGCTGTCGGCCGACGTGCCCGGCCCCACCGCGGCGCGGCGGGCCTCGCTCACGCTCACCGCGGGCTTCGGGATCGGCCCGCTCGTGTCCGGGCTGCTCTCGCGGTTCGCGCCGGCGCCCACCGTGCTGCCCTACGCCGTGCACGTCGTGCTCACGGTCGCCGCCGGAGCGGTGCTGCTGAACGCCGTGGAGACCCGGAGGCGGTCGGGGGCGGCCCCCGGCCCGCTGCTCGCCGACCTCGGCGTGCCGCGGGAGGTGCGTCGGCGGTTCCTCGGCGTGATCGTGCCAGGGGCCCCGTGGGTGTTCGGCTGCGCGGGCCTGGCCTTCGCGGTGACGCCGGCGCTCGTCGCCACGCGGGTCGGGGACGGCGCGGTGCTCTACGCCACGCTGCTGGCGGTCGTCGCGCTCAGCTGCGGCGCCGCGATCCAGCCGTTCGCGGTGCGGATCGGCGCCGCCACCGGCGGCCGCCAGCTGCTCGTCGGTCTGGGGCTCGTGGTCCTCGGCATCCTGCTCGTCACGCTCGAGTCCGTGGTGCGGGAGCCCCCGCTCGGCGTGCCGATCGCGGCCGTGCTCGGCGCCGGCTACGGCCTCAGCCTCGTCTCGGGCCTCACCGAGGTGCAGCGGATGGCGCGGCCGGACGACCTGGCCGGCGTCACGGCGGTCTACTACAGCGTCACCTACATCGGCTTCGTGTTCCCGGTGGTCCTGGCCGCGCTCACCGGCCTGGCCCCGGAGCCGGTGCTGCTGCTCGTGCTCGCGGCGCTCGCCGCCGCCTGTCTCGGCCTCGTGGCCGCGCGGATCCGCACGGCCTGACCCCTCCGGCCGGGCCGAACGCGCCGCTGAGGCGCGAGGAAGGCGCTCCGGTTCACCACCGAGGTGCTCGGCTTCCGGATGAAGCGCGACGTTCCGCTCGGGATCCACCGCTGGCTGACCGTCGTCTCGCCCGAGGATCCGGACGGCGTCGAGCTGCTCCTGGAGCCGGACGCGCATCCCGCGACCACGCCGTTCACGCGGGCGCTCGTCGCCGACGGCATCCCGTTCGCCTCCTTCGCGGTCGAGGACGTGCAGGCGGAGTACGACCGGTTGTGCCGGCTCGGGGTGCGGTTCACCCAGGAGACCACGGAGATGGGGCCCGTCACCACGGCGGTGCTCGACGAGACCTGCGGAGACCTCGTCCAG
>DASYJR010000076.1:0-12721 GCA_035996305.1 Amnibacterium sp. | reverse complement strand
AGGGCCCTGACCAGCAGAAGCGCGCAGGGGTCCTTTCGGGCGGTGAGCGCAACCGGCTGAACCTCGCCCTCACCCTGAAGCAGGGGGGCAACCTGCTGCTGCTCGATGAGCCCACGAACGACCTGGACGTCGAGACGCTCGGCAGTCTCGAGAACGCACTGCTCGAGTTCCCCGGCTGCGCCGTGGTCATCACCCACGACCGGTGGTTCCTCGACCGGATCGCGACCCACATCCTCGCTTACGAGGGCACAGCGGAGCAGCCGGGCAACTGGTACTGGTTCGAGGGCAACTTCCAGGCCTACGAGGAGAACAAGGCCGAGCGGCTCGGCCCCGAGTCGGTCGGTGTCGGTCGCGGGGTGTACCGCAAGCTCACCCGCGTCTGAGATGCGGCTGCACGTCGAGGTCCCGCTCCGCTGGAGCGACATCGACGCGTACGCGCACGTCAACAACGCGGCGATGCTGCACCTCCTCGAGGAGATCCGCATCGAGGCGTTCTGGGTGACGGGGGAGGACGCCGACACCCCGGACCACATCGGTCCGCGCGTGCTCGACGGCCGCCCCGGATCCGACACCCTCGCGCTCATCGCGCGGCAGGAGATCGAGTACCTCGAGCCGATCCCGTTCCAGCGGGCCCCCCTCGACGCGGAGGTGTGGATCAGCCGGATCGGCGGGGCGAGCCTCGAGCTGAACTACGAGATCCACACGCCTGCCGGGGTGGAACCGCGG
This sequence comes from Amnibacterium sp., assembly GCA_035996305.1. Lineage (GTDB taxonomy): Bacteria > Actinomycetota > Actinomycetes > Actinomycetales > Microbacteriaceae > Amnibacterium. The sequence goes on along the minus strand of DASYJR010000076.1, from coordinate 11,995 downwards.
GTGCTGTACACGCGGGCCGCGACGACCCTGGTGCTCGCGGACGCCGCCGACTCGAAGCCCCGCCGCATCACGCCCGCCGAGAAGGCGGCGTGGGCGCCCTACGTGGAGGACCCGGTCCGCTTCACGCGCCGCTGACCGGCCGCCCCGCCCCGGCGCGCCTCGTCTGCTGCATCCGCCGTTTTCAGGATCAGCCGGCGCGATTGCGGGGTCAGCGGGGGACCCGCACCATGCCTTCCTGGGCCACCGACGCGACGAGCACACCCTCGCGGGTGAAGATCCGGCCGAGGGAGAGGCCGCGGCCGCCGCTCGCGCTCGGCGACTCCTGCACGTAGACGAGCCACTCGTCGACGCGAACCGGCCGGTGCCACCACATCGCGTGGTCGAGGCTCGCCGCGCGCAGGCCCGGGGCGGCCCACGGCAGCCCGTGTCGACGGAAGGTCGGCTCCAGGATCGTGTAGTCGCTCGCATAGGCGAGCGCCGCCCGGTGCAGCGCGGGGTCGTCGGGAAGCTCGCCGATCGCCTTCAGCCAGACGGCCTGCTGCGCGACGTGCTCGCCCTCGACGGAGAGGAAGACGGGCGACTCGACGTGCCGCATGTCGAACGGCCGCCCGGTCGCCCAGTACTGCGCCATCGGATGGTCGATCGCCGCCAGCGCGCTGCGCTCGTCCGGGAGGTCCTCGGGCTCGGGGAGGCCCTCCGGCATCGCCGCCTGGTGCTCGAGCCCGTCGTCCTCGGTCTGGAACGAGGCGATCATCGAGAGGATCGGCACGCCGCCCTGGTACGCCTGCGTGCGGCGGGTGGAGAAGGACCGGCCGTCGTGGATCCGGTCGACGGCCAGCGTGATCGGCGCCTCCACGTCGCCGGGTCGCAGGAAGTAGCCGTGCATCGAGTGCACGTGCCGGCCTTCCGGGGCGGTGCGGGTCGCGGCCACGACGGACTGGGCCAGCACCTGGCCGCCGAAGAGCCGGCCGGCCGGGCTCCACTGCGGCGTGCCGGTGAAGATGTCCTCGGACGTGCGCGCGCCCGTGTCGACGAGGTCGAGGGCGGCCAGCATCCCGGCGAGCGGGTCCATCTGCAGCTCCTCGCGTCAGGTGAGGCGGCCGACGTGCCGCGGGGCGGGCGGGGTAAGTTTAGGGGCGCTCATGGACCGCACCCTCGATCTGCCCGACACCGCGGCGCTCACCGACCTGCAGACCTACCTCGGCCGGGCGGACGCCGTCGAGCGGGCGTCGGTCCGGCTCGTCGGCGGTGCCGGCGTGCTCGCCGTCTACACGGCGGTGCTGTATCCGTCCGGGCTGCTGGACGACACCCCGACCGTGCTCGGCCTGCGGACCGTCGGCATCGACCCGGAGCAGGACCTCGACGTCGTGGTGCCGATCGCGTCGTTCGTCGAGCGGCTGAGGCGGGCGAGCGAGTCGCTGCCCGAGGCCGCCGACGTCGTGCAGGTCGGCATCCCCGCCGAGGTGAACACGGTCACGTGGGCCGGCGTCGCGCCGCCCCGCAGCGGCTGGCTGCCGGTCGGGCAGACGCAGGCGGAGGTGCTCACCGAGGTGGCGAGAGCCGGCATCGTCGAGGTGGCGGAGGCGTTGCCGCAGGACGCGGGGGAGCCGCTCGTGCGCCGCGTGCGGGCCGACGTCTGGAGCCGACCGATCGACGGCGCGGAGCACGTGCCGGCGGGCGCGGCGTTCGCGGCGCACAGCCTCGGCTTCCTGAAGGACCCGCTCGAGCAGATCCCGATCTACGACTCGGGCCCCTGGACCCGTCTCAGCACCGAACGCGGGCACGTGCTGGTCAAGCGCCGCGCCTGGTCGCTCCAGGGCTGACCGGCGCCCTCGCGTCGCGATCCGGGCCGCCGTGCTCGCGCGGATGCGGCAGGAATCGCGACGCGGATCGGCCGGCAGGAGTGAGGTGCGCCCCTCCCTCTGGGGCTGGAGGGGCGGATCGGCGCTCCGTAGCCTGCCGACGTGACCGACCAGCAGACCGTGCCGACGCCCGCGGCGTCGCTGCCCGTGCTGCCCGCATCCGGGTCCCGCCTGCTCGCCGTCGCCCTGCTCGCGGTCGCGGCGCTCGGCGTCGGCCGCTTCGCGCTCAAGCTGCTGGGGATCGCGGCGCTCGGCGGTGTGGTGCTCGCCACCGTCGCGGCGCTGACGGGCGGCATCCTCGTGCTGCGCGCGATGCTCGGCCAGTGACCGTCGGTCAGTCCTCGAACGAGTTCACCATCGCGAACGCCGCCCGCTCGAGGTAGGCCCACAGCTCCGCCTCGTACAGCGGCGGGAGGTCGATCGCGTCGACAGCGGCACGCATGTGCGTCAGCCACCGGTCGCGCTGGGCGGGGTTCACCTTGAAGGGCGCATGCCGCATCCGCAGCCGAGGATGGCCGCGCTGGTCGCTGTAGGTCGTGGGGCCGCCCCAGTACTGCTCGAGGAAGCCGGTGAGCCGCTGGATCGCCCCCTCGAGATCCGGCTCCGGATAGAGCGCGAGCAGCTCGGGGTCGCCGGCGACGCCCTCGTAGAAGGTGCGGACGAGCTTCTCGAACGTCGGTCGGCCGCCGACGGCCGTCCAGAAGGAGCCGCCCGCGGCCGGGGCGACGGGCTCAGCGGCCATCCGCGCCGTCCGACGGGGCACCGGGACCGGCCGCGCCGCCCTGTCCGGAGGCACCCGACGCGCCGCGGGCACCGGACCGCGGTCGCACGGTCGGCATCGGCCCCGACTGCGTCTCGCTCGGCGCCGCAGGGGCGGCCGTGCGCGCCCGGCCGCGCGGCACGCGGCGAGCGGCTCCCGCCGCCCCCGAGGGCCGGACGCCGCGAAGCGCACCGGCGACCTCGAAGCGTTCGAGCGGAGCGCTCGAGATCGCCGACGCCTGCACGCCGGCCGCTTCGAGGGCCTCCCGGAGGTGCACCCGCAGGGACCAGGCGACGTCGTCGCGGGTGTTCACCCGGGTGCGGGCGACGAGCCGCAGCACGACGCCGTCGGGCGTCACGGACTCGAGGCCCCACAGCTCGGGCTTCTCCGCGATGTACGGCGCCCACTGCGGATCCATCAGCACCTCGGTCGCCGTCGCCAGCATCCGCTGCTGCACCGCCTCGATGTCCACGTCCTTGGGGACGGTGACGTCGACGATCGCGCGCGACCAGCCCTGCGACATGTTGCCCACCCGGGTGATCTCGCCGTTGCGGACGTACCAGAGCACGCCGTTCACGTCGCGGATCTGGGTCACGCGGATGCCGACGCCCTCCACGACGCCGCTCGCCAGGTCGGTGTTCACGATGTCGCCGACGCCCAGCTGGTCGTCGGCCACCATGAACAGGCCGGTGAGCACGTCCTTGACGATGTTCTGCGCGCCGAAGCCGAGGCCGGCGCCCAATGCAGCGGTGATCAGGGAGAACGCGCCGGTGATCTGCGAGTTGATCACCGTGACGATGCTGAGGATCGCGACGATGGCCACCGCCGCCGAGACGAGGTTGTTGAGCACCGAGCCGAGGGTGCGGGTGCGGGCGACCACGCGCGCGGCCGCGACGGGCGACGCGAGCAGCGCCTGCGTGTTCTCGGCCCGCTGCCGCCGCTTCACGCCGGACACGATCCGCTCGACGAAGATCCGCACGATCCGGTGCGCGACCGCCCGGACGAGCAGGGCGACCACGATGATGACGATCACCTGGATCACCTGCAGCAGCACGCCGCCCCAGGGGGAGTTCCAGAAGGCGGTCCAGTCCGACTTCGCCGCCTGCGTGATGCTGCCCTGCAGGATCCCGACCATGTCAGTCACGCGCATCCCGAGCCTGCGCCGCGAGTGCGCGCTGCACGCCGGCGGTGTTCTCCACGATCACCCGCCGCAGCGCGGTCGGCTCCGGGTGCGCCTCGAGCCACTGCTGCGACGCGGAGACGAGCCGCCGCTCGGCGAGGGGCGCCGGATAGAGGCCCCGGGCGAGCGCTTCGGCGATCGCGTAGCTGCGGTCGACCCACAGCCCCTCGATGACGCGGAAGTACTCGTCGACGTACGGCTCGAGCAGGGTGCGGTCGGCGGCGCGCCGGAAGCCGAGGCAGGTCGCCCGCACCGTCGCGTTCGCCAGGGCGGCCGAATCGACGACCGAGGCCCACGCGGCTCGCTTTCCCTCGGCCGTCGGGATGGTCGCGCGGCCATGGGCGGCGGACTCGCGCCCGGTCGCCGTGTCGTCCGCGGCGAGCGTCGCCGTGATCTCCGCTTCGCCGGCCTTGCCGCCCGCGACCAGCGCGATGAGCAGCTCCCAGCGCAGGTCGGTGTCGACGGCCAGGCCCTGCAGCGGCTCGGCGCCGGACAGCAGCCCGCGCACCGCCTGCAGCTGCTCCTCCGTGCGGGCGAGGGCGGCGAGATTCTTCGCGAACTGGAACTGCGCGTCGGATCCCGGCTCCGCGTTGCGCAGCAGCTCGAGCACGCCGTCGGCGAGCGCGACGAGCGTCTCGTCACGGATCTCGGGCGCCACGTAGTTGGCGGCGGCGAGCGCCGCCTGCGCCAGCACCGTGCGGAGCGTCGTCGACTCGGTCTCGCTGCCGATGTTGTTCAGCACGAGCCGCACGAAGTCGCGCGGCCGCGCCTCGGCGTCGCGGGTCGCGTCCCACACCGAGCCCCAGACGAGCGAGCGGGCGAGCGGCGACTCGATGGTCGAGAGGTGCGCGATCGCGGTCTCGAGGCTCTTCTCGTCCAGCCGGATCTTCGCGTAGGCGAGGTCCTCGTCGTTCAGCAGCACGAGCGCGGGGCGGCGCTTGCCGACCGCCTGCGGGACATCCGTGCGCTCCCCGGCGACGTCGAGCTCGAAGCTCTCCGTGCGCACGAGCCGCGCGCCCTGGGCCCCCTGGCCGGTTCCCGGACGCTGGGGCGCGCCGTCCGGGCCGTGCTCAGGGGAGAGCTCGTAGAAGCCGATCGCGAGCCGGTGCGGGCGGATGGTGGGCTGCGCCTCGCTCGCGGTCTGCCGCACGGCGAAGCCGGTGATCCGGCCGTCCTCGTCGACGTCGATCTCGGGCGAGAGCGTGTTCACGCCGGCCGTCTCGAGCCAGGACGCGCTCCACGAGGTGAGGTCGCGGCCGCTCGTCGCCTCGAGCTCGGTGAGCAGGTCGCGCAGCTCGGTGTTGCCGAACGCGTGCTTGCGGAAGTAGTCGGCGACGCCCTCGAGGAACGGCTCGCGGCCCACCCAGGCGACGAGCTGCTTCAGCACGCTCGCGCCCTTCGCGTAGGTGATGCCGTCGAAGTTGACCTGCACCGCCTCCAGGTCGGGGATGTCCGCCACGATCGGATGCGTCGACGGCAGCTGGTCCTGCGTGTAGCCCCAGCTCTTCTCCATGATGTTGAAGGTCGTCCAGGCCTCGGTCCACTCGGTGGCCTCGGCGGTCGCGAGGGTGGAGATGTACTCGGCGAACGACTCGTTGAGCCAGAGGTCGTTCCACCACTTCATCGTCACCAGGTCGCCGAACCACATGTGGCCGAGCTCGTGCAGGATCGTGACGACGCGGCGCTCCTTCACGGCGTCGGACACCTTCGAGCGGAACACGTACGACTCGACGAACGTCACGGCGCCGGCGTTCTCCATCGCCCCGGCGTTGTACTCCGGTACGAAGAGCTGGTCGTACTTGTCGAACGGATACGGCACGCCGAAGATCCGCTCGTAGAACTCGAACCCCTTCTTCGTGATCTCGAAGATGTACGCGGCGTCGAGGTGCTGGAAGAGCGAGGCGCGGGCGAAGGCGCCGAGCGGGACGGTGCGGCCGTCGGCGCTCGTCAACTCGTCGCGGGCGACCCGGTACGGGCCCGCGATGAGCGCGGTGATGTAGGAGGAGATCCGCGGCGTCGGCGCGAAGCGCCAGGTCGCGGCGTCGCCCTGCACGTCGGGCTCCGGCGTCGGCTGGTTCGAGACGACCTCCCAGCGCGCGGGCGCCGTGACGGTGAAGCGGAACGTCGCCTTCAGGTCGGGCTGCTCGAACACCGCGAACATGCGGCGGGAGTCGGGCACCTCGAACTGGGAGTAGAGGTAGACCTCGTCGTCGACCGGGTCGACGAAGCGGTGGAGGCCCTCGCCGGTGTTCGTGTACATCGCGTCGGCGACGATCGTGAGTTCGTTGTCGGCCTCGAGCCCGGGCAGCTGGATGCGGACGCCGTCGCTCACCTCGGCAGGGTCGAGCGCCCTGCCGTTCAGGGTGACCGAGTGCACGGTGCGGGTGATCGCGTCGATGAACGTGGACGCACCGGGGGTGCCGGTGAAGCGCACGGTCGTGGTGGATCCGAAGACCTCGGGGCCGCGCGTCAGGTCCAGCTCGACCTCGTACGCGGACGGCTGCACGAGGCCGGCGCGCTCCTGGGCCTCGACGCGGGTGAGGTTCTCTCCGGGCATGTGACGCTCCTGGTCTCGGGGTCGACCTGTTCGGTACGGCCGACCACCCTACTGAGCCTCCCTGGTCCCGATTCCTCCTCCGCATCGCGCGGATCCGGAGCAGCCGATCGCGCCGTTCCGGGGAAATCCGCCGACACGCCGCCGTCGGCGCACTCGGCGCGGCGTGTCGGGCAGGAGGTCCGGAACGGCGCGACGTGCGCATCTCGGAGGGGTCTCGGCGGAGGCCTGAAGGGGTTCCGCAGCCCCGTCCTAGACTCGCGACATGCGCGTCCACATCGGGACCGACCACGCCGGCCTCGACTTCAGCCGGCACCTGCGGGAGCACCTGGAAGCGGCCGGCCATGAGGTCGTCGACCACGGCCCGACCAGCTACGAGGCCCTCGACGACTACCCCTCGTTCTGCATCAACGCCGCCCTCGGCGTCGTCGACGACCAGGCGAAGGGCGTCGAGACCCTCGGCGTGGTGTTCGGCGGATCCGGGAACGGCGAGCAGATCGCGGCGAACAAGGTGCGGGGCGTCCGCGCCGCGCTCATCTGGAACGAGTCGACGGCGCTGCTCGCGCGGCAGCACAACGACGCGAACGTCGCTGCGATCGGCGCCCGCCAGCACACCCTCGAGGAGGCGATGCACCTCATCGACCTGTTCCTCGCCGAGCCGTTCTCGCAGGAGGAGCGGCACGCTCGGCGGATCGCGCAGCTCGCCGAGTACGAGCGCACCGGCGACATCGTCGGGCACCCGATCGAGGATCCCGGGCACGCCCGTGCCTGAGGGGCACTCGATCCACCGGATCGCGATGCAGTTCCGGCGCAACTTCGCCGGTGACCGCGTCGCGGCCTCCAGCCCGCAGGGCCGGTTCGCGGCCGGCGCCGCGGAGCTCGACGGGCGCACCCTGCTCGGCGCGAGCGCCATCGGCAAGCACCTGCTGCTCGAGTACGAGGGCGACCGCATCCTGCACGTGCACCTCGGCCTGTACGGCGCGTGGGACTTCGCGGGGGAGATCGAGGCCGACGCCACGCTCGCCTCGGCGAACGGGCGGATGGGGCAGACCAACCAGCGCGGCACGTTCATCGACCGGATCGCCGGTGACGACGCCTTCCACCCCGACGCGCTGCCCGAGTCGAGCCTCAACTCGATGGGCGCCCCCCGGCGCACCCGGCTGCGGATGGCGGAGTCCGAGAAGGGCGAGGACATCGAGCTGGAGGACTTCCCGCCCGAGCCCATCGGCCAGGTGCGGCTGCGGCTGCTCACCGAGCGCGCCGTCGCCGACCTCCGCGGACCGACCGCGTGCGAGGTGTTCGACCCGCAGCAGGTGGCGAAGCTCGTCGCGAAGCTCGGCCCGGATCCGATGCACGACTCGGGCAAGGCGGCCGAGGACCGCTTCGTCGCCGCCGTGCGGAAGTCGGCCACCCCGATCGGGCTGCAGCTGATGGATCAGAGCGTCGTCGCCGGCATCGGCAACGTCTACCGCGCTGAGCTGCTGTTCCGCGCGCGCCTCGATCCGCACACCCCCGGCAAGGAGATCTCCGTGCCCGCGCTTCGGAAGCTGTGGCGGGACTGGGCGCATCTGCTCGAGATCGGCGTGCGGACCGGCCAGATGATGACTCGCGACGACCTCGACACCGAGGAGGCGTACCGGCGCGCGCTCGCGAGCCGTGAGGAGCGGCACTACGTCTACAAGCGGACCGGCCAGCGCAGCCCCCGCGGGCGCGGCCAGGTCGTGATGGAGGAGATGGGCGGCCGGAACCTCTACTGGGCGCCCGGCTGGCAGACCCTGCCCAAGCCCCGACGGGCGGAGGGCTGACGTGCGCCAGAACCCGAGCTTCTCGCTGAGTGATCCCGCCGCGATCAAGCAGCTCATCCGGGAGAACCCGTGGGCGATCCTCGTGTCGCAGACCTCCGACGGGCTGGTCGCGTCCCATTACCCGGTGCTCGTCGACGAGGACCGCGAGGAGCTCAGCATCGTCACCCACGTCGGCCGCCCCGACGACCTCGTGCACGAACTCGGGCAGCACGAGCTGCTCGTGGTGATCCAGGGGCCGCACGGCTACATCTCGCCGTCCTGGTACGACGAGAACCCCGCCGTGCCGACCTGGAACTTCGTCGCCGCGCACCTCCGCGGGGTGCCCGAGATCCTCCCGCCGGAGGAGAACTTCGCTGTGCTCGGGCGGCTCGTCGACCACTTCGAGGAGCGCGTCCCGGAGCCCCGGCGGATGCTCGGCACGCCCTCCGATGCGGCGTACGCGGAGCGGATCCAGTCGGGCACGGTCGGCATCCGCCTCACGCCCACCTCGGTGACGGCGAAGGCGAAGCTGAGCCAGAACCGGCCGGCGCACATCGTCGACTCGGTGATCGAGCACCTCGAGGGCGACGGCCCGTACGCCCAGCCGGCGCTCGCCGCGCTGATGCGGGAGGCGCGGCAGCGGCGTGCCTGACCTGCTCATCAGGCGCTGCCGGGTCGATCCCGGCGGCTCGGCAGTCACGCCGCTTCGCGGAGCGCCGAACTCCCGGCAGGGGCCGTGGGCCCAGGCGGTCGTGCGCCGGGACGCCGTCGTCGACGTGCGAATCGTGGCCGGCCGGGTCGCCGCGATCGGCCCCTCACTCGACGCGGAGGGTGCCGAGACCGTTGACGCCGATGGGCGCACGCTGCTCCGCGGCCTCTGGGACGAGCACGTGCACGTCACGCAGGCGGCGCTCGCGAGCACCTGGCTGTCCCTCGGCGGCGCGGCGTCGGCGGCGGAGGCGGCGGCGCTGGTGCGATCGGCCGCTGCGGACGGCGACACCGCCCCGATCGTCGGGATCGGCTTCCGCGACGGGGTCTGGGCCGATCGTCCGACGCGCGCCCTGCTGGACGAGGTCGCGGGGGAGCGGCCCGTGGTGCTGCAGAGCCACGACATCCACGCCGTCTGGCTGAACAGTGCGGGTGGCCGGCGCTTCGGGGTCGAGCTCGACGAGTCGGGGCTGCTCCGCGAGGACGCGGCCTTCGCCGTCTCGCGCGCCGTCCGACGGCTCGGCGAGCCGGCTGCGGACGCCGCCGTCGCGGCCCTCGCCGCCAGCGCCGCGCGGTCGGGCGTCGTCGGCATCGTGGACTTCGAGATGGCGTGGAACGCCGAGGTGTGGGCGCGGCGAACGGTCGGCGGCTTCGACGCGCTCCGCGTCGAAGCCGCCGTCTACGCCGGCGACCTCGACCGGGCCGTTGCCGAGGGCCTGCGCACCGGGGACCGGATCGGGGAGTCGGGCCTCGTCTCCGTGGGGCCGATGAAGGCGCTCGCCGACGGCGCGCTCAACACCCGTACGGCGTACTGCGCGGATCCGTACCCGGACGGCGGCCACGGCCTGCTCACCGTGCCGGGGGAGCGGCTGCGCGAGCTGCTCCTCGCCGCGATCTCGGCCGGGCTGACGCCGGCGATCCACGCGATCGGCGACGCCGCGGTCACGGAGGTGCTGGACGCGTTCGCGGACAGCGGCGCCCGCGGCCGCATCGAGCACGCGCAGCTCGTCGCCGACGCCGACCTCCCTCGGTTCGCCGCGCTCGGGGTGACCGCGAGCGTGCAGCCCGGGCACCTGCTCGACGATCGCGACGTGGCCGAGCAGCACTGGTCCGGGCGCACGGGCCGCACCTACCCCTTCCGGTCGCTGCTCGACGCCGGGGCCACCCTCGCCTTCGGGTCGGACGCCCCCGTCGCGCCCCTCGATCCCTGGCTCGCCGTGCGCGCCGCGGTCGCGCGCACCGACGACGACCGGCCGCCGTGGCATCCGGAGCAGCGCATCCGCATCGACGAGGCGCTCGCCGCGGCCACCCGGGGCCGTGCCGAACCGCGCGCGGGCGACGTCGCCGACCTCGTGCTGATCGACCTCCCGCCCGAGCGGATGCACGCCGGCGCCGTCGCGGCCACCCTCGTCGGCGGCCGCTTCACCCACCGCGCCCTCTGACGCGCATCCACCGCTCGCGGCCGCCGACCCGCGTGCAGGTCCGCGTGCCGTGTGCAGGTCCGATCGGGCCTTCCGAACCTGCACACGGCTCCGGAACCTGCACACGGCCGGCGGTGCCCGGCGCGCGCAGCTTTCCCATCGGCCGAAGCGGTATGACGGGACCGTGAAGAACCTTCAGCTACCCGGTTTCGACCGGCCCGTCTCATCCGTCGTCCTCGGACTCATGCGCATCATGGACCTCACCGACCAGGAGATCCGCACCCTCGTCGGCACCGCCCGCGAGGAGGGCGTCACCTTCTTCGACCACGCGGACGTGTACGGCGGCGCCCCGCACAACTGCGAGCGGCGGTTCGGGGACGCGGTGCAGTTCACCTCGTCGGATCGCGACGAGGTCGTGATCCAGAGCAAGGTCGGGATCCGCGAGGGCTCGTTCGACTTCTCCAAGGAGCACATCCTCGCGAGCGTCGACGGCTCGCTCGAGGCCCTGCGCACGGACCACCTCGACGTGCTGCTGCTGCACCGCCCCGACACCCTGATGGAGCCCGAGGAGATCGCGGACGCGTTCGACGAGCTGCACACGGCAGGCAAGGTGCGGCACTTCGGCGTCTCGAACCAGACGCCCGGCCAGACCGAGCTGCTGCGCCGCACCGTCCGCCGGCCGCTGCTGTTCAACCAGGTGCAGCTGAGCATCACGCATGCGAACCTCATCGCGCAGGGCATCGCGGCGAACATGGGGGCGCTCGACCAGTCGGTGGACCGGGACAACGGCATCCTCGACTACGCCCGCCTCAACGGGATCACCCTGCAGGCGTGGTCGCCGTTCCAGAAGGGATTCTTCGACGGCGTGTTCATCGGCGACCGCGAGGAATACCCCGAGCTGAACGACCGGCTCGACGCCCTCGCCGAGCGGTACGGCGTCACGCCGACCGGCATCGCGGTCGCCTGGATCCTGCGGCACCCCGCGAACATGCAGGTCGTGCTCGGCACCACGAAGCCCCAGCGGGTGCGCGAGTCGGCCGCCGGCGCGGACGTCGTGCTCACCCGCGAGGAGTGGTACAGCCTGTTCACCGCAGCGGGGCACCTCCTGCCCTGACCGACGGCTGCAGTAGCCTTGACGGGCTCGCCGCTCAGGCGGCGGGCTCCGGGGATGTAGCTCAATGGCAGAGCCTCAGTCTTCCAAACTGATGGTGCGGGTTCGATTCCCGTCATCCCCTCCGCGGAGGAGGCCCGGTCGGGAGGCACTCTCCCGCGCTCGCTGATCCGGCCGCTCCCGCAGATCCACGACATCACCGCATATCGGCAGCTCTGCCGATGGTGGCGCACCCGGAACGGGCGGTGTAATCGGAGGGACTGTGGCCACCCGGTCGCCGCCGACCGCGCGGTGCCTGTCGACGCGCGCTGACCGCTCCGAGAGGAGAGACGTCGTGAACGCTGCGGTGCTCAGCCGGGTCGAGGGGCGCGGGTGAGCTCGCGGGGGCGACTGCTCGACTACCGCTGGCGGGCGAACAGCCTGTGGTTCGTCCCGATGGTGTGCATCGCCACCGGGGGAGCAGCAGCAGCGGTCGCCCTGGCGATCGACGGCGCCGTCGGGTACGACCGCTTTCCGAACGGCGTGCTCGGCACGCCCGCGGCGGTGCAGACGATCCTCAGCACCGCCGCATCCGCGATGCTGACGCTGACCACGATCGTGCTCACGGTGCTGACG
>DASYJR010000075.1:0-5176 GCA_035996305.1 Amnibacterium sp. | reverse complement strand
ATGCTGCCCGAGCACGAGCTCGCGGCCATCGTCGCGGCGGTGCGCGAGGCGGACATCGGCATCATCGGGCTGCCGATCACGAACCTGTACCTGCAGGGCTGGGAGCAGCCCGTCGCCACGCCCCGCGGGCTCACCGCACTGCGCGCGCTGATCGACGCGGGCGTCCGGGTGGCGGCCGGTGCGGACAACGTGCGCGACCCGTTCAACCCGCTCGGCCGCTGCGATCCCCTCGAGACCGCGATGCTGCTCGTCGCCGCCGGCCACCTGCGCCCGGCGGAGGCGCTGCACCTCGTGGGCGACGGAGCTCGCGACGTGCTCGGCCTGCCGCCCGGCGGCCCACGGGTCGGCGCCGTCGCCGACCTGCTCGCCGTGCGCGCCGATTCCGCGACGGAGGCGATCGCCTTCGCGTCCGCAGACCGCTACGTGCTTCACGCCGGGCGGCTCGTCGCCGCCTCCGCCCTGGACAGCCGCGTCGCCCCGCCGGCCCGCGCCGCCGTCCTCACCGCCACCGACCCGGGAGCCGCATGACCCTCACCGCGACCGCATCGACGCCCGCCGGCGTCGGCTCCGCCACCCTGCTCGACTTCGCCGACGTCGCGATGCGCTTCGACACGGGCACCGTCGCCCTCGAGGGCGTCGACCTCGCCGTTCGCCGCGGCGAGTTCGTCACGGTCGTCGGCCCGTCCGGGTGCGGCAAGAGCACGCTCCTGCGCATCGCGTCCGGCCTCGAGACCGCGACCGCCGGAACCGTCTCCGTGAGCACCAAGCGGATCGGCTACGTCTTCCAGGACGCCACCCTGCTCCCGTGGCGCTCCGTGCAGCGCAACGTGGAGCTGCTCGCCGAGCTGCACGGGGAGAGCGCCGACGAGCGCCGCCGCAAGGCCGCCGCCGCGATCGAGCTCGTCGGGCTCACCGGGTTCGAGACGAGCCTGCCGAAGCAGTTGTCCGGCGGCATGCGGATGCGCACGTCGCTCGCGCGCTCGCTCACCCTCGACCCGGAGCTGTTCCTGTTCGACGAGCCGTTCGGCGCCCTCGACGAGATCACGCGGGAGCGCCTGAACGACGAGCTGCTGCGCCTCTTCACCGAGCAGCAGTTCGCCGGGCTGTTCATCACCCACTCGGTCTCCGAGGCCGTCTACCTGTCGACCAGGGTCGTCGTGATGTCCGGGCGCCCCGGTCGGATCGTCAAGACCTTCGACGTGCCGTTCCCCATGCCGCGCGACCCGGACATCCGGTACAGCGCCGAGTTCGGCGAGCTCGTCGGCGAGGTCTCGCACGCGCTCCGGGAGGGACACCGCTGATGGCGCTGGACACCGCTTCACCCGTGACCGGGACGCAGCCCCCCGTGCCCGGCCAGGTCCCGGTCCGCCGGCGTCCGGCCGGCGGCAACTGGTGGCCTCCGGCCGTCGCCTTCATCGCGATCATCGCGCTCTGGTACGGCATCGCCGGCATCTTCGCCGCGCAGGGGCGCCCGTTCCTGTGGCCGGCCCCGCACGACGTGCTCTTCGCCCTCGTGGCGGAGCCCAGCGCGGCCGCGACGATCTACCCCGCGCTGCTGAACTCGGTGCTCGTCGCCGTCACCGGTCTCGTCATCGCGGTCGTCATCGGCGTGATCATCGCCGTGCTGATGGCGCAGGCGCGATGGGTGGAGCGCTCGTTCTTCCCCTACGCCGTGATCCTGCAGTGCGTGCCGATCCTCGCGATCACGCCGCTCATCGGCGCGATCGTCGGCTACAACTTCGCCGGCAAGGTCGTGGTGACGGTGATCATCTCGCTGTTCCCGATCATCGCGAACACGCTGTTCGGCCTGCAGTCCGCGGACCGGGCCCAGCGCGAGCTGTTCAAGCTGCAGCGCGCCTCCCGCTGGACGCTGCTGACGAAGCTGCAGTTCCCGGCCGCGATGCCCTCGTTCATGGTCGGCCTGCGCAACGCCGCCGGCCTGTCCGTCATCGGGGCCGTCATCGGGGATCAGCTCATGGGCCAGGGCAGTCCCGGGCTCGGTTCCGCGATCTCGGTCTTCAGCTCCCGGATCCAGGCGCCGGAGACGTGGGCGTCCCTCCTCGTCGCCTCCGTCTTCGGCGTCGCCGTCTTCCTCCTCTTCGGACTGCTCAGCCGGCTCGCCGTCGGCAAGTGGTTCGACCTCGGTTGAGCCGCCGCTCACAGCACCTCGCGGCGTCCTCGACCTCCTTCCCGCACCACACCTAAGGAGATCCATGCGATCGAACCCCAAGCGCCTCGCGGCGGCCGGCCTGGCCGTCGCGGCGGCGGTCGCCCTCGCCGGCTGCGCGAGCGGCAGCGGCGGCAGCAGCACCAGCAGCAACGCCTCCGCGAGCTCGTCCTCCGCGGCGGGCGCGGTGAGCCTCGCGGGCGTGTGCCCCGCCACCGTCGTCGTCCAGACGGACTGGAACCCGGAGGCGGACCACGGCCACCTCTACCAGCTGGTCGGGCCGAACCCGACGGTCGACACCGCCAAGAAGACCGTGACCGGTGACCTGGTCGTCGGTGGCAAGTCGACCGGCGTGAAGATCCAGATCCGCTCCGGCGGCCCGGCGATCGGCTACCAGTCGGTCACGCAGCAGATGTACACGGACAAGAGCATCACGCTCGGCTACGTCTCGACCGACGAGGCGCTGCAGAACTCGGCCAAGCTGCCGACGAAGGCGGTGTTCGCCGAGACGAACATCTCCCCCCAGATGATCATGTGGGACCCGAAGACCTACCCGGCGGTGACCGACATCAAGACCCTCGGGGCGGCCCTGGCGAAGAAGGGCGGCGTGATCCGCTACTTCAAGGGCGCTGCGTACATGAGCTACCTGCAGGGTGCCGGGATCCTGCCGGCGAGCGTGCTCGACGGCAGCTACGACGGCACCCCCGCGAAGTTCGTGACCGCGCAGGGCAAGGACGCGCAGCAGGGCTTCGCCACCGCGGAGCCGTTCATCTACCAGAACGAGGTCGGCGCCTGGAAGAAGCCGGTCAAGTTCCAGCTCGTGTACGACACCGGGTACCCGATCTACCCCGAGGCGATGAGCATCCGCACCGCCGACGAGCAGACGCTCGCCCCGTGCCTGAAGAAGCTCGTCCCCGTGCTGCAGCAGGCCGACGTCGACTACGTGAAGAACCCGTCGACGGCGAACCAGCTCATCGTGAGCCTGGTGCAGCAGTACAACAACGGCTGGGTCTACGACCAGGGCGTCGCGACCTTCGCGGCGAAGCAGATCAAGGACCTGAAGCTCGTCGGGAACGGCACGGACGGCTACATCGGCGAGATGGACTCGAGCCGCGTGCAGAAGGTCATCGACATCGACACCCCGATCTTCACCAAGGGCGGCATCGCCCCGAAGTCGGGCATCACGCCGAGCGACCTCGTCACGAACGCGTACCTCAGCAAGTCGGTCACGTTCTGACCCTTCGCGACCACACCCCGGTGACCACGATGCGACGCCTCGACGGCGCCCGCGTCGTGGTCACCGGAGGCGCGCGGGGCATCGGCGCGGCCATCGCCGCCCGCTGCGCCGCCGAGGGAGCGCGGATCGCGGTCCTCGACCGGCTCGAGGACCGCGGTCGAGCGACCGCCGGTGCCCTCGGCGGGGAGTTCGTCGCTGTCGACCTCACGGACTGCCGCAGGGCCGGCGACGCGGTCACCGCGGCGGCCGCGCTGCTCGGCGGCCTCGACGTGCTCGTGAACGCCGCGGGGGTGCTCCGGCTCGGCCCGCTACTCGACACGACCCCGGACGAGTGGGACGCCGTGTTCGCCATCAACACGCGCGCGATGCTCGTCACCATGCAGACCGCAGCCAGGGCGATGATCGGCGCCGGCAGCGGCGGGCGGATCGTCAACCTCGCCTCCATGGCCGCGAAGGACGGCGGCGCGAACGAGGGCGCCTACGCCGCGTCGAAGGCCGCGGTCGTGGCGCTGACCAGGGCCGCCGCGCTCGAGTGGGGATGCCACGGCATCACCGTGAACGCGATCTGCCCCGGCTACGTGCTCACCGAGATGGGCGCCGCAACGCGCACGCCCTCCGACGTGGCCGCGTGGACGGCCCGCTCCCCCCTCGGCCGGCTCGCGAGCCCCGAGGACGTGGCGAACGTCGCCCTCTTCCTCGCCTCCGACGAGGCCTCGTATCTCACCGGTGAGGCGTTGAACGTCACCGGCGGCATGATGACCCACTGAACCACCGGAAGGACCCGCATGTCGCTCCCCCTCGCGATGACGTCACCCGACGCCGTCACCGATCTCGCCGCCGAGCTGCGCGAGCTGCTCGGCGACCGCAACGTGAGCCTCGAGGAGCGCGTGCGGGCGCGGGCGTCCGCCGACGGATCGCGGATGTCGCCGATCATCGTGGAGCAGCTCCCCCTCGGACTCGCCGACGTCGTCGCGTTCCCGACGAGCGCCGAGCAGATCGGCCAGGCGGTCGCGGCCGCGGTGCGACACGGCGTGCCGGTCACGCCGCGCGGCAAGGGCACCGGCAACTACGGGCAGGCGATCCCGATGGCGGGCGGCCTCGTGCTCGACCTGACGCGCGCCCGCGCCGTGGTCGAGGTGGGGACGGGCTTCATCACCGCCGAGGCGGGTGCGCAGATGGTGGTGCTCGAGCAGGCGGCCGGGAACACCGGCCAGGCCCTCTGGATGTACCCGTCGACCGCGCAGTCGACGATCGGAGGGTTCCTCTCCGGCGGTTCCGGCGGCACCGGCACGATCGAGCACGGCTCGAACGACCGCGGCTTCGTCGTCGCGCTCGACGTCGTGCACGCCGACGGCTCACCGGACCTCGTGCACGTGGAGGGTGACGAGGCGCAGGCGTACGTGCACAACTACGGCACGGCCGGCGTCATCGCCCGAGCGACCGTGCGCCTGGAGCCGCTCCGCGACTGGCGTGGGCTCTACGCGAGCTTCCCCGACCTCGCCTCGGCGCTGCCCGTCGTGCGCGCCGTCGGCCGGATGCAGCCGCCCCCTCGCCTGGTGAGCGCCGACAACCCCGAGATCTCGGCGGCGCTGCCGCCGGACGACGCGGTGCCCGCCGGTCGCACGAGCCTGCGCGCCATCCTCTCCGCGGACATGCTCGAGGAGGCGACGCGGATCATCGAGGCGGCCGGCGGCCGGGTGGAGGCCGTGCGCGAGGGCCCGCAGGCGAGCATGCGGATCAGCATGCTCAGCTACAACCACCCGATCGAGTGG
>DASYJR010000074.1:0-4087 GCA_035996305.1 Amnibacterium sp. | reverse complement strand
GTGATCACCACCGGTTCGGGCGCGTCGGTCATGGGATCGATTCTAGGAAGGGCGCCCACCCCTGCCCGCCGTCAGCGGGCGAGCGCCAGGGTGCCGGAGGTGCGATCGGTGCCGGCGGTCACGTCGCCGCCGCGGCCGATGCCCACGAGCGCGAGGTTGCGCATCGCCTCGCTGCCGGGCGTGAAGTACCCGTTGTGGCCGACCGCCGGCCCGAGCTGCACGCGGGTGAGCGGATCGACGCCCCCCGAGGTGCCGAGCGCCGTGGCCCCGTAGGACGGCGCCGCAGGGTCGCTGCCGAAGAACCCGCTGGTCGCGACACCGTCCCAGACGGCCTGCCCGACGAAGACGTCGCGCGCGGGCACCGACAGCTGGCGGACCGACTGGGCGGGGCTGCCCGGCGCGCCGACCATCGCCAGGGCGTCCGTGGAGAACGCGTGGGCCTGCAGGGCGAGGAGGGCGGCCGTGGCGCCGTAGGAGTGCGCGAGCACCGCGGTGTACGGCGGGTCACCGGCGCGCGCGGCCTTCAGCCCGTTCACGGCGTCGGTGAGCCGGGTCGCGCCGGTCTGCGCGAGGCCGAAGCTCGCGACGGTGAACACGTTCGGCGTGCGGTAGCCGATCCAGGACACGACGGCGCTGGTGCGGCCGTCGTGGAAGTGGTGCAGCCACCGCTGCTGCTCCGACTGGATCCCGGCGGCGGTGCCCGTCCAATCGACCATCTGGTCGACGACCGTGAAGTACATGCCGGGCACGAGGAAGTCGACGTAGTCCGCGGTCTGCACGTCGCCGATCGCGATGGCGGCGCGGTCGCCGTTCGTCGGATCGAGCACCAGCAGGGAGCGGGCCGGGCCGCCCGGCGCAGGCTGCAGCGCGAGCTCCACCTGCTCGAGGGTGCGGAGCCGCTGGGCCAGGAACTGCGACTCGCCGCGCCCGGCGCCCGCGGCGAGCCGGCTTCGCGCGCTCGCGAGGTCGGCGGCGAGCACCGCGCGGTTCGCCGCGTCACGCACCGGGTACGGCACGCCCTCGAGGTCGCCCACCACGCCGGGCGCGGCGGTGATCAGCACGGACCGCGTCGCGGGCGCGAGCTCGGCCCACCAGCGGGCGGTGCGGACGGGATCCGGAGCGAGATCCTCGAGCGCCGCGAGGTGCGGCACGAGCGACCGCACCGCCGCGGCGGCACCGGTGGCCTGCTGCGCCGCAGCGGTCAGCTCGGCGAGGTCGTGCTGCACGACGCCACGGTTCGGCGCCCGGTACGGGTCGCCGGCCGCCTTCGGCACCGCGACGGCGCCCATCGTGAGGAGCGCTGCGCCGAGGAGCACGAGGACGCGGATGATCATGCGTCCCCCTTCCCCCGACTGCGCGCCGCGGACCGGCCCCCCGGGCCGCGACGTGCCCCCAGAGTAGGGGCCCGCGCGAAGGAGCCGCCATCCCCCGCCGGACACGATCGGGGTACGATCCGGCGCGCCGCGGACGGCGCCCGCCGATCAGCCGTCGGCGGGCTGCTCCGCGGCCTCCTCCCGGATGCCGAGCGACGCCCGCGCGGCGTCCGGACCCTGCTCGAGGAGCACCCGGAAGCCGTCGGCGTCGAGCAGCGGGACGCCGAGCCGCTCGGCCTTCTGCAGCTTCGTCCCGGCGCCGGGACCGGCGACGACGAACGCCGTGCGCGTCGAGACGCTCGAGGCCGCCTTGCCGCCGGCGGCGAGGATCGCCTCCTCCGCGCTCTCCCGGGAGAAGCCCTCGATGGCGCCGGTCACGACCACGCTCAGGCCCGCGAGCAGCCCCTGCTCGGTGTCCGCCCTCCCGGGGCCCGGATGGCCGGGCGTCGCCTGCTGCACGCCGGCCGCGGTCCACCGGTCGACGATCTCGACGTGCCAGTCGACGGCGAACCAGTCGACGAGCGCCTCGGCGATGATCGGCCCGACGCCCTCGACGGCGGCGAGCTCCTGGACGCTCGCGGCGCGCATGGCGGCCACCGAGCCGAAGTGCGCGGCGAGCGCGCGGGCGGCGACGGGGCCGACGTGCCGGATCGACAGGGCGACCAGGAAGCGCCACAGCTCGCGGGTCTTCGCCTGCTCCAGGTTCGCGAGGAGGTCCACGGCCTGCTTCGACGGGGCCGTCTCGGTGCCGTCGAGCGCACGGCCCTCGGCTCGCGCCTGCCGCTTCTCCTCCGCGTTCAGCTGCCGCCGGAACGGCGCGACGCGCTTCGGCGAGCCGTCGTCGTGCAGCCGCGGGAGACCGGTCTCGGGGTCGCGGACCACGGTGCGGATGGGCAGCAGCTTGTCGAGCGTGAGGTCGAAGAGGTCCGCCTCCGTGACGACGGGCGGCACGGCCGGCTCGTCCGGCTGGGTGAGCGCGGCCGCGGCCACCTCGCCGAGCGCCTCGATGTCGAGCGCGCCGCGGGAGCCGATGTGCTCGACGCGCCCGCGCACCTGGGCGGGGCAGCTGCGGGCGTTCGGGCAGCGCAGGTCGACGTCGCCCTCCTTCGCCGGGCGCAGCTCGGTGCCGCATTCGGGGCAGCGCGTCGGCATCACGAACTCGCGCTCGTCGCCCGTGCGCAGCTCGACGACCGGGCCGAGCACCTCCGGGATCACGTCGCCGGCCTTGCGCAGCACGACGACGTCGCCGATCAGCACGCCCTTCTCCTTGACGACGTCCTGGTTGTGCAGCGTCGCCTGCCGCACGTCGGACCCCGCGACGCGGGCCTTCTCCATCACCGCGAACGGCGTCGCGCGGCCCGTGCGCCCGATGGACACCACGATGTCGAGCAGGCGGGTGTGCACCTCCTCGGGCGGGTACTTGAAGGCGGTCGCCCAGCGCGGCGCGTGGCTGGTCGCGCCGAGGGCGACGTGCAGGTCGAGGTCGTCCACCTTGATCACGATGCCGTCGATCTGGTGCTCGACGCTCGCGCGGGCCGACCGGTAGTGCTCGATGTAGCCGGCGACGCCGTCGACCGAGTCGAAGACGCGGTAGTGCGGCGAGGTCGGCAGGCCCCACTCCGCGAGCAGGGCGTACACCTCGCTCTGCGCGGTGATCGGGGTCTCCCGCTCGATCTGCTCGACCGGCCAGGCGCCGATGCCGTGCACGAGCATCCGGAGCCGCTGCAGCCGGTCGCGCATGAGCGCGAGGCGCGCCCCCGACTTGCCCTCCTCCTTCTGCCGCAGCGAGCCGCTCGCGGCGTTGCGCGGATTCGCGAAGACCCGCTCCCCCGCGGCGGCCTGCATCGCGTTCAGCTCGTCGAACGAGGCGACGGGGAAGAAGATCTCGCCGCGCACCTCGACGAGGTCGGGATGCCCGGTGCCCTTCAGGCGCTCGGGGATCCCGCCCATGATGCGGACGTTCGGCGTGACGTCCTCCCCGGTGATGCCGTCGCCGCGGGTCGCGGCGGACACCAGCACGCCCCGCTCGTAGCGGAGGTTGATGGCGAGGCCGTCGATCTTCAGCTCGGAGAGCCACCGAACCGGCCGATCGGGCGCGACCTTCGCCGCGTCGCGCTGCACCTTCGCCGCCCAGGCGTGCAGCTCCTCGACGCTGAAGATGTTGTCGAGGCTCAGCATCGGCTCGGCGTGCACGACGGGCGCGAACAGGGTGGTCTCGGGGGCGCCCCCGACCGTGCGGGTGGGGCTGTCGGGGTCGGCGAGCTCGGGGTGCTGCTGCTCGAGCCGCTCGAGCCGGTGCACGAGGTCGTCGTACTCGGCGTCGGACGCCGTGGAGGCGTTGCCCTCGTAGTACTCGTGCCGGAGGCGCCGGATGCGCTCGGTGAGCGCGCGGACCTGATCCGCCGCACTCGTCGCCTCGGTCGTCGGCACGGGGTCGCTCATGCAGCGAGTGTAGGAGCGGCCACCGACGTCGCGGCCGAGCGGGCGCCGTGCATCGGCGCCGTGAAAGGCGGCTCCGATCAGGCGAGGGCCGGAACGCCGACGGTTCGGTCGACGGTCACCTGACCCAGCACCCGCGTCCCGTCGTAGAGCACCGCGCTCTGCCCCGGCGCGAGGCCGATGATCGGCTCGTCCGGGCGCACGACGACCTCGTCCGCCTCGATGCGCGCCGTCGCGGGCACCGGATCGGCGTGGGCCCGCACCTGCACGGCGCA
>DASYJR010000073.1:0-17171 GCA_035996305.1 Amnibacterium sp. | reverse complement strand
CGAGTATCGGCAGCTGCGGCTCGAGCGGGTGGTTCTCATCGGCGTGTGGACCAGCGGCACGCTGGACGAGGCCGAAACCTCCCTGCAGGAGCTCAAGGCGCTCGCCGAGACCGCCGGCTCCCAGGTGCTCGAAGGGCTCGTGCAGCGCCGCGACCGGCCCGACCCGGCGACCTACATCGGGTCGGGTAAGGCGCGCGAGCTTCGCGACATCGTCGTCGCCACCGGCGCCGACACCGTGGTGTGCGACGGCGAGCTCACCCCGGGCCAGCTGCGTCAGCTGGAGGACGTCGTCAAGGTCAAGGTCATCGACCGCACGGCCCTCATCCTCGACATCTTCGCCCAGCACGCCAAGAGCCGCGAAGGCAAGGCCCAGGTGGAACTGGCCCAGCTGGAATACCTGCTCCCTCGCCTCCGCGGCTGGGGCGAGTCCATGTCCCGCCAGGCCGGTGGCCAGGTGGGCGGCGCCGGCGCCGGCATGGGATCCCGTGGTCCCGGTGAGACGAAGATCGAGCTCGACCGCCGCCGCATCCACTCCCGCATGGCGAAGCTCCGCCGCGAGATCACCGACATGGCGCCGGCGCGCGCGGTGAAGCGGCAGAACCGGGACCGGAACGGCGTGCCGTCGGTCGCGATCGCCGGCTACACGAACGCGGGCAAGTCGAGCCTGCTGAACCGGATCACCCGAGCCGGCGCCCTGGTGGAGAACGCGCTGTTCGCGACCCTCGACACGACCGTCCGGCGCACCGAGACGCCCGACGGGCGCCCCTACACGCTGACGGACACGGTCGGCTTCGTCCGCAACCTGCCGCACCAGCTCGTCGAGGCGTTCCGGTCCACCCTCGAGGAGGTGGAGCAGGCGGATCTCGTGCTGCACGTCGTCGACGCCGGCACGCCGGATCCCGCCGGGCAGATCGCGACCGTGCGACAGGTGATCGCCGAGGTGGGCGCGGCCGACGTGCCCGAGCTCGTGGTGTTCAACAAGGCCGACCTGGTCGACGACGCCACGCGCATGGTGCTGCGCGGCCTCGAGCCGACCTCGGTGTTCGTCTCCGCGCGGACCGGCGAGGGGATCGACGCGCTCCTGGGCACGGTCGGCGCCCTGCTGCCGCTGCCCTCCCACGAGATCACGGCCGTCGTCCCGTTCGACCGGGGCGACCTCGTCTCGATGCTCCATGAACGGGGACGCGTGCTCGCGACGGTCTACGAGGAGGCGGGGACGCGGATCAACGCGCTCGTGAGCGACGAGGAGCGCGCCGCCCTCCGGCCCTACCTCGTGGTCTGACGGGTCGGCTCAGAGGAAGCGGCGGGGGTCGGTGAACCGGTCGCCGCGCGTCGGCCGCGGTCCGTAGCCATCCGAGCGGACGGCACGGACCGTGGCGGCGATGCCGACGACGGCGAGCACGGCGAGCACGATCCAGAGCAGCAGCATGGCAGAAACGCTACGGATGTGGCGATCCGGCCACGAGTGGCAGGAATGCCAAGCTCGCCCATTTCCTGCCATACTTGCGCGGTGCTGAAGAAGGTCGCCGTCATCGCCGTGCCCACCATGGCGCCGTTCGAGTTCGGGGTCCTCTGCGAGGTGTTCGGCGTCGATCGCACCGACGACGGCGTCCCGCCCATCGGCTTCACCGTCGTGGCCGCCGAGCCCGGGACCATCCCGTTCCAGCACGGTCTCAGCATCACGGTGCCGGCCGGGCTCGATCAGGCGAGTGACGCCGATCTCGTCGCCGTGCCGGCGGTCGACGACCTGCGGTGCGTCGATCCCCGGATCCTCGACGCCGTGCGGGCCGCCCATGAGCGGGGCGCGTGGGTGCTGAGCGTCTGCAGCGGCGCGTTCGTGCTCGGTGCCGCCGGCCTGCTCGACGGGCGACGGAGCACGACGCACTGGCGGCACGCCGCGCGGCTGCAGGCGGCCCATCCCGCCACCCGCGTCGATCCCGACGTGCTGTTCGTCGAGGCGGACCGGATCGTCACGTCCGCCGGCACGGCGTCCGGCATCGACGCATCGCTGCACATCGTCCGCCGGGAGCTCGGCGCGGCGGCGGCGAACGCGATCGCCCGCCGGATGGTGGTCCCTCCGCAGCGGGACGGCGGGCAGGCGCAGTACATCGCCCTGCCGATGCCCGAACGCGCCGCCGACTCCCTCGCCGGCCTCCTCGACTGGGCGGAGGAGCACCTCGACGAGGAACTCTCCGTCGAGGTGCTCGCCCGCCGCGCCCTCATGTCGCCGCGCACGTTCGCCCGGCGGTTCCGCGACGAGACCGGCACGACCCCGGCCGCCTGGGTCGTGCGCCAGCGCCTCCGCCGCGCCCAGGACCTGCTCGAGCGGTCCGACCTGCCGGTCGACGAGGTCGCCCGTCGCGTCGGCTTCGGCACGGGCGGCGTGCTGCGCCACCACTTCACGGGCGTGCTCGGCACGAGCCCCCACGCCTACCGGCGGCGCTTCAGCCTCGCGGCCGTCTGACGGTGCACCGGGTCCGCCTCGAGCTGCCGTTCACGCCGCCACTCGAGCCGTCGAACCTCTACGGGCATCTCGCCGCGACCGCCGTCCCGGGCGTCGAGGAGTGGCGGGACGGCGCCTACCGGGCGGCGGTGCGCCTGGCGGGTGGCCCCGCGATCGTCGCGGTGCGTCTGCCGGTCGGGGCGGTGGTCCCCGTGGAGCTGCTGCTCACCGACGCCGCCGATCTCGAGGACGCGGTCGCCCGCGTCCGCCGGTTGCTCGACCTCGACCTCGAGCCCGACGCCGCATCGGCGGTGCTCGCCGCGGACCCCGTGCTCGCGCCCCTCGTCGCCGCCGTGCCGGGGCGGCGGGTTCCCGGCACCCTCGACCCGCCGGCGATGGCGCTGCGTGCCGTGCTCGGGCAGCAGATCGCCACCGCTGCGGCGCGCACGATCACCGGTCGCCTCGTCGCCGCACTCGGCGAGCCGATCGCCGACCCCGACGGCGGCCTGGCCGCGCTGTTCCCGGCCCCGGCGGCTCTCGTCGCGGACATCGCGCGGGCGGGGGAGGTGCTCCGGATGCCGGACGCGCGTCGCCGCACCGTGCTCGCGGTCGCCGCGGCCCTCGCTCGCGGCGCGCTCGATCTCGCCGCCGATCCGCCGGCGGTGCGGGCGGCACTGCTCGAGGTGCCGGGCGTGGGGCCCTGGACGGCCGACACGGTACGGATGCGGGCGCTCGGCGATGCCGACGCGTTCCTCGCGGGCGACCTCGGGGTCGTGCTGGCGGCGCGCCGGCTCGGCCTGCCTGCCCGACCCGGGCCGCTGGAGCGTCATTCCCGCGCGTGGTCGCCGTACCGCGCGCACGCCGTCCAGTACCTCTGGGCCACCGGCGAGCACGCCGTCAACACGCTGCCGCGCTGATCGCGGGCGCCGGGACCGATCAGACGGAGCGGAGGATCGCCACGACCCGGCCGAGCACCTGCGCGTCGTCGCCGAGGATCGGCTCGAACGCGCTGTTGCGCGGCAGCAGCCAGGTGTGCCCGTCGCGCTGCCGGAAGACCTTCACCGTGGCCTCGCCGTCGAGCATGGCGGCGACGATCTCGCCGTTCTCGGCCGTCTGCTGCGACCGCACCACGACCCAGTCGCCGTCGCAGATCGCCGCGTCGATCATCGACTCGCCGACCACCTTCAGCATGAAGAGCTCGCCGCGGCCGACGAGCTGGCGCGGCAGCGGGAAGACCTCGTCGATCTGCTGCTCGGCGGTGATCGGGATGCCCGCGGCGATGCGGCCGACGAGGGGCACCATGGCTGCGTCGCCCACGGGAATCGACGACGGGGTCTCGCTGGTGGACATCGGCACGTCGATGACGACCTCGAGTGCGCGCGGACGCTTCGCGTCGCGCCGCAGGTAGCCCGAAAGCTCGAGCTGCTTCAGCTGGTGGGTCACGCTGGAGAGCGATGCGAGGCCCACGGCGTCGCCGATCTCCCGCATGCTCGGCGGGTAGCCCCGCGTCGCCACCGAGCGCTGGATGACCTCGAGGATCGCCATCTGCTTGTCGCTCAGCGACCGTCGGCGGCGGGTGCCGTGCTCGACGGCTCGGGTCTCGGGCTGCTCGGCCATCGGCGTCCTCTCGGCGTCCGCCCGGGGTCGGTGCCGCACGGGTCGTCGGTTCCCGATGATACCGGCGGTGTACCCCGAAGGCAAACACGTGTTCGACGGCACGCAGCGGCTGTCGGACCCGCCTTCGAAGATGCTTGCAACGGCCCGGCTTCGAACGTATGTTCGACAGCAGTCCGAGGGGCCCACGAGCGGAGGGGGAGCGACCGTGATCACGGTGCAGAACGACTGGATCGAGTACGCGCCGGTGCCGGCGCGCCGAACGGCCGTACGAGGCGGTGCGGTCTGCGCCCAGCGTGCCCCGCTCGCCGGCGACCGCCGAGGCCCGGCGCACCCCGCGCCGGCGGCCCGTCGGGCCTCGGCGCGCCCGACCGTCGCCCACCGCTCCGCGTCCCCCGGCCGGCTGCGCCTCACGCGGCGGGGCCGGGTGGTGCTGGTGCTGCTGCCCGCCGTGGTCGCGCTCTCGTCGGCATTCGTCGGGATCTCCGCCCCCTTCGCGCAGGCGGATCCGGCGGCGTCGCACCGGGCGGTCGTCGTCGTCCGCGCCGGCGACACGCTCTGGGCGCTCGCCGAGCGGCTCGCGCCCGCTCGGGATCCCCGCGACGTCGTCGCAGCGCTCGAGCGGGCGAACCGGCTCGACAGTGCGGTCGTGCTCGCGGGCAGCCGGTTGACCGTCCCGGGCGATCTCGTCCGCTGAGCCGCGCCGCGGGTCTTGCGAGAATGAGGTGTGACGAACCTCGCCGACCTGCCGCTCCGCACCGACCTGGTCGGGCGCTCCGCCTACGGGGCGCCGCAGCTCACCGTCCCGGTCGCCCTCAACGTCAACGAGAACACCCACCGCGTGCCCCAGGACGTCGCCGAGGACATCCTGCAGCGCATCCGGGCCGCCCTGCACGACGTGAACCGCTACCCCGACCGGGAGTTCACGGCGCTCCGGACCGCGCTCGCCGGGTACCTGGGGCACGGCGTGAGGCCCGAGCAGGTGTGGGCGGCCAACGGGTCGAACGAGGTGATCCAGCACGTGCTGCAGGCGTTCGGGGGCCCGGGTCGCCGCGTGCTCGGCTTCCCACCGACCTACAGCATGCACGCGATCATCGCCGCCTCCACCTCGACCGAGTGGGTGGCCGCCGAGCGCGACGAGGACTTCGCGATCTCCGCCGCGACCGCCGTCGCCGCGATCGAGCGGGAGCGGCCCGACCTCGTCTTCTTCTGCGCTCCGAACAACCCGACGGGCACGCCCGTGGCGCTCGAGACGATCGCGGCCGCCTACCACGCGACCGACGGCATCGTCTTCGTGGACGAGGCGTACGGGGAGTTCATGCCACCCGGCGCCCCGTCGGCGCTCACCCTGCTGCCCGGCCGCCCTCGGCTGATCGTGTCGCGCACGATGAGCAAGGCCTTCGCCTTCGCGGGTGCCCGCGTCGGCTACCTCGCCGCGGATCCGGCGGTCGCCGACGCGCTGCGCCTGGTGCGCCTGCCGTACCACCTGTCGGCGCTGACCCAGGCCGCGGCCCTCGGCGCCCTCGCGCACGCGCCGGAGATGCTCCGGATGGTGGAGGACATCTGCGTGCAGCGCGACCGCACCGCGGCCGGCCTGCAGGCGCTCGGCTACCGGGTCTGGCCGAGCTGGACGAACTTCGTGCTGTTCGGCGGCGTCGAGGATCCGGCGGCCGTGTGGCAGGCGCTCCTCGACCGGGGAGTGCTGATCCGGGATCTCGCGATCCCCGGGTGCCTGCGCGTCTCCGCCGGCACCGCCGCGGAGACGGACGCGTTCCTGTCCGCCCTCGCGGAGGTCACCGGACGTGCGCCGGTAGGATCCCGGGCATGACCGGCGCCCGCACCGCCAGGGCGTCGCGCGCCACGAGCGAGTCCTCCGTCGAGCTCGAGCTCGATCTCGACGGCACGGGGGAGACCCGGATCGCGACGAGCGTTCCGTTCCTCGACCACCTCCTCACCGCCTTCGCGAAGCACTCGCTCACCGATCTCGCCGTCACGGCGTCGGGCGACACCGCCATCGACGTGCACCACACGGCGGAGGACGTCGGGATCGTGCTCGGCGGGGCCGTCCGGGAGGCGCTCGGGGACAAGCGGGGGATCAGCCGGTTCGGCGACGCCACCGTTCCGCTCGACGACGCACTCACCCGCGCAGCCGTCGACCTGTCCGGGCGCCCCTACCTCGTGCACGGCGGCGAGCCGGCCGGCTTCGAGTTCCACCTGATCGGCGGGCACTTCACCGGTTCCATGGTGCGGCATGTGCTCGAGTCGATCGTCGTGAACGCCGCCATGACCGTGCACGTGCAGGTGCTCGCCGGACGCGACCCCCACCACATCGCGGAGAGCGAGTTCAAGGCCTTCGCCCGGGCCTTCCGCGCCGCGAAGGCGTTCGACGCGGCGGTACCCGGCATCCCGTCCACGAAGGGCGCGCTGTGACGCGACCGACGGTCGCCGTGTTCGACTACGGCAGCGGCAACGTGCACTCCGCGACGAAGGCCCTCGAGGCCGCCGGCGCCGATGTGCGGCTCACCGCCGACCGGGCCGTCGCGGCGGCGGCCGACGGCCTGCTCGTGCCCGGCGTCGGCGCGTTCGGCTCCGTGATGGCCGGCCTCGCGGCCGCCCGCGGGCCCGAGGTGATCGAGCGGCGGCTCGCCGGCGGGCGTCCCGTCCTCGGCATCTGCGTCGGCATGCAGGTGCTCTTCGAGCGGGGCGTGGAGGGCGAGGGCGTCACCGAGGGACTCGGCGAGTGGCCCGGTACCGTCGACCGCCTCGACGCCCCGGTGCTGCCGCACATGGGCTGGGACGAGGTCCGTGTGCCGGAGGGGTCGCGGCTCTTCGCCGGTATCGAGCACGAGCGCTTCTACTTCGTCCACTCGTACGCGACCCGCGGGTGGTCCATGCCCGCCGACGAGCGCCGACGGGCGCCGCTCGTGACCTGGTCGGACCACGGCGGCCCGTTCGTCGCCGCGGTCGAGAACGGCCCGCTGTCGGCGACGCAGTTCCACCCCGAGAAGTCCGGCGAGGCCGGCGTCCGCCTGCTCGCCAACTGGCTGGAGACCCTGTGACCGACCCGCTCGCCCGACCGCTCGAGCTCCTGCCCGCCGTCGACGTCGCGGGCGGCCGGGCCGTCCGGCTCGTCCAGGGCCGGGCAGGCAGCGAGACCGGCTACGGCGACCCGGTCGAGGCGGCCCTCGACTGGGCGCGACAGGGTGCCTCGTGGATCCACCTCGTCGACCTCGACGCCGCGTTCGGCCGGGGCGAGAACAGCGGCGTGATCCAGGCCGTGATCGACCGGGTGCCGGAGGTCAGGATCGAGCTGTCCGGCGGCATCCGCGACGAGGCGAGCCTCGAACGCGCCCTCGGCACCGGCGCCGACCGGGTGAACATCGGCACCGCCGCGCTCGAGGACCCCGACTGGACCGCCGAGTCCATCGCCGTGCACGGCGAGCGCATCGCCGTCGGCCTCGATGTGCGGGGCACGACGCTCGCGGCACGCGGCTGGACGAGCGAGGGCGGCGACCTCTGGGACGTGCTCGACCGTCTCGAGCGCGCGGGCTGCGCCCGCTACGTCGTCACGGACGTGCACAAGGACGGCACGCTCGGCGGACCGAACCTCGAGCTGCTGCGTGGAGTGCTGCGGGCGACGGGGAAGCCCGTCGTCGCCTCGGGAGGCGTCTCGAGCCTCGACGACCTGCGCGCGCTCCGCTCCCTGACCGACGAGGGCCTCGAGGGCGCCATCATCGGCAAGGCGCTGTACGCGGGGCGCTTCAGCCTGGTCGAGGCGCTCCAGGTCGCCACGGGGTGAGGTCCGCCGACTCCGCGGGCCGGCCCTTCGCGGGCCGCGCGTTCGAGGCGGCGCCGAGCCCGTTCGCCGGGGACGACGGCACGGCCCCGCCCGCGTTCCTCGCCGCCCACGCCGACCTCGTGGCCGGCCGGGCCGGCCCCGAGGCGGTCGTCGACGCCCTGCGGGAGGCGCGCCTGCTCGTGCCGCTGCTCGCGGACCTCGGCGAGGCGGGGGAGCGCGAGGGACGGCGGATCGAGAAGAGCGCCGAGCTCGCCCTGGTCACGGTCGCCGGGCCCGACGGTCGTCGCGTGCTGCCGGCCTTCAGCTCCGCGGCCGCGATGGCCGCCTGGAATCCGGCCGCCCGGCCGGTACCGGCCCCTGCGCGGCAGGTCGCCCTCGGCGCGGTCGCCGACGGCACCGAGCTCGTCATCGTCGACCCCGGTTCGCCGACGAGCTTCGGGCTGCGCCGCGGTGCGCTCGAGGCGCTCGCGCGCGAGCTGCCCTGGTCGCCGCCGTGGCGGGACCCGTCCGTGCGTGCCGCGCTGTCCGCGCCGGCGTTCGCGGAGCCTGCGATCGCCGGCGTCGGCGTCGGGACGGACGACCCCGACTGCAGCCTGGAGGGCGCCGAGGTGCGGGTCGTGCTCGCGGTGCGTCCCGTGCTCGATCGCGACGGCCTCGCCGTGCTGGTCGAGCGGATCCGCGCGGCCTGGACGGCGGACGACGTCGTCGCCGCGCGCGTCGACTCGCTCGCGGTCCGGATCGAGGCCGCCGGCTAGGCGGGCTGGGCCGAGCGACCGGGCGCCCCGGTCGTCGCGGCGAGCAGCGCCGCCTCGAGCGCCGTGACGGCCCGCTCGACGGCGTCGAGGTCGTCCGACGCCACCTCGTCGAGGAGGCCCGCGACCCACGCCGAGCGGGAGGTGCGGGCGTCCTGCAGCGCCCGCTCACCCGCGGCCGTGAGCGACAGGAGCGTGGAGCGTCGATCGTGCGCGTCGGCGCTGCGCTCCACGAGGCCGCGCCGCTCGAGGTCGGCGACGAGCCGGGTCATCCCCGGCGCCGCGATGCCCTCGATCCGTGCGAGGTCGCCCGGGCGCACGGAGCCGACCCTGGAGATCGACGAGAGCGCGGAGACGGCCACGTGGCTGAGTCCGTCGGCGGGCGGCCGCAGCCGGCGGTTGATGGTGCCCACCACGAAGGTGAGCCGCTGCGCGAGGTCGCGCCGGTCCGGGACGGTCATCGCGTCGGCTGCCGCTGGTCGGCCGTGGCCGTCGACTCGGCGTGCCGGGCGTGCGCGACGGCGACGTGGTGGGCGTGGTCCTCGGGCGCGGACGACGCGGAGGCCGACTCGACGTCGTCCGCGTAGACGAACTTCTTGCCGCCGACGAACGACGCGATCGCCGCGATGACGGACATGATCGCCGCCGCGAGGAACACGATCACGAGCCCGCTGTGGAAGGGGCCGGCGATGAGGTTCGGGAAGAACTCCTTGCCGGTGAGGGCCGCGGAGTCCGCCTTGGGCAGCTGCCCGAGGATCCCGGTGGGCTGCAGCAGGGTCTGGATCGGGTTGTAGCCGAGGAAGGCCGCGAACAGGCTGCCGACCGGCGGCACGTTCGCGATCCTGTCGGCGGCGGCCGTAGGCACCCCGTGGCTCGTGAGCCCCTGGGTGAGCGCCGTCGGCAGGGTGTTCGACAGGCCCGCGATCATCAGCGAGAAGAAGATGCCGATGGAGAGCGACGATCCGGCGTTCAGCACGGTGCCGGCCATGCCGGAGGCCGAGCCGCGCTGGTTGGCCGGGACGCTGTTCATGATCGTCGCGCGGTTGGGGGCGCCGAACATGCCGGATCCGATCCCGTTCAGGAACGTGATGATCGCGAACACGGCGTAGTCGAAGTCCACCGGGATGAGCAGCAGGGCCACGAAGGTGCCCGCGGTCAGCAGCAGGCCGATCGTCGCGAGCGAGCGGGCGCCCCACCGGTCGGAGAGCGTGCCCGCCACCGGTCCGGAGATCAGGAAGCCGACGGTGAGCGGCAGCAGGTAGATGCCCGCCCAGAGCGGGGTCTGCTCGTACGAGTAGCCGTGCAGAGGCAGCCAGATGCCCTGCAGCCAGATGATCAGCATGAACTGCAGGCCGCCGCGCCCGATGGAGCCGAGCAGGCCCGCGAAGATCGCGGAGGCGAAGCTGCGCACCTTGAAGAGCCGCAGCTGGAACATCGGCGCCTTGCTCCGCAGCTCGATGGCCACGAACACGCCGAGCAGCACGAGGCCGCCGATGATCGAGCCCAGCACCCAGGGGTTCAGCCACCCGGTGGAGGAGCCGCCGTAGGGCTGGATCCCGTACGTGATGCCGGTGAGCAGGGAGGTGAGCCCGAGGAGGAAGGCGAGGTTGCCCGGGATGTCGAGGCCGCCCGGGTTGCGGGTACCGACCTCGTGCAGGGACTTGATCGACCAGATCGTGCCGAGGATGCCGACCGGGACGCTGACGATGAACACCGCGCGCCAGTCGATGACCGCGAGCACGCCGCCGAGGATCAGCCCGATGAACGACCCCGCGATCGCTGCGATCTGGTTGATGCCGAGCGCCATGCCGCGTCGGTGGGTCGGGAACGCGTCCGTGAGGATCGCCGTCGAGTTCGCGAACAGCATCGCTCCGCCGATGCCCTGGACGACGCGCCACAGGATGAGCCACATCGCGCCCGCGCCCGACAGGAACGGGTCGAGGGAGAGCGCGATCGCCGCGATCGTGAAGATCACGAAGCCGAGGTTGTAGATCCTCACCCGGCCGACCATGTCGCCGAGGCGGCCGAAGCCGACGACGAACACCGCGGTGACGAGCATGAAGCCCATCAGCATCCAGAGCAGGTAGCTGGTGTTGCCGGGGTCGAGCGGGTTCAGCTGGATGCCCTTGAAGATCGCGGGCAGCGAGATCAGCACGATGGACGAGTTGATGGTGGCCATCAGCATGCCGAGGGTCGTGTTGCTGAGTGCCACCCACTTGTAGTGCGGGTGGTCCTTGTCGAACATGCCCGAGCGGGTGCGGGCGTCCTGGGAGGTGGTCATGGTGCTCCGAACGAGACGGGACGTGAGGGTCGGACGCCCTCGGCCGATTCGTTGCTTCTTGGTAAGCAAGTGTACGGGGCGCGTCGATGATCCCGGGACGTCCGCCGACTCGTGTCCGGCGGCTCCGCGGCGGTTCGGGTCAGGCGACGACGACGCCGAGGGCTTCGGCGAGCAGGGGGGCGAACCGCGGCAGCTGCTCCTCCGCGAGGATCGCGCCCGCCAGGTGGCGCCCACCGTCGATGCGCTCGAGGTCGCACCCGCGCAGGTCGAGCGCGGTGAGCCGTGCCTCGGCGACCGACAGGGCCCCGATCCGGCAGCCGGTGAGCGACATCCGCTGCACGGCGGCGCCGCGCAGGTCGAGGTCGCCCACCGTGCAGTCGGTGAGCCGGACGTCCTCCAGCTGACCGCCCGAGAGGTTGAGGTAGTCGATCCGGCTGCCGTCGATCGCGACCCGCTGCCACTCGCCGTCGAAGAGCTCCGCGGCACCGATGCGGGTGCCGGCGATCCGCACGTCCCGGAACGTGGCGCCCGCGGCCCGGAAGGCGGCCGCGGTGAGGCGCGTGACGACGGATCCGATGAGCCGGATCCGGTCGAGGCGCGCGCCGTCGGCCGTGCAGCCGGTGAGCGCGCAACCGTCGAGGACCAGTCGCGCGAGGTCGACGCCGTCGAGATCGAGTCCGTCGAACGCGAGCCCGTCGAGGTTCGCCCCGCTCTCGAGATCGGCGCGCAGGCCCTCGGCGAGCCCGGTGAGCACGATCTCGTCGATCCGCGGGGTCACGTCGTTCCTCGCGCGGGCCATGCGGCGACGCTACCGGCGGGGACGCGGAGCGCGGTCAGCCGGCCCTCCGGGTCGCGGCGTAGCGTGCGGCCCCATGAGCGGTCAGCAGCGCGGCACGGGCCCGGACGACGAGGTCGTCGCGGAGCCCTTCGATCAGACCAACGGCGTCGTCGCCGGGCTGGAGGGCGAGTCCGGCGGCACGGCCGGCGGCGAGGCCCGCAGCGGGGCGGATCGGCGGGACGACGACGGTGAGGTCATCGACACGGACGACGTCGCAGGCCAGGGCGCGATGGACGCCGGCTTCATCGTCGGCCGCCAGCAGTAGCCCGCTCCTCCCGGACGCGATAGGCGCGGTAGGCGGCACCGCCGCTGAAGCGCCGGTCGGCGGTCAGCTCGAGGCGGGCCCGCACCCCCGACGGCAGCCACGGCGTGCCGCCGCCCACCAGCACCGGGACCGCGATCCAGCGCAGCTCGTCGACGAGACCCGCGCGGAGGGCCGCCGCGGCGAGCCCCGGCCCGCCGATGCTGAGCGGCGCGTCCGCCGCACGCTTCCAGCGCCGCACCTCGTCGGGCTCGAACCGCGACGCGAGCCGGGTGCGCGCCGTGTCGACCTCGCGCAGCGTCGTGGAGAACACGACCTTGTCGGCGGACCGCCACAGCTGCGCGTAATCGGCCGAGACGGTCGACGCCTCCCTGCCGGGCGGGTCCGTCTCCCAGAACCGCATCGTCTCGTACATCCGCCGGCCGTACAGGTAGGTACCGGCGCCGCGCTCGAGGTCGTTCACGAACGCGTGGACCTCCTCGTCGGGCGCCGCCCAGTCGAAGCCGCCGTCGGTGTCCGCGACGTAGCCGTCGAGGGAGGTGATCGCGGTGTAGACGAGCTCGGCCACGGCGGCTCCTTGGCTGGACGGTTCGCACCATCCTCCCGCCGGAACCCCATCCGCGCACCAGGGGCCCGTGGCGCCGGCGGAACAGCGGCACCTCGCCCGCGGTTGCACGGCCCATGAAGCGGATCGGGTTCCTCTCCTTCGGTCACTGGTCCCGTGCGCGGGGCTCGAAGACGACGAGCGCCGCCGACACCCTCCTCCAGACGATCGAGCTCGCCGTCGCCGCCGAGGAGATCGGCATCGACAACGCCTCGGTGCGCGTGCACCACTTCGCGCCGCAGCTGTCCAGCCCGTTCCCGCTGCTCGCCGCGATGGCCGCGCGGACGAGCCGCATCGAGCTCGGCACCGGCGTGATCGACATGCGGTACGAGAACCCCCTCTACATGGCCGAGGAGGCCGCGATCGCCGACCTGATCAGCGGCGGGCGGCTGCAGCTCGGCGTGAGCCGAGGGTCGCCCGAGACGGCGCTCGACGGTGCGCACGCCTTCGGGTACCTGCCGCCCGAGGGGATGACGGACGCGGACCTGGCCCGTGAGAAGCTGCGGGTCTTCCTCGCGGCGATCGAGGGGGCGGGGGTGGTCGAGTCGGACCCGCGGATGACGGGCGTCTCCCAGCCGCTCGCCGTGCAGCCGCAGTCGCCCGGCCTCCCGCGCCGCATCTGGTGGGGGAGCGGCACCCGCTCCACCGCGCGCTGGGTGGCCGAGCAGGGCCTGAACCTGCAGTCGTCGACGCTCCTCACGGAGGACACGGGGGTGCCGTTCGACGAGCTCCAGGCGGAGCAGATCGCCGTCTACCGCGCGGCGTGGGCCGAGGCGGGCCACGACTGGACGCCGAGGGTGTCGGTGAGCCGTTCGGTGATCCCCATCACCACCGACGTCGACCGGATGTACTTCGGTGGGGAGGAGGGCTCCGAGGACCAGGTCGGGTGGCTCGACGGCGGCAACGCCCGCTTCGGACGCAGCTACGTCGGCGAGCCCGACCGTATCGCCGAGGAGCTCGCGCGCGACGCCGCCGTCCAGGCCGCCGACACCGTGCTGCTCACCGTCCCGAACCAGCTCGGCGTCGACTACAACGCCCACCTGCTCACGTCGATCGCGGAGCACGTCGCCCCGGCCATCGGCTGGCGCGCCGGAGCCCGGAGCGACACGCGCCGCTGATCGCTCGCCGGGGCGCCGCCGCGGGTGCCGCTCGGGTGCCGCTCGGGTCGCGCTCGGGATCTCCATCGGTCACTGAGAGAGCGCCGAAAGCCACCTGAAATCATCGGGCCGCACGCTTCCTCTCTGCTGTTCGAATCGGAGGGGATCCATCATGAGGAAGCGCGGTCGGGTGTTCATGGCCGGGGTGCTGGGGATGGCCGTGGTCGGTGTGCTGGCGGGCTGTGCGGCGTCCGCATCGGGGGTCGCCGCGTCGCCGAGCGGTGCCGCGCCGTCGTCGTCGTCGTCCGTCGCGGGGCGCCCGGCGGGCGGCGGATCGAATGCGCGGTCCGGGCCGGCGGCCGGCGGGTCGTCGGGCACCATCGACAGCGTCGCGTCGTCGGGCTTCACCCTGACGACGTCGGCGGGGCAGCAGGTCACGGTGAACGAGACGTCCTCGACCGTCTACCGGTCCGGGTCCAGCACCGCCACGGTCGGTGCCGTGACCGTGGGGAAGGGCGTCGTGGTGCTCGGCACGGTCAGTGGGACGACGATCACGGCCGGTCAGGTCACCGTGGGATCCGCCGCCGGCGGCTCGGCGGCGTCGTCGGCGGCGGGCGTCGTGCCCTTCACCCGCGGCGCGCCCAGCACCGCCAAGAAGGCCGGCACCATCCCGACCGGCTACACCGAGGGCTCCGGCACGATCGTCAGCGGCACGACCGCGGACAGCGCGACCGAAGCCGCCCTCGCCGCCTACCCCGGCGGCGTCGTCGACCGCGTCGTGAAGCTCGGCAACGGCGACTACGAAGTCCACTACATCGGCGTCAACTGGCCACACCACATCTTCGTCGACCCGGCCTTCAAGGTCCTCGGCGCCGACTGATCGGGGTCCGCCACCTCGGCTCGCGGCGTTGCGGCTGCGAGCCGAGGGGCCGACGCCGAGGCCGCATCCGCAGCCGTGTCCGGTGGGGGCTCAGGTGACCGGGCCGGTCCACTTCTCGCCCGGACCGAGCCCGATCGGATCGGGGATCGGCGACGCCTCCCGGAACGCCAGCTGCAGCGTGCGCAGCCCGTCGCGGAGCGGCCGGGCGTGCGAGTCGCTGAGGTCCGGCGCCGCCGCGGTGAGCAGGCCCGCGAGCGCGGTGATGAGCTTGCGCGCCTCGTCCAGGTCCTGCTGCGACCCCGGGTCGTCCGCGAGACCGCATTTCACGGCGGCGGCGCTCATGAGGTGCACCGCGGCGGTGCTGATGATCTCGACGGCGGGCACCTCGGCGATGTCGCGCACCGCGTCCGACACCTCGTCGGCCGAATCCGTCGCCTCCGCCTCGCCGGGCAGGTCGAGGTCGTCGTCGTAGCCGCCGGGGACGTCGATCGGGCCCTGGTCGTCGGCGCGCTGCGGCATGCGCCCATTCTCGCCGCCCTCCGGCCGGCCGATGGGCTCTGCTACGATGCTGCGGTTCCGGGCATCGCCCGGCGAGCAAGTGGAGCGATCCCACCTGCGCACCTGCTTCACCAGGGTGCACGGGTCAGTGCGCACTCCCTCTCCGGCTTCCGGGGAGCGCCAGGGTGCGGTAGCGGTACGGCCTCGCCGTGCCGCCGTCACGGAATCCTTCTGCCCGCCCGCCGGTTGATGTGAAGGAACCCTCGGGCACGTCGGGTGCCCGTATCCGACGTCTGTGAGGAGCAGCGCATCAGCGATCCCCGTACCAACGACAAGATCCGTGTCCCGGAGGTCCGACTCGTCGGACCCGCCGGCGAGCAGGTCGGCGTCGTCCCCATCGAGGTGGCCCTTCGGCTCGCGCAGGAGGCCGATCTCGACCTCGTCGAGGTGGCGCCCAACTCGCGTCCCCCGGTGGTCAAGATCATGGACTACGGGAAGTTCAAGTACGAGACGGCGCAGAAGGCCAAGGAGGCGCGGCGCAACCAGGCGAACACGGTCCTGAAGGAGGTCCGCTTCCGTCTGAAGATCGACAGCCACGACTACGAGACCAAGCGCAAGCGTGCCGAGGGCTTCTTGAAGGCCGGCGACAAGGTGAAGGCCATGATCCTGTTCCGGGGTCGCGAGCAGTCGCGGCCCGACCAGGGTGTGCGCCTCCTGGCCCGGTTCGCGGAGGACATCCGCGAGTTCGGCACCGTCGAGTCGAACCCCACGATCGACGGTCGCAACATGGTCATGGTGATCGGACCTCTGAAGAGCAAGGTCGATGCGAAGGCGGAGCAGAACGCCCGTCGCGCCGCAGCGAAGAACCCCGCATCCGCCGATGCGGAGACCGCCCCAGCAGCCCCGGCTGCCCCGAAGGAGCAGTAATGCCGAAGCAGAAGACCCATTCCGGCGCCAAGAAGCGTTTCAAGATCACCGGCAGCGGCAAGGTGATGAAGCAGCAGGCCGGCATGCGCCACAACCTCGAGGGCAAGTCGAGCGTGCGCACCCGGCGCCTCAACCAGGAGGCCACCCTGTCCAACGCGGACGCCAAGAACATCAAGAAGCTGCTCGGCAAGTAGTCCGGCGCGGTACGAAACCAGGAGAACAGACATGGCCAGGGTCAAGCGCGCCGTCAATGCGCACAAGAAGCGTCGGGTCGTCCTCGAGCGCGCCGAGGGGTACCGCGGTCAGCGGTCCCGCCTCTACCGCAAGGCGAAGGAGCAGGTCACCCACTCCCTCGTCTACGCCTACCGCGACCGCCGTCAGCGCAAGGGCGACTTCCGCCGCCTGTGGATCCAGCGGATCAACGCGGCCGCCCGCGCGAACGGCATCACCTACAACCGGTTCATCCAGGGGCTCGGCCTCGCCGGGGTCGAGGTGGACCGCCGCATCCTCGCGGAGCTCGCCGTGACGGAGCCCGCCACCTTCGCGGGCCTCGTCGCCACGGCGAAGGCCGCGCTGCCCGCCGACACCTCGGCGCCCAAAGCCACCGCGTGATCGACGGCCCCCGCAGCGCCGCCGTGCGGCGCGTCGCGGGGCTGAAGCAGAAGCGAGCCCGGTCCGAGACCGGGCTCGCGCTGTTGGAGGGGCCCCAGGTGGTGCGCGAGGTGGTCGTGCACCACCCCGAGCTCGTCACCGAGCTCTACGTCACCGCCGATGCGGCGGCCCGCCACGGGGCGCTCGTCGCCGCCGCCCGCGAGGCGGGCATCGAGGTCGAGCTCGCGAGCGAGAGCGCGATCGCCGCGATGGCGGACACGCGCACGCCCCAGGGCGTCGTGGCGGTCGCTCGGCAGGCGCCGGTGCGGCTCCGGGACGCGGTGCCGGACCGGGCGCGACTCGTCGTCGTGCTCGACGGCGTGCAGGACCCCGGCAACGCCGGCACGATCATCCGCGCCGCCGACGCCGCCGGGGCCGACGCGGTGATCCTCACCGGTTCCTCCGTCGACCCGTACAACCCGAAGGTGGTCAGGTCGACGACCGGCTCGCTCTTCCACCTGCCGGTCGCCACCGGGGCAGGGCTCGCAGCCGCGCTCGACGTGGTGCGGGGCGCGGGCCTCGCGG
>DASYJR010000072.1:0-25766 GCA_035996305.1 Amnibacterium sp. | reverse complement strand
GCAGTCCTTCATGACTGAGGTGAATCGGAGCGAAGACCGGTACGACCTCGGCTTGCTGTTCACGGACGGCATGCCGGAGTTGGACGACTCCGCTGGGTACCGCGGCGTCATCGCCGCGCGCGCAGCGGGGATCACGTACCGGCAGCTCGACTATTGGGCGAGGACCGGACTGGTCGAGCCGACGATCCGCGGGGCGGCGGGGAGTGGTTCGCAGCGGTTGTACGGGTTCCGCGACATCCTGGTGCTGAAGCTGGTCAAACGGCTTCTGGACACCGGGATCTCGCTGCAGCAGATCCGCACCGCGGTCGACCAGCTGCGGGACTCGGGCATCACGGACCTGGCACAGACGACGCTGATGAGCGACGGCGCGAGCGTCTACCTGTGCACCTCGAGCGAGGAGGTCATCGACCTCGTCAGCCGCGGGCAGGGCGTCTTCGGCATCGCGGTGGGCAAGGTGCTCCGCGAGGTCGAGTCGAACCTCGTCGAGCTCGACGCGCAGCAGGCCGATCCGATGGACGAGCTCGCGCAGCGCAGGGCGGCCCGCGCCGCGGGTTGAGGCGCGTTCCAGCGCGCTGCGGACATCGCAGCGCGCTGCAGCACGCTCGGTCGTCGTTTCGGCGCTGACGAGGCGCGGTCGCGGTG
Organism: Amnibacterium sp.; assembly: GCA_035996305.1. Lineage (GTDB taxonomy): Bacteria > Actinomycetota > Actinomycetes > Actinomycetales > Microbacteriaceae > Amnibacterium. The sequence goes on along the minus strand of DASYJR010000072.1, from coordinate 25,124 downwards.
CGCGCGGGCCGAGGTGCGTTCGCCGGATGTCGCGGTGTTCCGCGGCTCATGGTCGTCGCGTCGGCAGGGACGTCGCCGGGACCGCTCGGCGTCCGAGCGCGGGTTCTCAGCGCCGCGCGGACCGACCCGCGCTCTGCAGCGCGCTGACGTGCCGTTCCGGTGCTGACGAGGGTGCGGCTCAGGCGCCGCGCGCCACCTGCGCCGGGATGCCGCCGGTGGCGTACTCACCGACGCGGCCGGTGCGCAGCACGCGCTCGAGCAGCTGGTCGAACATGCCGGCGAGCTCCTGCGCGCTCTCGCCCGGCCAGACGTGCAGCGGCTTCGCCGCACCCTGGGCCTGCTGGAGCGACGTGCGCTCCGGCAGCTGCGGCGACAGCACGAGCGGCCCGAACATGTCGCGCAGCTCCTTGATCCGGAACTGGTGCTCCAGGCTCTGCATCCGCGCTCGGTTCACGATGATGCCGAGCGGCTGCAGCCGCGGCGACAGGCCCCGGCGGATCTCCTCGATCGCCCGCAGGGCCCGGTCCGCGGCCGCGACGGAGAACAGCCCCGGCTCGGTGACGACCGACACCCGGTCGCTCGCCGCCCACGCCGTCCGGGTCAGCGCGTTCAGGCTCGGCGCGCAGTCGACGAGCACGAGGTCGTACTCCGCCTCGACGTGCGCCAGCGCCTCCTCGAGCTTCCAGATGTCGCGCACCGATGGATGCGGCCCGTCGAAGTTGATCGCCGACGGCGAGCCGACCATCACGTCGACCACGCCGCCGCGGCCCCGGGTCCAGCCGCTCGGGGTGATCGCCGCGCGGACCGTCTTCTCCTTGGGGCTCGCGAGCACGTCCGCCACGTTCACCGGAGACACCGGCACATCCATGCCGGTCGACACGTCCGACTGCGGATCGAGATCGACGACGAGCGTCGGAACGCCCTTCGCGAACGCTGCCGACGCGAGCCCGAGGGTCACCGTGGTCTTCCCGACCCCGCCCTTCAGCGAGCTGACGCTCAGCACATGCACGGCCACTAGGTTAGCCGTGACCCCGGCCAGGCCCGGGGACGACACCCCCCGCCGTCGACAGCGAGGAGTTCCCCGTGTTCGAGAAGATCCTCGTGGCCAACCGCGGCGAGATCGCCATCCGCGCGTTCCGGGCCGCGTACGAGCTCGGGGCGAAGACCGTCGCCGTGTTCCCGTACGAGGACCGCGACTCGCTGCATCGGCAGAAGGCCGACGAGGCCTACCAGATCGGGGAGCCGGGGCACCCGGTCCGCGCCTACCTCGACGTCGCCGAGATCATCCGCGTGGCGAAGGAGTCCGGCGCGGACGCCGTCTATCCGGGCTACGGCTTCCTGTCGGAGAACCCGGAGCTCGCGGAGGCGTGCGTCGCCAACGACATCACGTTCATCGGGCCGCCCGCCCGGGTGCTCCGCTCCGCCGGCAACAAGGTGACGGCGAAGGAGCAGGCCATCGCGGCCGGCGTCCCCGTGCTGAAGTCCTCGCCGCCGAGTCGCGACGTCGCCGAGCTGCTGGCGGCGGCCGACGGGATCGGCTTCCCGATCTTCGCGAAGGCCGTGGCGGGCGGCGGCGGTCGCGGGATGCGCCGCGTCGAGCGCCGGGAAGACCTGGAGGCCGCGCTCACCGCGGCGATGCGCGAGGCGGACTCCGCGTTCGGGGACCCGACCATGTTCCTCGAGCAGGCGGTGCTGCGCCCGAGGCACATCGAGGTGCAGATCCTCGCCGACGCCGCGGGCACCACGCTGCACCTCTTCGAGCGCGACTGCTCGGTGCAGCGCCGCCACCAGAAGGTGGTCGAGATCGCGCCGGCCCCGAACCTCGACGAGGCGACGCGGCAGGCGCTCTACCGCGACGCCGTCGCGTTCGCCCGATCGATCGGCTACGTGAACGCCGGCACCGTCGAGTTCCTGCTCGACACCGCGGGCGACCGCGCCGGCGAGCACGTCTTCATCGAGATGAACCCGCGGATCCAGGTCGAGCACACGGTCACCGAGGAGATCACCGACGTCGATCTGGTCCAGTCGCAGATGCGCATCGCCGCGGGGGAGACGATGGCCGACCTCGGGCTGCGCCAGGAGGACCTCGCCATCCGCGGGGCCGCGCTCCAGTGCCGCATCACGACGGAGGACCCGAACGCGAACTTCCGGCCGGACACCGGCCGGATCACCACCTACCGGTCGCCGGGCGGCGCCGGTGTGCGCCTCGACGGCGGCACGATCAACCCGGGCGCGAACATCAGCCCGCACTTCGACTCGATGCTCGCGAAGCTCACCTGCCGGGGCCGCGACTTCGCGACCGCCGTGGCCCGCGAGCGGCGCGCCCTCGCCGAGTTCCGGATCCGTGGCGTCGCCACCAACATCCCGTTCCTGCAGGCGGTGCTCGACGACCCGGCGTTCGTCGCCGGCGACCTCTCGACCGCCTTCATCGAGGAGCGGCCGCAGCTCTTCCGCCAGAACCCGTCGCGCGACCGCGGCACGAAGATCCTGAACTGGCTCGCCGACGTCACCGTCAACCAGCCCAACGGACCGAAGCCCGCCGGCCCGTCGCCCGCGTCGAAGCTGCCGCCGGTCGACACGGCCACCGCGCCGCCCGCGGGGTCTCGCCAGCGACTGCTCGAGCTCGGCCCCGCCGGCTGGGCGAAGGCCCTGCGCGAGCAGACCGCGCTCGCCGTCACCGAGACGACGTTCCGTGACGCGCACCAGTCGCTGCTCGCCACCCGGGTGCGCACGAAGGACCTCCTCGCCGTCGCTCCGCACGTCGCCCGCCTCACGCCCCAGCTGCTCACCGTCGAGGCCTGGGGCGGCGCCACCTACGACGTCGCGCTCCGCTTCCTCGGTGAGGACCCCTGGGAGCGGCTCGCCGCCTTCCGCGAGGCGCTGCCGAACGTCGCCGTCCAGATGCTGCTCCGCGGCCGCAACACGGTCGGCTACACGCCCTACCCGACGGAGGTGACCGACGCGTTCGTCGCCGAGGCCGCCGCGACCGGCGTCGACGTGTTCCGAATCTTCGACGCCCTGAACGACGTGGCGCAGATCCGCCCCGCGGTGGACGCCGTGCTCGCCACCGGCACCGCCGTCGCCGAGACCGCGGTCTGCTACACCGGCGACCTGCTCGACCCGGCCGAGGACCTCTACACGCTCGACTACTACCTGCGCCTCGCCGAGCAGATGGTCGCCGCGGGCGCGCATGTGCTCGCCGTGAAGGACATGGCCGGTCTGCTGCGGCCGCGCGCCGCCGCGAAGCTCGTCGAGGCGTTCCGCCGGGAGTTCGACCTCCCGGTGCACGTGCACACGCACGACACGGCGGGGGGCCAGCTCGCGACGCTGCTCGCGGCCTCCGACGCCGGTGCGGATGCGGTCGACGTCGCTGCCGCACCGATGGCCGGCACGACGAGCCAGCCGTCGTTCTCGGCCCTCGTCGCGGCGCTCGCGCACACCGAGCGCGACACCGGCATCCCGCTGACGGCCGTCTCCGACCTGGAGCCGTACTGGGAGGCCGTCCGCCGGCTCTACCGGCCGTTCGAGTCCGGCCTGCCCGGCCCGACCGGTCGCGTCTACCACCACGAGATCCCCGGCGGACAGCTCTCGAACCTGCGCCAGCAGGCCATCGCGCTCGGCCTCGCCGACCGGTTCGAGCTCATCGAGGACCTGTACGCGGCCTCGAACCGCATCCTCGGCCGCATCCCGAAGGTCACCCCGTCGTCGAAGGTCGTCGGCGACCTCGCGCTGCAGCTCGCCGCCACCGAGGCCGACCCCCACGACTTCGAGCAGCATCCCGAGCGTTACGACATCCCCGACTCCGTCGTGGGGTTCATGGCCGGCGAGCTGGGCGACCTCCCGGGCGGATGGCCGGAGCCGTTCCGCACGAAGGTGCTCAAGGGGCGCACGGTGAAGCACGGCGTGACCCCGCTGGGCGATGCCGACCGCGCCGCCCTGGCCGGCGACGCGGCGACGCGCCGGGCCGCGCTGAACCGGCTGCTGTTCCCCGGCCCGACCAAACAGTTCGCGGAGCTCCACGAGCTCTTCGGCGACCTGTCGATCCTCGACACCGCCGACTACCTGTACGGGCTCCAGCCCGGCGCCGAGCACACCGTGCGCATCGCGAAGGGCGTGCAGCTCTTCGTGGCGCTCGAGGCGATCGGCGAGGCCGACGGCAAGGGCATGCGCACCGTCATGACCACCCTCAACGGGCAGCTGCGGCCGGTGTTCGTGCGCGACCGGAGCATCACCGTCACCCAGCGCTCCGCCGAGAAGGCGGATCCGAACCGGGCCGGCGAGATCGGGGCACCGTTCGCCGGCGTCGTCACCGTGAAGGTCGAGCAGGGGCAGCGGATCGAGCCCGGCGAGACCGTCGCGACGATCGAGGCGATGAAGATGGAGGCCTCCATCACCACGCCCGTGGCGGGCACGGTGTCGCGCCTCGCGGTGTCGGCCACGGCCCAGGTCGAAGCGGGCGATCTGCTCGTCGTCGTCGAGTGAGGGCCGGCTGAACCGGCGCCCGGGACGGCCGCCGCTCCGAGCTCCACCGCGCAGGTCGAAGCGGGCGATCTGCTCGTCGTCGTCGAGTAGCAGCCGGGCGGATTGTCGTTCCCAGCGACTCCGGGCGCACAATGGGTGGCGGCGCACGGACCCGGTGCGCCCGTCGAACGGACGGTGCTCCGCCTCCCGGCCGTGGCTGGCACGCCGCGTCGCCTTCCGGGGTTCGGAGAAGTCTCAAGTTAGAGTCGAACCCAATGACCCCGTCGAGGGAGCTGAACCCGTGGTGAACAAGCGCAACAAGCCGGACTCCTCCGGCGGCCTGCTCGACGGCACCCGCATGGACGACGCGCCGGAGTTCTCCGACGAGCCGCTGCAGGTGGCGCTCGTGACGCGCGCCGCGGGCGACGAGCTGGGCCGGCGGTCCGCGCTCGGCCGAGTGAACCCCTCCGGGAACCTCGGGCCGCTGCTCGGGCACCCGTCAATCGAGATCGATCTGCCCCCGCTGCCCAGGCGCGAGGTGCCCGAGGACGAGGCGGCCGTGCGCATCGACGACAGCACGGTGGACCCCGGATCCGTCGGCGACACCGGCACGTCGAGTGTCGAGATCGTGCGGAGCGATGCGCCCGGGCCCGACCCGGCCCCGCTGCCGTGGGCCCCGACCGGCGGACGGCCGGCGAACCCGACCGGATCCCTGCCGCGCACGACCGGCGCCATCAACCGCGCGACCGGCCCGGTGCCCCGCACCACCGGCGGCACGCCCGTGGCCCGCCGCACCGGCAGCGCCTACGACGCGCTGCTCGGCGGCCCGTCGCCCGTCGGCCCGCTCGGCGGCCACCGACCCGGGGCCACCGGGGAGGTCCCGCGCCTCGACGGCGCCGGCACCGCCAGCCGCCGCGAGCGCCGCGCCGGCGCGCCCTCCGGCGAGCCCGAGTCCGCCGCGATGCTCACGCCCGACCGCCTCATCGAGGGCGGCGGTCGCATCCGCCAGGCGCCCACCGGCAGGTGGAACCGCTTCGTCTACGCCGCGACCCTGCACCGCCTGAACCTCGGCGACTCCGCGACGGAGCGGGCCCGCAAGGAGCAGGCCGCCCGGATCGCCAAGGTCTTCGAGGGCGGCACCCGCTTCGTGCCGGTGCTCACCCGGAAGGGCGGCGTCGGCAAGACCACGGTCACGACGCTGCTCGGCATGACGCTCGCGACGATCCGCGAGGACCGCATCATCGCGATCGACGCGAACCCCGACCGCGGCACCCTCTCGGAGCGGGTCACGAAGCAGACCCGGGCGACCGTGCGCGACGTCGTGACGCGCGCGAACGCGATCTCGGGCTTCACCGACTTCTCGACGCTGGTCTCCCGCGACGAGACGCGGCTCGACATCCTCGCGTCCGACACGGATCCACTGCTGTCCGAGGCGTTCGACGAGAACGACTACAACGTGGTCGCCGACCTCGCCGCGCGCTTCTACTCGATCGCCCTCACCGACTGCGGCACCGGCATCGTGCACTCGGTCATGCGGGCGACGCTGCAGCGCGCGGACTCGGTCGTGATCGTCTCCGGCGGCAGCGTCGACGAGGCGCGGCTCGCCTCGGAGACCCTCACCTGGCTCGAGGCGAACGGCTACGGCGACCTCGTCCGGAACGCCGTCGTCGCGATCAACACCGCGACGCACGGCACCAGCCTCGTGAAGCTCGACGAGATCGAGTCGCATTTCGCCTCCCGCGTCCGCGAGATCGTGCGGATCCCGTACGACCCGCAGCTCGCGGCGGGCTCGGTCGTGTCGTACAAGGACCTCCGCCAGGTCACGAAGGACGCGGCCCGCACGCTGGCCGCGCTGGTCGTCGACGGGCTGCCGTCGCGCCGCGACGCCTGACGTCGCCCGGTCGTGGCGGTCCGCGAGATCCGGCTCTTCGGCGACCCGGTCCTGCGCACGGTCGCCGCGCCCGTCGATCCGACGGACGCGCGGCTGGAAGCGCTCGTGAACGACCTGCTCGACACCGTGCAGGTGCCGGGGCGGGCCGGGGTCGCGGCGAACCAGATCGGCGCGGCGGTGCGCGCGTTCGCGTACAACGTCGACGGGCGGCTCGGCTACCTGCTCGATCCGGAGCTCGTCGAGGTGCGTGGCGAGCCCGAGGAGTTCGACGAGGGCTGCCTCTCGGTGCCCGGCCTCGCATTCCCCACCCGGCGGCATCCGTGGGCGCGATCCGTGGGGCGGCAGCTCGACGGATCCGAGGTCGAGGTGATCGGGGAGGGCGTGCTCGCGGAGGCCCTGCAGCACGAGCAGGACCACCTGGACGGCCGCGTCTACCTCTCGCGACTCGACCCGGCGGTGCGTCGGGAGGCGATGGCCGCCGTCCGGCGCGCCCCCTGGTTCTGACGCGCGACGACCGGCGAGGTCAGTGCGCGGCGCCGGCCCCGTGCGTCGCCTTCGCGTCGGAGTAGAGCCGGTCGATCCTGTCCGCGCACTGCTCGAGCACGACGTGCCGCTTGACGCTGAGCTTCGGGGTCAGCTGGCCGCCCGCCTCCGTGAAGTCCTCGGGCAGGATCGCGAACGCCCGCACCCCCTCGGCGCGGGAGACGTGCGCGTTCGCCTTGTCGATCGCGCGCTGCACCTCCTCGCGGACCTCGGGCAGCCGGGCGGCGTCGGCGACCGGGAGGGACTTGTCCAGCCCGTGGTTCTCGAGCCACGTCGGCAGCATGTCGGCGTCGAGGGTCACGAGGGCGGCGATGAAGGGCCGACCGTCGCCGACGACGACGACCTGGCTCACGACCGGGTTCGCGCGGATCGGATCCTCGAGCTCCGCCGGCGCGACGTTCTTGCCGGCCGCGGTGACGATGATCTCCTTCTTGCGCCCCGTGATCGTGAGGTAGCCGTCCTCGTCCAGGCTGCCGATGTCGCCCGTGCGGAACCAGCCGTCGTCGAACACCGCCTCGGTCGCCTCGGGGTTCCGCCAGTACTCGCGGAACACGTTGATGCCGCGGAGCTCGACCTCGCCGTCGGCCGCGATCCGCACGGCCACCCCCGGTACGGCCGGCCCGACAGAGCCGATCTTGAACTTCGACGGCCGGTTCACGGTCGCCGGCGCGGTGGTCTCGGTGAGGCCGTAGCCCTCCAGGATGGTCACGCCCATCGCCCGGTAGAAGTGCCCGAGCCGCTTGCCGAGCGGGGCGGATCCGGAGACCGCCCACTCGACCCGCCCGCCGAGCGCGCGGCGCAGTTTGCGGAGGACGAGGGCGTTCGCGACGGCGAAGCGCGCGGCGAGGGCGACGGGGACCGACCCCGCGTCCCGCGCCTCGGAGTAGGCGATGCCGGTGGCCGCGGCCCAGCGGAAGATCTTCCCGCGGCCGCTCGACTCCGCCTTCTGCTCCGCGGAGTTGTAGACCTTCTCGAACACCCGGGGGACCGCGAGCAGGAAGGTCGGCTGGAACGAGCCGAGCGCGGACAGCAGCTTCGACGTGTCCGCCTGGTGGCCGACCTTCACCCCGCCGTGCACGCAGAGCACCGAGATGAAGCGCGCGAAGACGTGCGCGAGCGTGATGAACAGGAGGGTCGAGGCCTGCGGCGAGACGACCTCGGGGATCGCGAGCGTCGTGTTGCGGGCGAGCTCGACGAAGTTGCCGTGCGTGAGCACGCAGCCCTTCGGCCTGCCGGTCGTGCCGGCCGTGTAGATGATCGTCGCGATGTCGCTCTCGGTCGCCAGCTGCCGGCGCCGCTCGATCTCCTCGTCGGAGACCCCCTTGCCGCCCTCGGCGAGCTTCCCGAGGTCGCCGAGGCCGAGCTGCCACACCTCGCGGACGTCGGGGAGGTCCGCGCGCACCTCGTCGACCCGCGTGAAGTGCTCGGCCGTCTCCACGATCACGGCGGAGCAGCCCGAGTCCCCGAGGATCCAGCGCACCTGCTCCGGCGCGCTCGTCTCGTAGATCGGCACGACGAACGCGCCCGCGTACCAGGCGGCGAAATCGACGAGCGTCCACTCGTACCGAGTGGACGAGAGCAGCCCGATCCGCTCGCCGGCCTGCACGCCGGCGGCGACGAAGCCCTTCGCGAGCGCCACCACCTCGGCGAGGAACGCGGCTCCGGTCACGTCGCGCCAGCCGTCGCCGTCGGGGCGGGCGAACAGGGCGGCGTCGGGGGCCTGCTTCACCCGCTGGGCGAGCAGGTCGGCGATGTTCAGCGCCGGCTCCGCGGGGAGCAGCACCCGCGCCTCGAACTCCTGCACAGCAAGGCTCCTTCGCGTCCGGCAGGCCTCGATCCTACCGGCGGGGCGTCCGCACGGCCCGCCCTGACCGCCCACGCCCTAGGCTTTCGAGCCGTGCAGGCGATCGGGATCGACATCGGCGGCACCAAGATCGCCGGCGGCGTGGTCGACGAGTTCGGTGCGGTCACGGGCTACACGCGGGTACCGACGGACGCGGCCGACCCCGCCGCGCTCGAGACCGCAGTCGTCGAGATGGTGCGGGAGCTCGCCGCAGGCCGCAGCCTGCCGGTCGGCGTCGCGGCGGCCGGTTTCGTTGACGCGGGCCAGTCCGTCGTCTACTACGCACCCAACATCCGCTGGCGCAACGAACCCTTCCGCCAGCACCTCGAGCAGCGGCTCGCCCTGTCCGTGGTGATCGAGAACGACGCGAACGCCGCCGGCTGGGCCGAGTTCCGCTACGGTGCCGGCCGGCTCGTCTCCGACATGGTGATGATCACGAGCGGCACGGGGGTCGGCGGCGCGATCGTGACCGACGACCGGCTGCTCCGCGGCGGCTTCGGCGTCGCCGGCGAGATCGGGCACCTCCGCGTCGTCCCCGGCGGCCTGCCGTGCGGCTGCGGCGCCCACGGCTGCATCGAGCAGTACGGGTCGGGCCGTGCCCTGCAGCGGATGGCGAACGAGATCGCGGACGGCGGAGGCATCGGGGTGCCGCTCGCCCTCGCGCGGGAGGCGGCGGGCGGCGTGCTCGACGGCGGCGTCATCGCCCGCCTCGTCGCGGAGGACGATCCCGGCGCGCTCGCCGCGCTCCGGCAGCTCGGCAGCTGGCTCGGCCAGGCGATGGCGAGCCTCGCGGCCGTGCTCGACCCGCAGCTGTTCGTGGTCGGCGGGGGCGTCGCGTCGTCGGGGGAGAAGCTGCTCGCACCCATCCGCGCCGCGTTCCTCGACCACCTCCCGGCCCGCGGCTACCACCCGGAGCCGGCGTTCGCCGTCGCCGAGCTCGGCAACGATGCGGGCGTCGTCGGCGCCGCCGACCTCGCCCGGCTGCACTTCGGCGCGCACCCGGGCGAGTACTCGCCGAGCGGGCGGCCCTGACCCGCGCACCGGGTCGATCCCGGTTCTCCGATACCCTTCCAGCCGGACGAAGGGACGCCGGACGATGTTCTACTGGTTCATGAAGCACGTCTTCGCGGGCCCGTACGTCCGGCGCACGTTCCGCCCGTGGACGACCGGCCTCGAGAACGTGCCCGCCACCGGCGCGGCCATCCTCGCCTCGAACCACATGTCGGTGATCGACTCGATCTTCCTGCCGCTCGTGCTGAAGCGGCCCGTGTTCTTCCTCGCGAAGCGGGAGTACTTCACCGGACGCGGGGTCCGCGGGTTCGTCATCCGCAACCTGATGCGCTCGCTCGGGCAACTGTCGATCGACCGGTCCGGCGGCAAGGCGTCGGAGGCGTCCCTCGACACCGGGCTCGAGGTGCTCGGCCGCGGCGAGCTGCTCGGCATCTACCCGGAGGGCACGCGCAGTCCGAACGGCAAGCTCTACCGCGGGCGCACCGGCGTCGCGCGGATGATCCTGCAGGGCCACGTGCCGGTGATCCCGGTCGCGATGATCGACACGGACAAGTCGATGCCGATCGGCAAGCGCATCCCGCGCGTCAAGCGGGTCGGTGTCGTCATCGGTGAGCCGCTCGACTTCTCGCGGTTCTCCGGCTTCGAGTCCGACCGCTTCATCCTCCGGTCGATCACGGACGAGATCATGGTGGAGATCGCCCGCCTCTCCGGCCAGGAGTACGTCGACGTCTACGCGAGCACCGTGCGGCAGTCCGTCGCACCGGCCGCGTGATCGAGGGGATCCGCGTGATCGACTCCACCGAGCCCGTGGTCGCCGCACGCCCGGGCGTGCTCGCGGGCCTCGACCACTGGCGCACCCTGCCGATCGACCAGCAGCCGTCGTGGCCCGACCCCGAGCGGGTCGCCGAGGCGGCCGCCGAGATCGCCGCGATGCCGCCGCTCGTCTTCGCGGGCGAGATCGACCAGCTGCGCACCCGCCTCGCCGCCGCCGCGGAGGGCCGCGCGTTCGTGCTGCAGGGCGGCGACTGCGCCGAGACCTTCGCCGGCGCGACCGCGGACCAGATCCGGGCGCGGGTGAAGACCCTGCTGCAGATGGCCGTCGTGCTCACCTACGGCGCCTCCGTGCCCGTGGTGAAGATGGGCCGGATGGCGGGCCAGTTCGCGAAGCCCCGCTCGAGCGAGACCGAGACCCGGGGCGCGACGACGCTGCCCGCCTACCGCGGCGACATGGTCAACGGCTACGACTTCACCGCCGGGTCGCGGCGGCCGGACCCGGCGCGGCTCGTCCGCGGCTACCACACGGCCGCGGCGACGCTGAACCTCGTCCGCGCCTTCACGCAGGGCGGCTTCGCCGACCTCCGTCAGGTGCACAGCTGGAACCGCGGGTTCGCGTCGAACCCCGCGAACCAGCGCTACGAGGGCCTCGCCGGCGAGATCGACCGGGCCGTGCGGTTCATGGAGGCGGCCGGCGCCGACTTCGACGAGCTGACCCGCGTCGAGTTCTACACGGCGCACGAGGCCCTGCTGATGGAGTACGAGCGGGCGATGACCCGGATCGACTCCCGGAACGGCACGCCCGTCGACACGTCGGCGCACTTCGTCTGGGTGGGGGAGCGCACGCGCGCGCTCGGTCACGCGCATCTCGACTTCGTGTCCCGCATCCGCAACCCCATCGGCGTCAAGCTCGGCCCGTCCGTCACGCCCGACGAGCTCGAGCGGATCGTCGACCGCCTCGATCCGGAGCGCGAGCCCGGACGGCTCACGCTCATCACGCGGATGGGCGCCGGGCGCATCCGGGAGGCGCTGCCGCCGCTGCTCGAGGCCTCGAAGCGGCTCGAGTCGACGCCGCTGTGGATCACGGATCCGATGCACGGCAACGGCATCACCACCCCCACCGGCTACAAGACGCGCCGGTTCGACGACGTCGTGGACGAGGTGCAGGGCTTCTTCGCCGCGCACCGCGCGGCCGGCACGAACCCGGGCGGCATCCACATCGAGCTCACCGGCGACGACGTGACGGAGTGCCTCGGCGGCTCCGAGCACATCGACGAGTCCGACCTCGCGAGCCGATACGAGTCGCTCTGCGACCCGCGGCTGAACCACATGCAGTCGCTCGAGCTCGCGTTCCTCGTGGCGGAGGAGCTCACCCGCCGCTGACCTCCACGGGCGGCGGCGCGGGCTCAGCCGGCGGCGTGACCGGTCGACACGACGAGCCGCAGCAGGGTGCGGGTCGGCACGGCCGCCGTGCCCGGCACGGCCGTCCCCGCGGCGTCGGCGACGCGGACGACGGTGCCGACGGGGCGCGTCGAGGCGACCCGGAGGACGGGCCCGAGCCGGAAGCCGGCCGTCTCGAGCAGCCGTGTGGCCGCCGCCGCGCGGCTGCCGCGGACGGCGGGGACCGGCACCGACCGCACCGTGTCGCCCGCGAGCGCGACCGTGGACGAGGTCCCGGCGGCGTGCGAGGTCGTCATTCCCTGGCCGGCGCCGAACCACCATCCGGTGCCGGCGGCGAGCAGGCCGGCGACGAGCACCGCCACCAGGGTCCAGGTCCCGCGCCGCTTCGCGCGCGCCGCGGCCATGGCGAGCCGGGTCGGCGCGCCGACCGGCACCGCCGCGGTGCGCGGCCGGTTCCGCGCGGCCCCCGGCTGCAGCGGGGCGAGCCGGGTGGTGGCCGCCGCGGGCAGCGCGGTGGTGGCCTGGGGGCCGGTGCCGGACCGCCCGTCCCGGATGAGCTGCTGCGTCTCGAACAGCTGGTCGAGCATCGCTCGGGCGTCGCGCGGCCGCTGCTCGGGATCGCGGGCGGTCGCCCAGAGGGTGAGGTCGTCGAGCTCCCCGGGCACCTCGGGGTTCTTGAGGCTCGGCGCCGGCACGGAGTCGTTGGCGTGCTGATAGGCGATCTGCACCGGCTGCTCCCCGCGGAACGGCTGCTCGCCGACGAGCATCTCGTACATCATGATCCCGACCGCGTAGATGTCGCTGCGGGTGTCCGCGATGCCGCGGGTGACGAGCTCGGGGGACAGGTACGCGATCGTGCCGAGCAGCGCCTGCCCGCTGGCGGTGTGGCTCGTCGCAGCGCGGGCGAGCCCGAAGTCGCCGATCTTGATCCGCCCGTCGTCGGCGAGCAGCACGTTCTCGGGCTTCAGGTCCCGGTGGATGATCCCCGCCTTGTGCGCGGCGACGAGGCCGGCGAGCACCGCCTCGAGGATGTCCATCGTCTGATCGGGCGTGAGCCGGCCGTACTCGCCGAGCAGGTCGCGCAGCGTGATGCCCTGCAGGTACTCCATGACGAGGTAGGCGAGGCCGGCGTCCTGCCCCTGGTCGAAGACGTTGACGACGTTCGGATGCGCGAGCCGCGCCGCACTGCGCGCCTCCTGGATGAAGCGGTCGCGGAAGCTCGCGTCGTCGGCGAGGTGCGCGTGCATGATCTTCACCGCCACGCGCCGCTCGAGGCGCAGGTCGGTGGCGAGGTAGACGGTGGCCATGCCGCCGCGGGCGATGCGGGCGCGCACCTGGTATCGACCGTCGAGGAGGCGGCCGACCATCGGATCGGGAGGCGCCGCGGTCACGCCCAGCAGTGTATGGAGCGGAGGGGAGGGTCCCGGGCGGTCCGGCTCGGCGTGGCCGCGGATCCGTCGGTCCGGGAATTCCGTCAGCCGACGAGGCGGGTGGCCCAGCCGCGAGCGCAGCGCTCCCATTTGGCGTAGGCGGCAGGCGTCGAGATGCGCTGCACCGCGTGCGCGGCGTCGCCCACGGACATGAGCTCCCAGCCGGGCGTGCCGAGCAGCCCGACCGCGCCGTCACCGCCGCCCCGGAAGAAGGCGAGCGCGGCGAGCCGCGGGTCGAGCAGGGCCGACGCGGTACCCCAGCCCCGGCTGGGCCGCTGCTGGAAGAGGCCGATCGCGTCGTCCTCACCGAAGTCGAGGTTCCACAGCGAGGAGTCCTGCATCGCCGCCGCGAGCGCGATGACGAGGCCGTCGTCGGGCACGTCGAGCAGGCGGGCCACCGCCGCGATCGCCTCCGCGTTGGCCAGCATGTCGCCGGAGAGGGCGAGTGCGTCGCCGCTCGGCCGGCGGACGCCGTCGGGCAGGGTGAGCTCGGTGCCGGGGAGCGGCTCCGAGCCGCGCGAGAGGCCGTTCACGAGCAGGAGGGCGGCGACGCCGACCCCGTGGCGGGCGGCGACGGCGGCGAGGGTCTCGCCGGCCTGCACCCGGTGGATCCGCACGGGCGCGGAGGGTGCGGCGGACGGCTGGGCGTGGCGGGGCGGGTGCCGCACGAGCAGCCGATCGCCCTCCGCGACGGTGGAGCGCCAGCTCAAGCCGTTCAGCGCGATGAAGGACGCGGTGCTCAGCCCGTAGCGGGCGGCGACGTCGCCGACCGTGTCCCCGGCCAGGACCGCCACCTCGACGGTGTCCGCCGGGCGGGTGGGCTCGGAGGGCCGATCCGGTGCCGGTCCGGTCCGGCGCTCCTCGGAGCGCCTCGAGACCGGGGCCGGGACCGGCACCTGGATCGACCGGGCGAGAGACCCGAGAGCACGCAGCCGGTGCTTCGGTCGTGCGGCCGCGTGACGCCCCCGCGTCGACGGCTGCGCGACCACCGGTCCGTCCTCGGACAGTGTCGAGCTCATCGCCTTCCTTCTCCGTCCCTTCCCCCGAGGGGACGTGGGAGCACTGTGACAGGAGGAGCGATGGGAGTCAACGGACGTGGCCGGTGTGACAGGAGTTTACATGCTCGAAACAAATGTCGGTAGGCCGCCTTTGGCATCCTGGAGGGGTGAGCGGCTCCGACGATCGTGTGTGGTTGACGGTTTCCGACGTGGCCGAGCGTCTGGGGACCACCCCGGCGCGGGTCCGCCGGCTGCTCGAGGACAAGCATCTGCTCGCCGCCCGCCGCGACGGCGTGCTGCGGATCCCGGAGGTCTTCCTCGAGGGGGACGAGCCGCTGCCCGAGCTGCGCGGCACCGCGATCCTGCTCGGCGACAGCGGCTTCGACGACGACGGCGCCGTCGCCTGGCTCCTGGACGCCGAGGACAGCCTCGGCGCCGCGCCCATCGACGCACTCCGCGCGGGCCGCAAGGCCGAGGTGCGACGGGTCGCGCAGGCGCTCGCGCTCTAGGCCACGCCGGGGCGTCGCGAGCGGAGGTGCTGGTCGCGAACGGAGGACTCCGGGGCCGCCTCCGTCCTCCGCCGGCGACGAGGTCCTCCAATCGCGACACGACCTCGGGGTCGCCGCGCTCCCGGAGCCCGAGGAGCATCCGCCCGGCGGCGCCCTACGCCGTTCGGACGCTCACGGAGTCGGCCAGCGACGACAGGGCGTCCCGCGCGTCCGACGTCAGCGGCGCGTCGTCGAGGGCGTCCAGCGCCTGCTCGACGTTCACGGTGATCATCCGCTCCACCGCGTCGATCGCACCCGAGGCCCGGATCGTCTCCTGCAGCATCTGCACCTGGTCGCCGTCGAGGTCGGGGTCGCCGAGCAGCTCGTCCACCGTGCGCCTCGCGGAGGGCGGTAGCGTCTGCCGCGCCAGCGCGATGAGCACCGTGCGCTTGCCCTCCACCAGGTCGTCGCCCGCCGGCTTGCCGGTGAGCTCGCTGTCGCCGAAGACGCCGAGCAGGTCGTCGCGCAGCTGGAAGGCGATGCCGAGCGGCAGGCCGAAGTCGCGGAGCGCTGCGAGCTGGGCCATGCTCGCGCCGCCGAGGCTGGCGCCGATGGCGAGCGGCGCCTCGATGGAGTACTTCGCCGACTTGTACACGATGACCCGCTCCGCGACCTCGAGCGCCTGCTCGTCCCGCACCGCCGGCCACGCGGCCTCCGCGACGATGTCGAGGTACTGGCCGGCGGTCACGTCCGTCCGCATCCGGTTGAACTCGACCCGCGCGGCGCGGGCGTCGTCGCGGTCGCGCAGCAGGTCGAGCGAGTCGGCGAAGAGCTCGTCGCTCCAGACCAGCAGCAGGTCGCCGAGCAGCAGCCCGGAGGACATCCCGAACCGCGTCGCGTCGCCCACCCAGTTGCGCGCGCGATGCTCGCCCTCGAACAGCCGGTGCGCGGCGGGCATGCCGCGGCGGGTGTCGGAGGCGTCGATGAGGTCGTCGTGCACCAGCGCGGCGGCGTGGAACAGCTCGAGCGCCGCGGCCACGCCGATGACCGCCGGGAGGTCCTTGCGACCCGTGTCGCCGAACGGATCCTCGATGCCGTCGAAGCCCTGGACGGCCTGCCAGCCCCAGTAGCAGAAGCGTGCGCGGTACCGCTTGCCGAATCTCAGAAAGTCCCGCGAAAAGCGTTCGAACGGCGCAGTGTCGTCGGCGATCGAAGCGAGAATCGGACTGCGCCCGTCGAGGAACTCGTCGATCCGCGATTGCACGAGATCCACGAGCCTGGCACCGGCGCTCATACGCCTAGCCTAGCCGTGGGCCCCGTGGGTACACTCGCCCCAGCCGACGGTCGAGTAGCCGAAGCACCATTCGGGAGAAGAGGGATCCGGATGCCACTTTCCGAGCAGGAGCAGCGACTTCTCGACGAGATGGAGCGCAGTCTCTACCACGGGGACGCGGACTTCGTCGCGGCCGTCGGCCGTGTCCGCACCGGGGTGAACTACACCGCGCTGATCGGCGGGATCCTGCTCGCGATCGCGGGCATCGGAGTGCTGCTCGCGGGCGTCCTCCTCCAAGCCTGGCCCATCGGTGTGCTGGGCTTCGTCGCCATGTTCGCGGGTGTCCTGCTCGCGGCCGGCACGCCGCGCCGCCGCGCCCCGTTCGCCGGCGCCCCTCGTGGCGCCCGTCGCCGAGGCGGCCTCATGGACCGCCTCGCCGCGCGCTGGGAGCGCCGCCGCCAGGCCTGAGCCGCACCACCCACACCCGAAGCCCCGCCGACCGCCAGGTCGAGCGGGGCTTCGTCGTTGGTGCGCTCTTCCCCCAGTGCGGGGGAGGAGGGGGCCTGGATGCGCCCTCGGAGGTAGGCGAGTGGAGCGCTGTGGAGTAATGTGGTGGACAAGACCAGCACCGCGTGAGGGGGTGGGGTGCCGTGTTCCTCGGTACCTACGCGCCCAGACTCGACGAGAAGGGGCGGATCATCCTGCCTGCAAAGTTCGCGGACGACCTCGCCGACGGCGTGGTCCTCACCCGCGGGCAGGAGCGCTGCATCTACGTGTTCAGCGCGGCGGAGTTCGCCTCGATGCACGAGCGCATCCGCCAGGCCCCCGTGACGAGCCGCGACGCCCGCAACTACCTCCGCGTCTTCCTCTCCGGCGCCCACGACGAGACGCCCGACAAGCAGCGGCGGGTCACGATCCCGCCCGCGCTCCGCGCCTACGCCGGCCTCGAACGCGACCTCGCCGTCCTCGGCGTCGGTGACCGCGTCGAGATCTGGGACGCCTCCGCCTGGGAGCGCTACCTGGCCGACCACGAGGACGAGTTCGCCGACACCGCGGGGGAGGTGGTCCCCGGGATCCTCTAGGCCCGTGCCGCCCGACTCCCAGCCGTGACCCGAGCCCCTGACCCTCTTCCCCGGTGGCAGGTGCTCAGCACACGTCCCGCCCTGACACACTTCCCCGGTGGCAGGACGGGGACACGGATGGGGATCCGGCGGCACGGACCGAGGTGGAGAGGGGCCGACGCCCATGACCACGGCCCTCCACGTCCCGGTCCTGCTCGAGCCCGTGCTCGAGCTGCTCGCCCCGGCGATCGACCACGAGGGCGCCGTCGCGATCGACGCCACGCTCGGGCTCGGCGGCCACGCGGAGGCGCTCCTCGAGCGCTTCCCGGGCCTGACGGTCGTCGGCATCGACCGCGACCCGCACGCGCTCTCGCTCGCCGGCGAGCGGCTCGCGGCGTTCGGCGACCGCTTCCGCCCGGTGCACGCCGTCTACGACCGCATCCCCGAGGCCCTCGACGCCGGCGGCCGCCGCTTCGTCGACGGCGTGCTCTTCGATCTCGGCGTCTCCTCGATGCAGCTCGACCGCGACGACCGCGGCTTCAGCTACGCCCGGGACACCCCGCTCGACATGCGGATGGACCCCGACGAGCCCCGCACCGCCGCCGACGTGCTCGCCGGCTTCTCCGAGGGCGACCTCACGCGCATCTTCCGTGTCTACGGCGAGGAGCGGCTCGCCGCCCGGTACGCCCGCGCCGTGGTCGCCGCCCGCGCCGAGGCGCCGATCACCCGGTCGGGCGAGCTCGTCGCCGTGCTCGACGCCGCGACGCCCGCCGCGCTCCGCTCCGCGGGCCATCCCGCGAAGCGGGTGTTCCAGGCGCTGCGCATCGAGGTGAACCGCGAGCTCGAGGTCCTCGAGCGGGCGGTGCCCGCCGCGCTGGACGCGCTGGCAATCCACGGTCGGATCGTCGCGCTGTCCTACCATTCGCTCGAGGACCGCATCGTCAAGCGGGCGATCACCGCCCGCACGGTCTCGACCGCCCCACGGGGACTCCCGGTCGAGCCGGAGGAGACGGCACCCACCTTCCGCATGCTGACCCGGGGAGCACCCGGGGCGACGCCTGCGGAGGTCGAGAGGAATCGGCGAGCCGCATCCGTGCGGCTCCGGTCGGCGATGCGCGTTCGGGGGAACGCGTGATCGCCGGAACACCCGCCGTGCTGCACGGCGGTCGAGTACCGAACAGTTGGGGGACTGTTGATGAGCTCTGCATTCGCGATCGACCCTGTCCGCAGGCCGACGGCGCCGGTGGCGCCGGAACGGCTCGCACCGGCCGCTGATCCCGTCGCCCGGCCACGGCCGGCGATCCGTCCGCGGGTCCTCGGCGCGTCGCTGATCGTCGCCGGCGTCGGCGGCGTGCTCGCCGCGCAGCTGCTGCTGTCGATCGGCACCGCCGACGGCGCGTTCCGGCTGCAGGCGCTGCAGGACCGGTCGGTCGAGCTGACCCGCGAGCAGGTCGTGCGCACCGAGCAGCTGCAGACGCTGGCCGCGCCGCAGTACCTCGCTGCGCGCGCCGCGGCGCTCGGCATGGTGCCGCAGGACGTCCCGGCCTACCTCACGCCGACCGGCAAGGTCCTCGGGGCGCAGAGCGTGGCAGGCGCGGCCGACACCGCGTCGCGCGGCGCCGTCCCGGACGCGCTCCTGACGCACTGACGGCACGCCGCCCCCGGCTCCCGGGGGTGGGGCGCCCGTCGCGTAGCGTGCCGGACGAGCCGGGGTCCGACACCGGCACGCGAGGGGGACGGATGCGACGCACGCGCCGCGCCGCGCGCCTCCGACCGCTCCTCGTGCTGCTGCTCGTGCTGATCTCGGCGGCCGCGTTCCTCACCCGCCTCGTCGACGTGCAGGTCGTGCACGCGAGCGCGCTGCGCGCGGAGTCGAAGGATCGCCGCTCCCAGAAGGTCGACGTGCCGGGCACCCGCGGCGACATCCTCGACGCCTCCGGCGTGAAGCTCGCCACGAGCGTGCCCCGCTACACCGTCACGGCCTCGCCGCGTCTCGCGGCCGCCGGCGGGGGAGTCGCCGCAGCAGCGGGACGACTCGCCACCGCGCTCGGCGTGCCATCGGCCTCGGTGCAGCGGAAGCTGACCGCGGATCCGACGTCCGACTACGCACTCCTCGCGAAGTCGGTGACGCTCGCCACGCTGACCCGGGTGAAGGCGCTCGGGATCCCGTGGCTGTACTTCCAGCAGACGGGCAAGCGCGTCTACCCGAGCGGGGCGGTGGCCGGCAACCTCGTCGGCTTCGTCGGCGCCGACGGGCAGCCGCAAGCGGGTCTCGAGTACAGCCAGCAGTCCTGCCTCGCCGGCACGGACGGGGTCACCGGGTATGAGAGCGCCCTCGACGGCACCGCCATCCCCGGCACCGCCGTCACGCTGAAGGCCGCGAAGCCGGGCGGCACCCTGAAGCTCACGATCGACCGGGACCTGCAGTGGTACGCGCAGCAGGTGCTGGCCGCCCGCGCGAAGCAGACCGGCGCGAAGTGGGGTTCGGTCGTCGTCGAGGAGGTCGCGACCGGCAAGCTGCTCGCCGTCGCCGACTGGCCCACCGTCGACCCGAACGACGTGAACGCGACCGCCTCCTCCGATCCCGGTGCGCTCGGCTCCCGTGCCTTCACCGCGCCCTTCGAGCCCGGATCGACCATGAAGACGGTGACCGCCGCCGCGCTGCTCGACGCCGGCCTCGCGACGCCGGGGACCGGCGTCGTCGCGCCGTACCGGCTGTCCGCCGGCGGCGCGAACGTGAACGACTCCGAGTACCACGCCACCGAGCGCCTCACCATGACGGGCGTACTCGTGCAGTCGAGCAACACCGGCATATCGAAGCTCGGCTCCCGCATGACGGACGCGATGCGCTACCGCTACCTGCAGCGCTTCGGGTTCGGCACACGGACGGCCGTGGGGTTCGGCGCGGAGGCGTCCGGCGACCTCGGCGTGAACGCACCGAACTGGGATCCGCAGTCCCGGCTCGCCACGATGTTCGGTCAGGGTCTCACCGCCACGTCCGTGCAGATGGCGAGCGCCTACGCCACCGTCGCGAACGGCGGCGTGAAGCTGCCGGTGCGCCTCGTGGACAGCTGCACGGCTGCCGACGGCACCGTGACGAAGCCGGCCACCTCGGTGGGAACCCGGGTGATCAGCGCCGCCGCGGCCCGATCGACGGTCTCGATGCTGGAGAACGTCGCGACGAAGGGCTGGCTCGCCGCCGACGTGAAGATCCCCGGCTACCGCGTCGGGATCAAGACCGGCACGGCGCAGGAGTCCGACGGCCGGGGCGCCTACTCGAAGGGCTTCCTGGTCTCGATGGCCGGCGTCGCGCCCGCCGACTCCCCGAAGTACGTCGTCTACGTCGACCTGGACGCGCCTTCTAAGATGAACACGTCGCAGGCGACGGCGCCCGTCTTCCGTCAGGTGATGGCGCGGGTGCTGCAGCAGCACGGCGTGGTCCCGTCCGGCACGAGGTCTCCCGACCTGCCGACGAACTGGTGACGGGACGGGACGGAACGGAAGGGATGGCGTGAGCGAGGGTTCGCTCCGGCCCGAGCATCCGGTTCCCCGGTCGCTCGCGCGGCTGGCCGACGAGTTCGGGTTCGAGATCGCGACCGGTGACCCCGGCGAGACCGAGGTGACGGGGGTCTCGATCTCGTCGAAGGCGGTCGAGGACGGCGACCTGTACGTCGCCCTCCCCGGCGCGAAGGCGCACGGCGCCGACTTCGCAGCGGAGGCGGCCGAAGGCGGGGCCGTGGCCGTGCTCACCGACCCGGCGGGGCTCGCCGCCGCGCGCGCCGCCGACGTGCCGGTGCTCGTCACCGCCGACCCGCGCGCCGCGCTCGGGGCGGTCTCGTCGTTCGTCTACCGCACGGACCGCGACCTCCCGACGCTCTACGCCGTCACGGGGACGAACGGCAAGACGAGCGTGGTGCACCTGCTCGACGGCCTCCTCGCCCAGCTCGGGGTGCTCGCCGCCCTCACCTCGACGGCCGAGCGCCGCGTCGGCGAGGTCCGGCTCGACTCGACGCTCACGACCCCGGAGGCGAACGACCTGCACGCGATGCTCGCGCGGATGAAGGAGGCCGGCGTGCGCGCGGCGTCCGTCGAGGTCTCCGCGCAGGCCCTCACCCGGCACCGGGTCGACGGCGTCGTCTTCGACGTCGCCGGCTTCACCAACCTCTCGCACGACCACCTCGACGACTACGCGGACCTCGAGACCTACTTCGCCGCGAAGCTGCAGCTGTTCGACCCCGACCGTGCCGCGCGCGGCGTGGTACTCGTCGACGGGACGTGGGGGCGCCGGATCGCGGACGAGTCCCGCATCCCCATCGCGACGATCGCCCTCGGGGACGCGCCCGCCGACTGGCACGTCACCATCGTCGAGGAGCGGGCCGACCGCACCACGTTCACGCTGACGGCCCCCGACGGCCGCTCGCTGACGACGTCCGTCCCGTTCTTCGGCGCCTACATGGCCGCGAACGCGGCGCTCGCGATCGTCATGCTCGTGGAGAGCGGCACCGACCTCGGCGAGATCGAGCACGCCACCGCGCGCGACGGCGGCATCGATGCCTTCATCCCCGGCCGCATCGAACGGCTCTCCGGCGAACGCGGACCCGCGTTCTACCTCGACTACGGTCACACCCCCGACGCGTTCCTCACGACCCTGAAGGCGCTGAAGGCCGTCACACCCGGCCGCGTGGTCATGGTCTTCGGCGCCGACGGCGACCGTGACCGCACCAAGCGGCACGACATGGGTGCGATCGCCGCCAGGGAGGCGGACAGCGTGGTGATCACCGACTTCCACCCCCGCAGCGAGGACCCGGCGACCATCCGCGCGGCGCTGCTGGAGGGCGCCCGCACCGCCCGCCCGGACGGTGAGCTGCACGAGGTGCCGGACCCCCGGGAGGCCGTCCGCCTCGCGGTCCGGCTCGCAGGTGACGGCGACGCGATCCTCTACGCTGGGCCGGGCCACGAGAACTACCGGGAGGTCGCCGGGGTGAAGTTGCCGTACTCGGCGAGGACCGACGCACGCATCGCGCTGCAGGAGGCGGGCTGGGAGCCCGCTTTCGCCGGGATCGACGAGCGGTGACGGCCGCCCCGTGATCGCACTTCCCCTCACCGAGATCGCCCGCGCCGTCGACGGCAGCGTCGAGCTCGGCGGCTCCGCCGCCACGCCGGACACCGTCGTCGACGGGCCCGTCGAGACCGACAACCGCGACCTCGTGCCCGGCGGCGTGTTCGTCGCCCGTCGAGGCGAGACGACGGACGGGCACCGCTTCGCGGACGCGGCGGTCGCGGCAGGTGCCGCCCTGCTGATCGTCGAGCGGCCGCTCGACGTGCCCGTCCCGCAGATCGTCGTGGCCGACTCCACGGACGCCCTCGCCGCGCTCGCCGCCCACGTCGTGCGGCGCGTCCGCGAGCAGGGCCGCCTCCGGATCGTCGGCGTCACCGGCTCGAACGGCAAGACGACCACGAAGAACCTGCTGAAGGAGATCTGCGGCCGTGCCGGCCGCACGGTCGCCTCACGCGCCTCGTACAACAACGAGGTCGGCGGCCCGCTCACCATGCTCGAGCTGACGCTCGACACCGAGTACCTCGTCGCGGAGATGGGCGCCAGCCACGTCGGCGACATCGCGCGCCTCGTGGGCCTCGCCCATCCGGACGTCGGCGTCGTGCTGAAGGTCGGTCTCGCGCACGCCGGCGAGTTCGGCGGCATCGAGCGGACCGTGCTCGCGAAGTCGGAGATGGTCCGTGAGCTCGAGCCCGACGATGTCGCCGTGCTGAACCGCGACGACCCGCGGGTGATGGGCATGGCCGAGGTGACCCGGGCGCGCGTGCTCACGTTCGGGGTCGCGCCCGGGGCCGACGTCACTGCGCTCGACGTCGAGGCGAGCGCCGGCGGCACCCGGTTCGACCTGGTCCTGCCCGACGGGGAGCGCCGCCCCGTCGCCTTCGCGGTGCTCGGCGAGCACCACGTCGCGAACGCGCTCGCATCGGCCGCGGCCGCCCACGCGCTCGGCATCGACGCGGACACGATCGTGGCGGGCCTCCAGGCCGTCACCCGCGCGGAGCGCTGGCGCATGGAGGTGCTCGCCACCGACCCGGTGACCGTCATCAACGACGCCTACAACGCCTCGCCCGACTCGATGGCCGCCGCCCTGAAGACGCTCGTGCAGATCGCGCCCGGCCGCACGATCGCGGTGCTCGGCGAGATGAGCGAGCTCGGCGACCTCGCGGGGGAGGAGCACGACCGGATCGGCCTGCTCGCCGTCCGTCTCGACGTCAACCAGCTCCTCGTGGTCGGCCAGGGCGCCCGGCGCATCCACCTGTCCGCCGTCGCGCAGGGCTCGTGGGACGGCGAGAGCCTCTACGCGCCGACGATGGAGGAGGCGGAGGCGCTGCTCGCCGCGCTCATCGAGCCCGGCGACACCGTGCTGGTCAAGTCGTCGAACTCGGCGGGGCTGCGGCACCTCGGCGACCGGATCGGCGAGCGCTGGGCCGCGGCCGTGGTGCGGGGGACGCGCTAGTGCAGGCGCTGCTCACCGGGGCCGCCGTCTCGCTGATCTTCACGCTGTTCCTCACCCCGCTCTTCATCCGCCTCTTCCGGCGGCTGCAGTGGGGCCAGTTCATCCGCGACGACGGGCCGGTCACCCACCACGCGAAGCGGGGCACGCCCACCATGGGCGGCGTCGTGATCATCCTCGCCTCGGTCGTCGGCTACTTCGTCGGCCACCTCACCGGCGGTCTCACGATCACGCCGTCGGGGCTGCTCGTGCTGTTCCTCATGGTCGGCCTCGGGCTCGTCGGGTTCCTCGACGACTTCCTGAAGACCCGGCACCAGCGCAGTCTCGGTCTCGGCGGGTGGGCGAAGATCGCCGGGCAGATCATCGTCGCCACCGCGTTCGCCGTGCTCTCGCTGCAGTTCCCGAAGCGGCTCGTCGCCGACGCGCCCGCCGTCACGCCCGCCTCGACGGCCGTCTCACTGCTCCGCGACCGCCTGCCGAACGGCAGCACCCTGAGCTTCGTGCTGCTGTTCGGCGCGGTCGGGGGGACCATCGTCTTCGTCGTGTGGATCTGGGCGATCGTCGCGTCGACGTCGAACGGCGTCAACGTCGCGGACGGCCTCGACGGCCTCGCCACCGGCGCCTCGATCTTCGCGATCGGGTCCTACGTGATCATGGGCTTCTGGCAGTACAACCAGTCCTGCGGCAACGCGGACCTGCTGCCCGACAACCAGTTCAAATGCTACGACGTGCGCGACCCGCTCGACCTCGCGATCGTCGCGGCCTGCATCACCGGGGCCCTCATCGGCTTCCTGTGGTGGAACACCTCGCCGGCGCAGCTGTTCATGGGCGACACCGGATCGCTCGGACTCGGCGGCGCGCTCGCCGCCCTCGCGGTCTTCAGCCGCACCGAACTGCTCCTGCTCTTCATCGGCGGCCTCTTCGTGATCGTCACCGGCTCCGTGATCCTGCAGCGCGCCTACTTCAAGATCACGCGCGGCAAGCGGATCTTCCTCATGAGCCCGCTGCACCACCACTTCGAGCTGAAGGGCTGGGCGGAGGTCACGGTCGTCGTCCGCTTCTGGATCATCGCCGGCCTGCTCGCGGGAGCGGGCGTCGGCGCCTTCTACCTGGAGTGGCTGTCCCGATGACCCCGCGGCTGGACTCCCTGACCAGCTGGCACGCGGACTGGACCGGCCTGCGGGCCGTCGTGCTCGGCCTCGGCGTCACCGGCTTCGCCGCGGCCGACACCCTTGTGGAGCTCGGGGTCGACGTGCTGGTCGTCGCGGACCGCGCGCCCGCCGACAAGGCCGAGCTCCTCGACGTGATCGGAGGCCGGCTCGTCGAGGGCGGGGACGCGGCGAGCCAGGAGCGCGCGCTGGCGGAGTTCGCCCCGGACTTCGTCGTCGTGTCGCCCGGCTACCACCCCGACCACGCCGTCCTCGCCGCCGCAACTCGGGCC
>DASYJR010000071.1:0-14532 GCA_035996305.1 Amnibacterium sp. | reverse complement strand
AACTTCCTCCTCGCCGGGCAGAGCGCGGACCTCACGGACCCCGAGCGCTTGGCCCTCCTGCACCGCCGGGCCTTCCCGGATCTCCGCTTCACGACCATCGGCCTGGACGACGCGGATGCTCGGTTCGACGAGCAGGCGTGGCGGGCCGCCGGCTTCGAGGTCGAACGGCTGGTCGTGCTGCGCGCCTCCACGGCGGAGGTGGGCGCGCCGGACCCGGCGGCCGACGAGGTGGTCGGCGACGCCGACTGGGCGGATGTGCTGTCCGTCGCGCTCGAGGATTCCGGCGAGTCCGGCGACGGGGAGTTCGAGCGGATCCGGGTCGGCGCGGAGCGGGCCGCGGTCGAGGCCGGGCGGGCGGCATGGCTCGGCGTCCGTGGCGAGGGGCGCATCGTCGGGACGCTGGGCGTGCTGCCCGCGCCCGGCGGGATCGCGCGCTACCAGAACGTCGGCACGCTCGGGACGTACCGGCGCCGCGGCATCGCGGGGCGGCTCGTGCGCGCCGGCGCGGCGCTCGCCGCGTCGCGGTGGGGCTGCGCCGACCTGGTGATGGTCGCTGACGCGGAAGGCCCGGCCGTCGCGCTGTACCGGCGGCTCGGGTTCGAGGACGCCGAGACCCAGGTGCAGCTGACCCGCATCGCCCGCTCGTAGGCTCGGCTCCCATGGTGCAGAGCGTCGAGCTGCTGCTCGAGCCGGACGCGGAGCGACGCGTGCGGGGCGAGTGGGCCGCGCTCGCCGACGCCGGCCTGCCCAGCCTCGCCACCCACCACGCCGAGACGAACCGGCCGCACGTCACGCTCGCCGTGGCCGAGGCCGGCCTCGAAGCGGCCGTCGATGCGCTCGGCGCGGTCTTCCGCGGCTGGCACCTCGCCGAGCGCGGCCTGCCGGTCGTGGTCGGCTCCCCAGTGCTGTTCGGCGGCCACCGGTCCCGCTGGGTCCTCGCCCGGCTCGTCGTGCCGTCGCGGCCGCTGATCACCCTGCACTCCGCGGTGCACCGCGCGGTCGACGGCGCCGCCCCCGACGCGGAGGTCGTGGATCAGACGCGGCCGGACGGCTGGACGCCGCACGTCTCCCTGGCCCGCCGCGTGACCACGGACCGGCTCGGTGAAGCGCTGTCGCGGTTCGACGCGTCGCCGATCCCGTGCCGCGTCATCGGGGCGCGCCTCTGGGACAGCACGCCGAAGACGGTCACCGACCTCTGTTGACACGCACACTTGCCACTTTCCGCCCTCATCCGCCTCGTTTCAGGGCGGAAAGTGGCAAGTGTGCGTGGAGGGGTCAGTCCTCGAAGGCCTCCGCGGGCGGGCAGGCGCACACCAGGTTGCGGTCGCCGTAGGCCTGGTCGATGCGGCGGACGGGTGGCCAGTACTTGCCCCGCACGGCCCGCCGCCGGTCCGCGCCGTGCACGCCCCTCTCGAAGGGGTACGCGGCCTCCTCACGGGTGTACGGATGCGTCCATCCGGTCGCGCTCACGGCGTGCGCCGTGTGGGGGGCGTTGCGCAGCGGGTTGTCGTCCGCGGGCCACTCCCCGGCACCGACCCGGTCGGCCTCGGCGCGGATGGCGAGCATCGCATCGACGAACCGGTCGATCTCGGCGAGGTCCTCGCTCTCGGTGGGCTCGACCATGAGCGTTCCCGGTACCGGGAACGACATCGTCGGCGCATGGAAGCCGTGGTCGATGAGCCGCTTCGCGACGTCGTCGACCGTCACACCGGTCGCCGCCGTCATCGGCCGCAGGTCGAGGATGCACTCGTGGGCGATGAGCCCCGCGTCCCCGCGGTAGAGCACCGGGAACGCGTCGGCGAGGCGCGCGGCGACGTAGTTGGCGGCGAGCACCGCGGCGTCGGTCGCAGCGCGCAGGCCCTCGGTGCCCATCATGCGGATATAGGCCCAGGAGATCGGCAGGATCCCGGGCGACCCGAACGGTGCCGCCGAGACGGGGCTGCCGCCGAACCGCCCGGGCCGGTACGGCGCCTCGGGCGCGCCCCGCTGCTCGAACGGGTGCGACGGCAGGTGCGGGGCGAGGTGCGCCTTCGCCGCGACCGGGCCGACACCGGGTCCACCACCGCCGTGCGGGATGCAGAACGTCTTGTGCAGGTTCAGGTGCGACACGTCCCCGCCGAAGTCGCCGAAGCGCGCATGACCGAGCAGGGCGTTCAGGTTGGCGCCGTCGACGTAGACCTGACCGCCCGCCGCGTGCACCGCATCCGTCACCGCCCGCACCTCGTGCTCGTACACGCCGTGCGTGGACGGGTAGGTGATCATCAGCGCGCCGAGCACGGCGGCGTGCGCCGCGACCTTCGCGTGCAGGTCCGCGAGGTCCACGTTCCCGAGCTCGTCGCAGGCGACGACCACGACCTTGAAGCCGGCGAGCACGGCGCTCGCGGCGTTCGTACCGTGGGCGCTCGACGGGATCAGGCAGACGACGCGGCCCTCGTCGCCGCGGGCCCGGTGGTACGCGCGGATCGCGAGCAGCCCGGCGAGCTCGCCCTGGCTGCCGGCGTTCGGCTGAAGGCTGACCGCGTCGTAGCCGGTGAGCTCGGCGAGCCAGCCCTCCAGCTGGCCGATGAGCTCGAGCGATCCCGCCACGTCCTCGGCCGGCGCGAACGGGTGCAGCGCGGCGAACTCGGGCCAGGTGACCGCGGCCATCTCGCTCGCCGCGTTCAGCTTCATCGTGCAGGAGCCGAGCGGGATCATCCCGCGGTCGAGCGCGTAGTCCAGGTCGGCGAGGTACTTGAGATACCGCATCATCGCCGTCTCGGAGTGGAACGTGGTGAACACGGGATGCGTGAGGAATCCGGACCTGCGCTCGAGGCTCGCGGGCAGCCGATGCGGGAGCGGCACCTCGAGCGGCGCATCACCCGCGTGGAGCGGATGGGCGAACACGCCGCCGACCGGGTCCGAGGGGTCGAAGGGCGCGTCCTCGAGGTCCAGGGCCGCGAGGAGATGCCCGATCGTCGTCGACTCGGCCGCGGCGGTGACCTCGTCGAAGGCCATCCCCACGGTCGTCGCGTCGACGCGGCGCAGCCACATCCCCCGCTCGGACGCGCGCCGCAGGGCCGCGTCGGCGTCGGGCACCCGCACCTGGAACGTGTCGAAGAACGTGTCGGTCAGCACCTCGGCGCCGCGAGCCGCGAGCGACGCGGCGGCCCGGCGGGCGGTGTCGTGCACGTCCCGGGCGATCCGCCTGAGGCCCTCGGGCCCGTGGTAGACCGCGTACATGGCCGCCATGACGGCGAGCAGCACCTGCGCCGTGCAGATGTTGCTCGTGGCCTTCTCGCGGCGGATGTGCTGCTCGCGGGCCTGCAGGCTGAGCCGGTAGGCGGGCGCACCCTCGGCATCCACGGAGACGCCGACGAGGCGCCCCGGCAGCTGCCGCTCCAGGCCGGTGCGCACGGCGAGGTAGCCCGCGTGGGGGCCGCCCATGGCCATCGGCACCCCGAACCGCTGGGTGGTGCCGGCGGCGACGTCGGCGCCGAGCTCGCCGGGCGGGACGAGCAGTGTCACGGCGAGCAGGTCGGCCGCGACGACCGCGAGTCCCCCGCGCGCCTTCGCCTCGGCGATCACGCCCGACGGGTCCCGGACGAGCCCCGACGCACCCGGGTACTGCACGATCACGCCGAAGAGGTCGCCGTCGGGCAGCCCGTCGGCCAGATCGGCGACGTCCAGCGTGATGCCGACCGCCGCCGCCCGGCCCTCGAGCACGGCGAGGGTCTGCGGCAGCACGTCCGCGTCGACGACGAAGCGGTTCGACGCCGCCTTGCTCGCGCGGCGGGCGAGCAGCATCGCCTCGACCACGGCGGTGGCCTCGTCGAGCATCGACGCGTTCGCCGTGGGCAGGCCGGTGAGGTCGGCGACCATCGTCTGGAAGTTCAGCAGCGCCTCGAGCCGTCCCTGCGAGATCTCCGGCTGGTACGGCGTGTACGCCGTGTACCAGCTCGGGTTCTCCAGCACGTTCCGCTGGATCACCCGCGGCGTGACCGTGCCGGAGTAGCCGAGCCCGATCATGGAGGTGCGGACCGTGTTCTTCGCCGCGAGCCGCCGCAGCTCGGCGAGCGCCTGCGCCTCGGTCGCCGCGGGCGGCAGGGTCGTCGGTGCGGCCGGGGCCAGCTGGATGGCGTCCGGCACGGCGGTCGCGAGCAGGGTCTCGACCGACGGCTGCCCGACGGCGGCGAGCATCCGCGCCTGCGAGTCGGGGGTGGTGCCGATGTGCCGACGCGCGAAGGCGCTGCCGGCGGGAGCGAGTGCCGTGGGGCGGACGGCGACGTCGGTCATGCCTCTCCCGTCAGCTGCCGGTAGGCGGCGTGGTCGAGCAGCTCGGGCGTCTCGGTGACGCGGACGCGAAGCAGCCAGCCGGCACCGAAGGGGTCGCTGTTCACGACCTCGGGCGACGAGGCGACCTGGTCGTTCACCTCCGTCACCACCCCGGTGACCGGCGCGTAGAGCTCACCGACGGACTTCGTGGACTCGAGTTCGCCGACGACGCTGCCGGCGGTCACCTCGTCGCCGACGCCCGGGAGCTCGACGTAGACGATGTCGCCGAGCCGCGCGGCGGCGTAGGCGGTGATGCCGACGGTGGCGGTGTCGCCGTCGGCGTCCACCCACTCGTGCTCGGCCGTGTACTTGAGTTCCTGCTCGGCGGTCATGTCAGGCCTTTCGATCTGGGCGCGTGTAGAAGGGCAGGGGCACCACGCGGGCGGGCAGCGCGGTCCCCCGCACATCGATGGTGAGGTCGAGGGAGACCGCGACCTGATCCACGTACGCCATGGCGATCGGGTGGCCGAGGGAGGGGCTGAGGGCGCCGCTCGTCACCTCGCCGACGACGTCGTCGCCCGCTCGGACCGGGTAGCCGTGACGGCCGGCGCGGCGGCCGTCCGAGGCCAGGCCGACGAGGATCCGCTGGCCGATCGGATCGAAGCCCTCGACGGCGTCGCGGCCGACGTAGTCCGCCGTCTTGTCCGGGCGCACGAGACGGCCGAGGCCCGCCTGCTGCGGGCGGGTGAGGGGCGTGAGCTCGTTGCCGTACAAGGGCATGCCGGCCTCGAGCCGCAGGGTGTCGCGGGCGGCGAGCCCGACGGGCACGAGGCCCGAGCCGGCGCCCACCTCCCGGATCGCGCGCCACAGCTGGGGCAGCAGGGCGGGCGCCACGAACAGCTCGTAGCCGATCTCCCCCGTGTAGCCGGTACGGGCGACGAGCACCGGGTGCCCGCGGTACCAGGCCGCGAGGAAGCGGTAGTTCTTGAGGCCGGTCAGCAGCTCGACGAACCGCTGCTCGGTGCGCTCGTCCTGGTCGGCGGAGAATCCGCCGACCTCGATGAGCAGGTCGAGCGACAGCGGGCCCTGCAGCGCGAGCAGACCGATGTCGTCGGACTCGTCCTGCACGTCGGCCTGGAATCCGACCGCACGGCTGCGCAGCTCGGCGGCGACCGTCTCGCGGTTGGCCGCGTTGGCGACGACGAGGAACCGGTCGGGGCCGGTGCGGTAGACGACGAGGTCGTCCACCACCCCGCCCTCGCCGTTCAGCATGAGCGTGTACTTCGCGCGCCCCGCCTCCATCGCGGAGATCTCGCCGAGCAGCGCGGCATCGAGCGCGTCGCCGGCCTCGGGCCCGAGCACGACGATCTCACCCATGTGCGTGAGGTCGAACAGGCCGGCGGCCATGCGGACGGCGGCGTGCTCGGCGAGCTCGCTGCGGTACTTCAGCGGCATGGTCCAGCCCGCGAAGTCGGTGAAGGTGGCGCCCTCCGAGGTGTGCACCTCGTGGAGCGGCGAACGGCGGCGTTCGGGGTCGGACATGCAGGGGCTCTCTCAGCTCGGTGGCGCCGGACGCGCCGGCCGGTCCCCCTCTGTCGCTGCGCCTGAGAGATTCGACGCTGCCGCGTCTTTCACCGTGGGCGGGAGCCGGCACACCGCGAACGGTGCTGCTCCGCTTTCCAGAGCGGCCACTCCGACGCGGTGCTGGACCTGAGAGATTGCCGGGGCGGTTGCTCCTTCGGTGCCGGACATGCCGGCTCTCCCGCGTCGGCCTCACGGCCGGAAGTGTTCGATTGTGCTCGCGAGTCTAGCCACGGCACCGACCGCGGCGAGAGCCCGGTCAGTAGGTCTCGTCCACCTCGGTGACGAGCTGCACGAGCCGGGTCAGCAACCGACCGAACGAGTCCGAGCGGAGCAGCTCGAGCTGGTCGAGCGGGTTGAGCGGCGCGATCGCCGCGAGCTGCCAGGCCGCGGCCGCCGGGTCCCCGTCGAGTCCGACGTCGGCGGGCCACGGCGACAGGTCCTCCTCGGCCAGCCGCTTCAGCACCCGCCGCACGAGCGCCTCGGCCTCGCCGAGCAGCGGCCGGAGCGCCCCGTCCCACTCGGGTTCCGGCAGCTCCCTGACCAGCGCCCTCGGGTACGGGTCGTCGGGCAGCCACTCCCCCACCTCGAAGCGGGTGGCGCCCTGGGCGATCATCAGCACGGCTTCGTCCGCGGTGTCGAGGTCGGCGACCCGCGCCAGCGTGCCCGTGGCGACCCGGACGTCCCCGCCGCCGACCTCCTGGCCGCGCTCGATCAGCACCACGCCGAACTCGCTGGGCTCCTCCTTCAGGATGTCGGCGAGCATCGAGAGATACCGCGGCTCGAACACCCGCAGGGGCAGCGGCATGTGCGGGAAAAGCACCGATCCGAGCGGGAACATGGCGATCGGACGCATGCCGCAAGACAACCACGCACCCCTGGCCGTCCCACGCCGCAGGGGTGAGAATGCCTCGATGAGCCTGCTCGACCGGTCGCGGATCGACCTCCCGGTCGCGCGGGACCGGCGGGAGCGGCGGCGCCTCTCCGCCATCGACCGCCTCTCGGCGCAGCAGGCGCTCCTCGTGCGGACCGGGGATGCGCTCCGGACCGCGGATGGCGTCGTCGCGGGCGGCTGGCTGCAGGACCGCTGGTTCGCCTGGCGGGACGCCGACGGGCGCGATCACGTCGCGGGGTCCGCGGGTGCGCACACCGTCCCGCTGGACGCCGTCACGGCCGCCTGCCTGGTCGGGGCCCTCGTCACGGCATCCGGCGGCGCGGCCTCCCCCGTGCTGCGCTCGTCGGTCGAGGCGACCTGGCACGCCCTGCACCGCTCGACCGGCCCGGTCGACTGGGTCCGCTCCCCCGCGGTCTCGGAGATGCACGTGCGGGAGCTCACCTCCTGGAACGACCGGCCGGATCGCGTGGCCGGCCAGGTCCGCGGCCTGCTCGACGACGCCCGTGCGGTGGTCGACGGGGAGCTGACGCGCTCGGGGGAGCGGCTCGCGGCGCTCACCTGATCGCGCCGCCCGCCGCCGTCATCGGCATCGTGGTGCTGGTGCTGACTACCGGGCCGCCGGGCCGGGACGGATGGTGCCGCGATGGCTGGTCGTCGCCGCGATCGTCGCCCTGTCCGGCCTGGTGCTCGGCACGCTCGTGGTGCTCGCCGTCGTGCCCGACGTCGCGGACCGCTTCGAGCCGGTCGGGTGATCGGAGCCCGGGCGGGGAACCGGGTGTAGGAACGAGGGAACCGGAGGGAGCCGCCCGTGGCCCAGTTCGCCGTCCTGATCTACGCCACGGACTCCGCCCACGCCCCGGACGCCTCCCCCGACGACCTGGCGGAGCCCGATGGCCACGCGGAGGAGCTGCTCGCCGCCGACACCGTGCTCGCGGCGTACGCGTTCACGCCGCGAACGTACGCGGTCTCCATACGGGGGGACGCCGCCACCCCGGGCCCGTTCGTGGACGCCGAGCACGTGGTGGCGGGCGTCTACGTGCTGGAGGCCGCCGACCTCGACGAGGCGGTCCGCGTCGCGGCGACCAACCCGGCGGTGCGATCCGGCGGCGGCGTGGAGGTGCGCCCGGTGCACAGCGGCGGCTTCATCCGGGCACCGCGGCCGTGAGGGCCGGAGGCGGATCGGGACCTAGCCGTGCCGCCACTCGACGACGTCGCCGTCCTGCATGACGTAGTCCTTGCCCTCGATCCGGGCCCTGCCGCGCGCTCGCGCCTCGGCGATGGAACCGGCGTCGACGAGGTCCTGGAAGCCGATGACCTCGGCCTTGATGAACTTCTTCTCGAAGTCCGAGTGGATGACGCCGGCCGCCTCTGGCGCGTGGGCGCCGCGGCGGACCGTCCAGGCGCGCGACTCCTTGGGCCCGGCCGTGAGGTAGGTCTGCAGGCCGAGGGTGTCGAAGCCCACGCGGGCGAGCTGGTCGAGTCCGCTCTCGGTCTGTCCGGTGGAGGCGAGCAGCTCGGCGGCGTCCTCGGGTTCGAGGTCGATCAGCTCGGACTCGATCTTCGCGTCGAGGAAGACGGCGGGGGCGGGCGCGACGAGCTCCGCGAGCTGCGCCTTGCGGGCCGCGTCGCCGAGCACGGCCTCGTCGACGTTGAAGACGAACAGGGCCGGCTTGGCGGTGAGCAGGCCGAGGTCCTTGATCGGGGTGAGGTCGATGCCCGACGCCGCGAGCCGCGTGCCGGCGTTCAACGCCGCCTGCGCCGCGCGGATCGTCTCCAGCACCTCGGGCGGCGTGCGCTTGCCGCGCACCTCCTTCTCGACCCGGGGCTCCGCCTTCTCGAGCGTCTGCAGGTCGGCCAGGATGAGCTCCGTCGCGATGGTCTCCAGGTCGCCCGCCGGGTCGACCGCGCCCGCGACGTGCACGACGTCGGGGTCGGCGAAGGCGCGCACGACCTCGGCGATCGCGTCGGCCTCGCGGATGTTCGCGAGGAACTGGTTGCCGAGGCCCTCGCCCTGGCTCGCGCCCTTCACGATGCCCGCGATGTCGACGAACGAGACCGCGGCGGGCACGATCCGCTCGCTGCCGAACAGCTCGGCCAGCACCGTCAGCCGGGGGTCGGGCAGGTCGACGACGCCCACGTTCGGCTCGATCGTGGCGAACGGGTAGTTCGCCGCGAGCACGGTGTTCTTCGTGAGCGCGTTGAAGAGGGTCGACTTGCCGACGTTCGGAAGTCCGACGATGCCGATCGTGAGAGCCACGGCCGTCAACCGTAGACGGTGCCGGATCGGCCTCCCGCCGCCCGCGGGGGCGAAACGCCGCGTCCGAACGACGGCGATCCGGCCGGATGACGGCCCGATGGGGGCCCGATCGCCGTCGTTCCGCAGGATCGCCGTCGTCCGGGCCGGCGGAGGCGCAGGGCCGAGGCGGGTGTCGGAGCCCTCTGCCAGCATCCCTGCCGTGCCACTGGACTTCACCGCCGTCGACTTCGAGACGGCGGGGCCGTCCAGCGCCTCCGCCTGTTCCGTCGGGGTGGTGGTCGTCGACGACGGCCGGGTGGTGGAGAAGCGCGGCTGGCTGATCCGACCGCCGGCCGGGCACGACGCGTTCAGCGAGTGGAACATCCGCATCCACGGCATCACGCCCGACCAGGTCGTCGACGCCGTCGGCTGGGCGGATCAGATGGACGACCTGCTGTCGGCATTCGGCGATCGGCCGGTCGTCGCCCACAACGCCCGCTTCGACATGGGCGTGATCCGTGCCGCGTGCTTCGCGACCGGCGTGCCGACCCCGTCGCTCGCCTACTTCTGCAGCCTGCAGATCGCGCGCCGCACCTACGCGCTGCACTCCTACCGGCTGCCGGTCGCGGCGATGGCGGCCGGCTTCGAGGACTTCCCGCACCACGACGCGATCGCGGACGCCGAGGCGTGCGCGGCGATCGTGGTGCACGCGGCGCGCCGTCACGGCGCCGGTCACGTGCCGGAGCTGCTCGAGGCGGTCGGCGAGCGCCTCGAGCGCCTCACCCCGCTGGATCCGGATCGCGGCATCCGGCCGATGGCCTTCGCCTGATCGGGGCGCTCCGCCCCACCGCGGAGCAGCCCGTGTCGGACGGTCGTGGCACGGTGCCGCCCATGGATCTGCTGCCCCTCGTCGTCGGCCTCCTGGTCGGCGCGGCGCTCGGTGCCCTCGCCGTGGCGCTCCGCTCCCGCCGCGCCGACCCCCGGCTCACCGACGCCCGGCACGAGAACGACCTGCTGCGAGTGCGAACCGAGGCCGCCGCCGAGCGCGCCGACCTCCAGGCCGAGCTCGCGAGCCACGAGGCGACCATCGGGGCGCTCCGCCGCCAGGTCGCCGAGGCGGCCGACCGCCACCGGGAGCTGCTCGACCGGGGCCGGCAGGACGCGGAGGCGCAGCGGGCGCGGGAGGCCGAGCAGTCGCGGGTGCTCGCCGCGCTCGCCCCCGTGCAGGAGACGCTCCGCACGATGCAGGGCACGGTGCGCGAGATCGAGCAGCAGCGCGCGGCGCAGTACGGCGCCCTCGAGCACCAGCTCACCCGGTCGATGGAGACGACGGAGCAGGTGCGCGCCACGGCGGAGTCGCTCGCCGGGGCACTCCGCAGCACGAGCGTGCGCGGGGCGTGGGGCGAGACGCAGCTGCGCCGCCTCGTCGAGGCCGCCGGGCTCACGAACCGTGTCGACTTCGACATGCAGGTCACCACGCGCGACGAGGACGGGGCGCGCCGCCCGGACCTCGTCGTGCGGCTGCCCGAGGGCAAGTGCATCGCGGTGGACGCGAAGGTGCCGCTCGCGGCCTTCCTCGAGGCGAACGACATCCCGGCGTCCGCGCAGGGGGCCGAGGGCGCCCGGCGCGAGGCGCTGCTGAAGGACCACGTGAAGGCGGTGCGCAGCCACATCGACGCGCTCGCGGCGAAGGGCTACTGGACCGACTTCGACAGCCCCGAGTTCGTGGTCGCGTTCCTGCCGTCGGAGTCGCTGCTGTCCGCGGCGCTGTCCGCGGATCCGTCGCTGCTCGAGTACTCGTTCGGCAAACGGGTCGCGCTCGCCTCCCCCGTCAACCTCTGGGCGGTGCTGAAGACGGTCGCGTACACGTGGACGCAGCAGGCGCTGACCGAGGACGCGCGGAAGCTGTTCGACCTGTCCCGCACCCTCTACGACCGCATCGGCGGCCTCGCGACGAAGGCGGACAAGCTGCGCGGTGCGCTCGAACGCTCCGTCGGCGCCTACAACGAGTTCGTCGCGACGCTCGAGACCCGGGTCCTGGTGACGGCTCGGCAGATCAACCGGCTCGACGAGGCCGCCGTGCTCGGTGAGCCGGCGCCGATCGACGTGGTGCCCCGGCCGCTGACGGCGGCGGAACTCGTGTCGGACGAGCGCCCGCGGCTCAGCGCGGTGGAGTGAGGCAGCCCCCACCGAACACGGGCGGCTTCCGACGACCCGGGCGCGAAACGACGCCCGGAACGGCGGAACGCGCCCCCACTCGTGCCGGGCTTCAGAACCAGCGGTCGGCGACGTGGTCGCTGACGATCCGGCGCAGGGTGCCGGATCGGGAGCGGAGCACGATCGACTCCGTGCGGATGATCGGCCCCTTGCGGCGCACGCCCTCCACCAGGCCGCCGTCGGTCACGCCGGTGGCGACGAACATCGTGTTGCTGCCGGAGACGAGGCCGTCCGCGTCGTAGATCCGGTCGAGGTCGAGGCCCGCCGCCTCACCCCGCGCCCGCTCGGCGTCGTCCTTCGGCGCGAGGCGCCCCTGGATGAAGCCGCCGAGCGCCTTGATGGCGCAGGCGGTGACCACGCCCTCCGGGCTGCCGCCGACCCCGACGCACATGTCGATCCGAGTCTCGTAGCGCGCCGCGTTGATGCCGCCGGCCACGTCGCCGTCGAGCAGCAGCCGGGTGCCCGCGCCCGACGCGCGGATCTCCTCGATCAGTCCCTGGTGCCGCGGCCGGTCGAGCACGGCCACGACGACGTCGCCGATGGGCTTCGCCTTCGCCCTGGCGAGCTCGCGGATGTTGTCGCCGATCGACTGCTCGAGCGAGACCACACCGATCCCGTGGTGGTCGGTGACGAGCTTCTCCATGTAGAAGACCGTCGAGGCGTCGAGCATCGTGCCCCGGTCGGAGACCGCGATCATCGACAGCGCGTTCTGCCGGCCCTGCGCCGTCATCGCCGTGCCGTCGATCGGATCCACCGCGACGTCCGCCTGGGGCCCGGACCCGTCACCGACGTGCTCGCCGTTGAAGAGCATCGGGGCCTTGTCCTTCTCGCCCTCGCCGATCACGACGACGCCGTCGAAGTGCACGGTCGAGAGGAACGCCCGCATCGCGTCGACCGCCGCCCCGTCGGCCGCGAGCTTGTCGCCCTTGCCGATGAAGGGCACGGCCCTGATCGCCGCCGCCTCCGTCGCCCTCACCAGTTCCAGCGCGAGGTTCCGGTCCGGCTCCGCCATGAGATCGACACGATCGGCCACTTGGGTCCTCCTCGGCTCGTCCTCGAAGGGTACCGGGGAGCAGGCCCCTCGGCCCCTCCGAGGCCGCCGTCACTAGACTGCGGGCCGTCCGGTCGAGCCCTGAAGGAGCACCGATGCCCGTCGCCACCCCCGATCAGTACGCCGAGATGCTCGATCGGGCGAAGGCCGGCGGATTCGCCTACCCGGCCTTCAACGTCTCCTCCTCGCAGACGATCAACGCCGTGCTGCAGGGCCTCACCGAGGCCGGGTCCGACGGGATCATCCAGGTGACGACCGGCGGCGCCGACTACTTCGCGGGCCACACGGTGAAGAACCGCGCCGGGGGCGCGATCGCGTTCGCGAAGTTCGCCACCGAGGTCGCCAAGAACTATCCCGTCACCGTCGCGCTGCACACGGACCACTGCCCGAAGCCGGCGCTCGAGTCCTTCGTGCTGCCCCTCATCGCCGCCTCCGAGGAGGAGGTCAGGGCCGGCCGCGAGCCGATCTTCCAGTCGCACATGTGGGACGGATCCGCCGTGCCGCTCGACGAGAACATCGCGATCGCGGTCGACATGCTGAAGCGTACGAAGGCGATCAACGCGATCCTCGAGGTCGAGATCGGCGTCGTCGGCGGCGAGGAGGACGGCGTCGCGCACGAGGGGACCAACGAGGCGCTCTACACGACCCTCGGCGACGTCGAGAAGGTCGTCGAGGCGCTCGGCCTCGGCGAGCGCGGCCGGTACATCGCGGCGCTCACCTTCGGGAACGTGCACGGCGTCTACAAGCCCGGCAACGTGAAGCTGCGGCCGGAGCTGCTCGGCGAGATCCAGGCCGGCATCGCGGAGCGGTACGGCCACGGGCCGAAGCCGCTCGATCTGGTCTTCCACGGCGGATCCGGATCCACGACGGAGGAGATCGCCGAGGCGGTCGGCAACGGCGTCGTCAAGATGAACATCGACACCGACACCCAGTACGCGTTCACGCGCTCGATCGCCGACACGATGTTCAAGAACTACGACGGCGTGCTCAAGGTCGACGGCGAGGTCGGGAACAAGAAGATCTACGACCCGCGCGCCTGGGGCAAGATCGCCGAGTCGGCGATGGCGAAGCGCGTCGTCGAGGCGACCGAGCAGCTGGGCTCCGCCGGGCGGTCGCGGTCGGCCTAGCGGTCAGGGGCCCGGCGTGGCGTGCGGGATCGAGCCGAGGTAGGCGGGATCCGCGAGGATCGCGGCGGCCACGAGCGCGACCGTGACGACCGCGCTCGCAGCGCCGACCGCGAGTGGGATCCAGAACGCCTGCCGGTGGTCGCGGATGCGCGGCACCGCCAGGCCGATCGCGAGGGCGAGGCTCGCGACGGCGAGCACCACGACGGCCCAGCCGATCCCGGTCGCGAGGCCGATCTGCGTGTACCGGCCGATGCCGCGCGCCGCGTAGACCTGCTCGAGGGCCACCGGAAGGTCCCGCGCCTGCGCGACGGTCTGGATCGTGTTGATCACGCCGACGGCGAGCAGCCCGACGGTGATCGGGGCGTCCCAGATCGGGGCGGTCCGCGTCGGCCGCCTCGTGTCGGTCACGGGTTCAGACCCGGCCGCCGAGGGCCCGGGGATCCCGGGCTCCCGACGCGTCCCGACGCAGCTCGCGCGGCAGGGAGAAGACCAGATCC
This sequence comes from Amnibacterium sp., assembly GCA_035996305.1. Classification (GTDB taxonomy): domain Bacteria; phylum Actinomycetota; class Actinomycetes; order Actinomycetales; family Microbacteriaceae; genus Amnibacterium. The sequence goes on along the minus strand of DASYJR010000071.1, from coordinate 677 downwards.
TCCTCCGCGGTGCGCACCTCGTCGACCGTGGCGTACCCGGCCTCCGCGAGCCGTTCGAGGAGCGCGGCGACGAGCCGCTCGGGCACGCTCGCCCCGCTCGTCACCCCGACGGTCGTCGCGCCCTCGAGCCACGCGGGGTCCAGCTCGCCGGCGTCGTCGACGCGGTGGGCGGACGACGCACCGTGCTCGAGCGCCACCTCGACGAGGCGCACCGAGTTGGACGAGTTCGCGCTGCCGACCACGATCACGACGTCGGACTGCTTCGCGACCTTCTTCACCGCGACCTGCCGGTTCTGCGTGGCGTAGCAGATGTCGTCCGACGGAGGATCGGCGAGGTGCGGGAACCGGGCGCGCAGCCGGCGCACCGTCTCCATCGTCTCGTCGACGGAGAGGGTGGTCTGCGACAGCCACACGAGCTTGTCGGGGTCGCGCACCCCGACGGTGTCGGCCTCGTCCGGCGAGCCGACGAGCGTGATCCGCTCGGGCGCCTCGCCGCTCGTGCCCTCGACCTCTTCGTGACCGCGGTGGCCGATCAGGAGGATCTCGTAGTCGTCGCGGGCGAATCGCACGGCCTCGCGGTGCACCTTCGTGACGAGCGGGCACGTGGCGTCGATCGCACGGAGTCCGCGGTCGGCGGCCCCCCCGACGACGGCCCGGGAGACGCCGTGCGCGCTGAA
>DASYJR010000070.1:0-6013 GCA_035996305.1 Amnibacterium sp. | reverse complement strand
TGATCCCCCCGACGGTGCGCGCCGAGCGGAAGGAGCAGGGCGAGCTGTATCTGGCGACGGCCTCGCTCGTCGAGCTGCGCGGCGCGGAGGCCTGGACGCGGATCGTCGACCACTTCCCGCCGGTGCCCCTGCTCGACCGCGGCGGCTGGTCACGGGCACGGCGGATCCCGGTCCCGCTCGAGGTGCTGCCGTCGGTGCTGCGCGGTGCCGCCGCCAGCGACCTTCCCCCCGAGGAGGTGCTCGCCGCGCTGCCGCACGAGGCCCTCGTGCTCGCGTGGACGACCGACGTGAACCATCCGACCTCGTCCGCCGAGTACCTCGCCCGGGTGCTGCCGAACGCGCGGCTGGTCGTCGCGGACGACCCGGACCAGGTGCGCGGCTGGGGCGCGCTCGCGGCGGAGCACCTCGCGGGGTGACCCGCCGCGTCGGGGTCAGTGGCCGAAGAGGTTCGCGTCGGCCGAGGACAGGTCGGTGTTCGCCTTGGAGTGGTCGGGCGCCGTGTAGCCGGCCTTGTCGAGCGCGGACTGGAGCGAGGCCTCGTACGCGTTGCTCGTGTAGGTCGCGCCGCTGACGGCGTTCACGGCCGCGGTCTGCTTGCTCAGCACCTCGCTCCGGAGGATCGGGATCGCCTGCTGGCTGATCTGCGCCGAGCGCGGGTCGCCGTCGTTGTAGGCGAGGACGGTGACGTCGGTGATCCTGCCGTTCTTGATCGTGACCTTGACCTGCGTGTTCCCGTAGCGGTCGGTCTCCATGGTCCCGGACGCGGTCGCCGAGGTCGTCTTCGTCGAGTTGGAGGACGTGCCCGGGCTCGAGGCCGAAGCGCTGGTGGAGGGCGTCGCGGCGCTCGACGAGGTCGTGCCGGACGAGCCGGACGAGCCGCCTGCGCCGCTGGTCGCGGAGCTCGTGCCGGTGAGGCTCGAGACGGGGAGCGGCTTGAAGAGGAGCACGCCGACAGTGCCGACGAGGGTCGCGGTGAGGACGATCGGTGCGCGTCGCATGACGGGGCCCTTCAGAAGACGAACGACTCGAAATGGATGCGGGCGTCGGGGATGCCCGCCCGGCGGCATTCCGCCGCGGTCGCCGCGGTGAACGCCTCGGGCCCGCAGATGAAGACGTCGCGCTGGTGCACGTCGGGGAGCGCCCGCCGCAGGGTCGACGCGGTGATCCGCACCTGTGCGCGCGGACCGAGCGCCTCCCACAGCCGGCCGGAGCGGCGGGCGATCTCGTCGGCGATCTCGTCGGCGAGCACGAGGTCGTCGCGCGTGCGGCCCCGGAGCAGCACCGCGACGTCGGCGTGCTCGTCGAGGTCCTGGAGGATGCTGCGCAGGGGCGTCACGCCGACCCCGGCGCCGATGAGCAGCACCTTCGGGTTGACGGCGGCGTCCGCGGTGAACCGCCCGTAGGGGCCCTCGATGAAGACCGGCGTGCCGATCTGCATGGCGGCGAGGTCGGCGCTGTGGTCGCCGAGGTTCTTCACCGTGATCCGCATCCGGTCGCGATGCGGCACGTGGGAGAGCGAGAACGGATGGGCCTCCCACCAGGCGCCCCTGGTGAGGAAGCGCCACTGGAAGAACTGGCCCCCGGCGACCGGCAGCCGGTCGAGGCGGCGTCCCTCGAGGACGATGGAGACGACGTCGTCGTTCTCCCGCACGACCCCGGCCACGCGGATCCGGTGCCGGAGCGACCGGATCACGGGGACGGCGAGACGCCAGTAGACGACGGCCGCCAGCAGGCCGAGCCAGATCGCGGTCCACCAGACGGTGGCGAGCGGATGCCCGGCGAACGAGGCGCCGTTGTCGACCTGGTGCGCGAAGGCGAAGAGCAGCGCGAGGTACGTGTAGAGGTGGATGCTCCACCACGTCTCGTACTTGAAGCGGCGTCGTGCGCGCTTGTAGGAGGTGACCCCGGCGAGGAACAGGAGGGCCGTCGCGACGGTGGCGCCGAGCATGCCCTGGTAGGTGAGGATCAGCTGCCACAGCTGCGCGAGGATCCCGGTCTGCGCGAGGCCGGCGTAGCCGACGACGATGAGCACGACGTGGCCGAGCAGCAGGTACAGGCCCCACGGGCCGAGCGTTCGGTGCCACCGGATGAGCCGGTCCTGGCCGATCGCCCGCTCGAGCGGGCCGATCCGGGCGGAGAGGGCGGCCGTGACGAGCATCGCGTAGCCGGCGAGGAGGCCGGTCATGCGGCCGAGCGCGGTGATCACCCCCGGTACGGAGTCGATGCTGGTGAGCGACTGCGCCGAGATGCCGAGCGCGATCGTGATGCCGAGCCCGAGCCCCGCGAGTGCCGCGAGCACGTCGACGACGATCGGGCGGCCGCGGGCCGGCATCCGCCTCGGGCGGTGGCGGGACGGCGGGGCGGTGAAGCTCATGGTGTCGGGCGCCAGGTCCGTGGTGGTCATGCCGCTCCCATCAGATCGGCGGCGTGCGGCACCATCGTGACCGGCACACCGTGGACGGTGGTGGGGAAGCCGCGGGTCGCCGTGACGCGTCCGTCCGCGCCGATCGTGTAGGACTCGTAACCGGGGATCGCGGCGATCCACGCGGGCCCGGCTTCGCCGAGGACGAAGGCGGCCGTCGAGTAGGCGTCCGCGAGGCCGAGGTCGGGTCCGATCACGGTGACGGAGACGGTCTCGTGCAGCCCCTCTCCGGTGGCGGGGTCGACGATGTGCTCGCCCCGCTCGTAGGTGCCGGACGTGGCGACGGCCAGATCGGTGCCCTGCACCGTCGTCGCGATCGCCTCGTGGTCGAAGGGGTGCTGCACCCCGATGCGCCACTGCTTCCCCGGCGCGGGGCGCCCGGCGAGCAGCACGTCGCCGCCCGCGTTGATCGACCAGTCCGTGCAGCCGTGGGCACGGAGCAGCTCGCCCGCGCGCTGCGCCGACCAGCCCTTCACGTAGGCGGAGGGATCGAACCGGCCGGCCCGCCACGCGTCGAACGCGCCGCCGGACGCGGCGGTCACCGCGTCGCAGGCCGCGACGATCTCGGCCAGCTCGGGGGAGCGGTCGGACTCGGCGATCTCGCCGCGGCCGTGCCGGCACGTCTCGCTCAGGGAGCGGAAGGGGCTGAACCGCCGGTCGACCTCGTGGAACCAGTCGACGGCGTCGGCGATGGCCGAAGCGTGGTCCCCGGGCCCGCGGAGGTCGAGCGAGACGACGGTGCCCATGACGGGCTCGACGTGCACGGTGCGGCGGACGGGTATGTTCACGCCGGTCAGCATCCCCGCCCGGTCTACGCCCTCCCGATGCGGGTTCTATGAGCCGTCGATGAGGCGCCTCCATCCTTCGAATCCTCGAGGGAAGCGGCGCAGCACCCTCAGCCGGGCCGAGCAGCACGAGCGCGGTGGTGGGCCGCGCCGAGCCGCGGGCCCGACCGGGCCACGCTCGGGCCACCGCGTCCGGCGGCCGCCGACCTTCATCACCGTGTCGAGCAGAATGCGTGTGGAAGGGCGGTGGCCGGTGGCTCGTGTGCTGATCGTCGAGGACGAGCCGCGGATGCGCGGGCTGATCGAGCAGGTGCTCGCGCCGGACCGGTACGAGACGGTGACGGCGGGGGACGGGATCACCGCGCTCGCTCTGGCCACCCAGAGCCAGGTGGATGCCGCGATCGTGGACGTCGGGCTCCCGGGCATGGACGGCTTCGAGTTCTGCCGTCACCTGCGCAAGCACGAGGTGAAAATCGGCGTGCTGCTGCTCACCGCGCGGGGCGGCCTGACCGACCGTGTGACGGGCCTCGACTCGGGGGCCGACGACTACCTCGCCAAACCGTTCGAAGCCGTCGAGCTGCGTGCCCGGCTGCGCGCGCTGCTGCGACGCCAGCAGCGCATGCCCGCCGTCCTCACCGTCGGTGATCTCCAGATCGACCCGCTGGCAGCCCGGGCCCGCTGCCGCGATCGTCCGCTCGCCCTGAGCATGAAGGAGTTCGCCCTCCTCCGGACGCTCGCCGCCGACGCCGGATCCGTGGTGGCGAGAAGCGCCCTGCTGGCCGAGGTGTGGGGGCCGCCGGAGCTGTTCGATCCGTCGGTGGTCGACCAGTACGTGAGCTACGTGCGCAAGAAGCTCGCGGCGTCCGGAACGACCGCGGTCATCAGCACCGTCCGCGGTGTCGGCTACCGGCTCGACGGGGGCGAGTGAGCGGCGGATGCTCTCCTCGATCCAGGCCCGCATCACGCTCGGCAGCGTGGCGATCGCCGCGATCGTGCTCGCGCTGCTGGGTGTGGTCGTGGGCGAGCAGCTGCATCGGATCGCCGGTACGTCGATCGCGAACCTCGCCGAGGGCGAGCTGCAGTCGTACATTGCGGACCTGAAGAACCAGCCGGACGAGCAGCCGGACCAGCCGAACGTCGGCGAGCAGATCCTCGTGATCGGGCCGGACGGCCGGATCGTGATCGATACGCTGCCGACCGGCCTGACGGCCGTGGTGCGGGCGAGCAGCAGCGACGCCGCGCGGGTCCACGCGGGCGGCGTCGGCTACGTCGCGGTGGCGAGCAGCGTCACCAACGGCCGTGGCACCTGGCGGCTCTGGGCCGTGCGCAGCAGCGTCGCCGCGGACCAGGCGGTGGCGGCCGTGGCGCGGGTGCTGCTGCTGACCGCGCCCGTGCTGCTCGTGCTCGTGGCGCTCGGATCGTGGCTGCTCGTCCGCGCCGCGCTCCGCCCCGTGCGACGGCTGCGCACCGCCGCCGAACGCATCAGCCGGTCGGGGGTACCGGGACGCCTGCCGGAGGAGCGCGGTCGCGACGAGCTCGCGGCCCTCACCTCGACCCTGAACCGGTTCCTCGACGCGCAGCACGACGCCGTCGACCGCGAACGACGGATGGTCGCGGACGCCAGCCATGAGCTGCGCACCCCGCTCGCGGTGCTCACCACTCGGCTCGATCTCGCCGAGCGGCACGTCGGGGATGCGGACGCCCTCGCGCAGTCGGTGCGCGAGGCCCGGTCCGACGTCGCCGCGCTCTCACGACTCACGACGCAGCTGCTCGAGCTGTCCCAGCTCGGCGCGGACCCCGCGGGCGCCGCGGGGCAGGGCGCGACCGTCGGTGCCCTGCTCTCGGAGGCGATGGCCGGAGTCGACCGTGCCCGCGCGCTCGCCGGCGAGGTGCAGGTGGAGTTCGAGATCGCGGGCGAGATCGACGAATCCGCCCGCTCACGGCTCGACGCCGTGGCGTTCGGCCGCATCATCGACAACCTCGCGGCCAACGCCCTCCGCGCGACGACGCGCGGATCCGTCGAGCTGCGCATCGAGCAGGCGCGGGAGCGCGTCGTGCTCACCGTGTCGGACACCGGATCCGGGATCCCGCCCGAGTTCCTCCCGCGGGCGTTCGACCGGTTCACCCGGTCGGATGAGAGCCGCGCCGCGGATGCTCGGGGAAGCGGCCTCGGGTTGGCGCTCGTTCGGGCGCTCGCGCACGCGGGCGGTGGCGACGTGACGCTGGCCAACCGTCCCGGCGGCGGCGTGATCGCGACGGTGACCCTCCCGCTGACCCCGTCGCGCTGACCCGCCACGCTCCGCGGTGTCGAGCCCTCGCGCGCACCATGCGGCGCGCCACCCGCGCCGTGCTGCGGCGAGGCCGAGCGGTTGAAGGACCCACCGGCCGCCCGGCCCGCTGAGCGAGGACGGAGCGGCCCCCCAACTGGGGGGAGATCCGCCTTCCGGGCCGTCGATATCGTGACGCGCCCCCACCCGAGGGCGTCACCTGTCACCCACCAGGAATCCGAGCACCCCCATGCCCAAGCTTCTGCACACCCTCTCCGCCGGCGTGATCGCCACCGCGCTGATCATCGCCCCGACTGCCGCGGCCTCGGCGGCCCCGGCCGCCCACCCCGCCGTCAAGCCGTACACGCTCACCGTGACGGGGAACGGCGGACACGCGATGGTCATGTGGACCGCCGCCAAGCTCTCCAACGCCGGCTCCCCGTCGTCCAGCGGAACGATCAGGTCCGCGCACGAGCCGTGGACCAAGCACGTCAGCGCCAAGGACGACCTCTATTCGGTCATGGCCGTCCAGAAGACCG
>DASYJR010000069.1:0-3952 GCA_035996305.1 Amnibacterium sp. | reverse complement strand
AGCGCCTTCGTCTTCGACGACACCGAGGACGCCGCGGCCCGCTTCGCGCTGCAGAAGTACGGCACGATCTACAGCCGCCTCGCGAACCCGACCGTCGCATCCTTCGAGGAGCGGGTCGCGAGCCTCGAGGGGGCGCTGGGCGCCGTCGCCACGGCGTCCGGGCTCGGCGCGCAGTACATCACCTTCGCCGCGCTGGCCGGAGCGGGCGACCACATCGTCGCATCCGCCCAGCTCTACGGCGGCTCGCTCACCCAGCTCGACATCGCGCTGCGCCGGTTCGGCGTGGAGACGACGTTCGTGCGGTCGTCGGATCCGGCCGACTACGCGGCCGCGATCACCGACCGCACGAAGGTGGTCTTCGCGGAGAGCGTCGCGAACCCGTCGGGCGACGTCGCGGACGTCGAGGGCCTCGCCGACGTCGCGCACGCGGCGGGCGTGCCGCTGATGATCGACGCCACCGTCGCCACCCCCTACCTGTCGAGGCCGATGGAGTGGGGCGCCGACATCGTCGTGCACTCCGCGACGAAGTTCTTGGGCGGCCACGGCACCACCCTCGGCGGGGTCGTCTCCGAGTCGGGCCGCTTCCATTGGCACGGCGAGCGCTTCCCGCTCTTCGGCCAGCCGGTGCCCACCTACGGCGGCCTCGAGTGGTCCGGCAACTTCGGCGAGTTCGCGTTCCTCACGCGCCTCCGCGCCGAGCAGCTCCGCGACATCGGCCCCGTGCTCGCGCCGCACTCCGCGTTCCTGCTCATGCAGGGCGTGGAGACGCTGCCGTTCCGCATGCAGGCCCACGTCGACAACGCGCGCGTCGTCGCCGAGTGGCTGGCGCAGGACCGCCGCGTGGAGTCGGTCTCCTGGGCGGGCCTGCCCGGCCACCCGGCCCACGAGCGGGCGGCGAAGTACCTGCCGAAGGGGCCCGGATCCGTGTTCGGCTTCGAGGTGAAGGGCGGCCGGCCCGCGGGGCGGCGGTTCATCGAGTCGGTGAACCTCGCCAGCCACCTCGCGAACATCGGCGACGCGAAGACGCTCGTGATCCATCCGGCATCCACGACCCACGCGCAGCTGTCCGAGCAGCAGCTCGTCGACGCCGGCGTGCAGGCGGGCCTCGTGCGGATCAGCGTCGGGATCGAGGACGTGGAGGACATCATCGAGGACCTCGACCAGGCGCTCGACGCGGCGGTCTCGCCGCGCGGGAGCACGGGCAAGAAGAACACGGCGGAGCAGGCGGCATGAGCGACATCACGATCTCCAACGCAGGGGGCCCGGGCACGGCGACGAGCAGCGCGGCCGGTGGCCAGGACGGCGCCGTCGTGACGGCCCTGCATCCCGGCGCGGACACCCCGCCTGCCACCGACACGGTGACCGCGACGCTGTCGAACGGCCTCACCTGCGACATCCCCGCGTCGAGCCCGCTGGCGAAGCTGATGAAGTCGCAGCGCACGTGGCAGGGACCGGATGCGCGCACGCGCCTCCGCATCCTGCGGCAGGCCAGGAGCGTCGCGATCGTGGGCGCGAGCCCGAACACGGCGCGCTCCAGCTACTTCGTCGCCACCTACCTGCTCTCCTCCAGCCCCTACCGGGTCTACTTCGTGAACCCGCGCGCGACGGAGATCCTGGGGCAGCCGGTCTACCCCGACCTGGCGTCGCTGCCGGAGGTGCCGGACATCGTCGACGTCTTCCGCAAGGGCAGCGACATCCCGTCCGTCGTCGACGACGTGGTCGCGATCGGCGCGACGACGATCTGGGTGCAGCTCGGTATCTGGAACGAGGACGCCGCCCGCTACGCCGAGAGCAAGGGCCTCACGGTCGTGATGGACCGCTGCATCAAGATCGAGCACGCCCGCTTCCACGGCGGGCTGCATCTCATGGGGTTCGACACGGGACAGATCACGGCGCGCAAGACCATCCGGTAGCGCGCCCGGGCGCGCCGTCCTGCCGACGGCTCGCGGTCCTGCATCCGGCACGCCCGCGGGGCGCCGGATCGCGAACCGGGCGGTCAGCGCAGCACGCCGACGGCGAGCGCGACGAGACCGAGCGCGGGCGGCAGCGCCTGGATGAGCGCCGCGCGCAGCAGGTTCGGACTCGACGCGATCAGCACGAGACCGGCGCCGATCATGCTGCCCGCGCCGGCGAGCACGAGGGCGTAGCCGGCCGCGAGCACGCCCGACGCGATCAGCACGACCCCGGTCAGCGTCACGATGGCGAGGAACAGGTTGTAGAAGCCCTGGTTGAACGCGAGCAGTCGGGTGGTGCGCGCCTCGTCCTCCGTGGCGATCCCGAACACGGCGCGGGTCGCCGGCCTCATCCAGCGCAGCGACTCGAGCACGAAGACGGAGACGTGGATCGCGGCCGCGAGGGTGGCGAGGACGAGCCCGACGACGGTCATGCGCCATCCTCCCGTGCTGAGGACCCGCCGAGACCGTTCCCACTCCTGGACGCCGTGCACGGAGGGTCGTGCGTGGGGTGGACCCCGTCGTCCGCCCCACGCACGGGTCAGGGGCTGCGCTCGATGCTCCCCGAGCGCGGAACCGCAGCCCAGGCCCCGTACTGGGGCTCGACCGCGGCAGCCCGCGTGCAGGTACAGCGCCCGCGTGCAGGTCCGGCCCGTGGGGTACGGCCACCGGACGGCCGCGGAACCTGCACGCGGGCGCGCCAGGGGGCGAGCGGGAGCCGCCCCCGGTGATCCGCGTCGGGTACCCCTGGCCACCGGCGCGCTCGGAGGCCAGAATCGTGCGGGATCGCGGGAGGGCTGATGACGGCGGAGCGAACGGCGGTTCCGGAGGCACGGAGCGCCCGCATGCGCACCCTCGGACTGTGGGTGGTCGCCGTCGCGGCGGTCGCGGTGCTCACGCTCGTGGTGGGCGGGTACGGGATGGGGTGGCGCTGGACCGGGCTCTCGCGCGGGGTGACCCTGTGGAACTGGATGGAGGCCCTCCTGCTGCCCCTCACGCTCGGCATCGCCCCCGTCCTGCTGCTGCACCGGCGCCGGCTGCGCCGCGGCCACCGGGTCGCGCTGGTCGCCGGCCTCGCCGCCTTCGCCGTGCTCATCGCGCTCGGCTACCTCGTCCCGCTCGGCGGGACCGGCTTCCGCGGCAAGACCCTCTGGGACTGGTTCGGGCTGACACTCCTCCCCCTCGTGGTGACGGCGACCCCGGTCTGGGTGCGCGCCGACGAGGTGCGCCGCGCGCATCTGATGGTCGCCGCCCTCGGCCTGCTCGCGTTCGCGGGGTTCGTGTTCGAGGGCTACGCCGTCCCCCTCGGCTGGACCGGCTTCGTCGGCAACACCGCCTGGGACTGGCTGAAGCTCCTGCTGCTGCCGGTGCTCCTGCCGACCCTCGTCATCCCACTGCTCAGCGCCCGCATCCGGCGTGCCCTCGTGGGCGGCGAGGGCGGCACACCCCGCTGAGGCGCCCGATCCGCGGTGGGACCGGATCCGGGCTCCGCGCACCCTGACGGGCGCTGCCGCGTGCACCCAGAAGGGCCGTGGGAGGCTGGACGGGTGCGCCTGCTCCTCGTCCGCCACGGCCAGATCCCGTCGAACGTGCACGGCATCCTCGACACAGCCGAGCCCGGTCCGTCGCTGACCGACCTCGGGCGCGAGCAGGCGCGGGCCCTCGTGGGCACCCTCGCGGACGAGCCGCTCGACGGCCTCTGGGCATCCGTGCTCATCCGCACGCAGGAGACCCTCGATCCGACGGCCGGGGCCCGCGGGCTGCCGATCGCGGTGCTGGCGGGGCTCCGCGAGGTGCGGGCCGGCGCCCTCGAGGGCGAGCGGACGCTCGAGGCGCAGCGCGCCTACATGGGAACGGTCTTCGCCTGGGCGACCGGCGACCGCCGCCGACGGATGCCGGGCGGCGAGAGCGGCCACGAGTTCTTCGAGCGGTTCGACGGCGCCCTCGCCGAGATCGCGGCGAGCGGGGTCGAGGACGCGGTCGTGGCGAGCCATGGGGCG
>DASYJR010000068.1:0-10111 GCA_035996305.1 Amnibacterium sp. | reverse complement strand
GCGCCCGCCGCGACGAGGTAGCCGAGCGTCAGGGCGTCGTCGATCCCGGTGTCGCAATCGAGGTAGATCGGGGCCGGTTCAGGCGGCCGGGGCAAGGTACTCCCGCCAGTCGGGCAGCGGACGCTCGACGCCGCGGACCAGCCACGTCGTGCCGTGCGGCACCCGCGGGGTCACCCGCATCGCCCAGCCCATCTCGGCCGGCGTGCGGTCGCCCTTCGTGTTGTTGCACGCGAGGCAGCACGCGACCAGGTTCTCCCACGAGTCGGCACCGCCGCGCGAGCGCGGGAGCACGTGATCGATCGTCGTGGCGCCCTTGCCGCAGTAGCAGCACCGGAACTCGTCGCGGCGCAGCACGCCTCGGCGGGTGACCGGGACGCGTCGCGCTCCGGGCATCCGCACGTAGCGGGTGAGCAGGATCACGCTCGGCCTGTCCCACGAGCCCGAGGACCCGAAGACGGGATGCGCCTCATCGGCGGCGACGACCGTCGCCTTGCCGTTCAGCACGAGCACGAGCGCCCGTTTGAAGGACACCACCGCGAGCGGTTCGTATCCGGCGTTCAGGACCAGGGTGCGCATCGGCGTTCCTCTCGAAGCGGCCTGCACGGCTTGCAGGGGTTCGACTCGAATCGATCCGACCGGGGGCTCGATGCGCCGCGTCGCCGGGGCGCACGGGCCCCGGAAACGAAGAAGGGCGCCGTCCGACGGACGACACCCTTGCACTGCTGCGCGACGGCGCTATGGACAGCGCCCCGGAACAGGCGCTCCGCAGGCCGGTGAGCGTGGACCGCTCCCACCTGCGTGCACTCATCCCGATGCCCTTCCGCCCGGATCGTGATCAGGCTAACCGGTCGGAGCGACACGGCGGGGCGTTCGAGGTCGAGACGGAATGGGACCGTGACCGGCCGTTCAGGGAACTTCCGCACCGGCGCGCACCGGGACGATCCCGGTGCGCGGATCGAGCGGACGCCCGCTACTTGACCCCGAACCGGATGAAGTGCACGTCGGAGGACCAGAGCGCCTGCTCGCGCACGCTCGCGCCCGGGTACGGCGCGTGCAGGATCATGCCGTTGCCGGCGTAGAACCCGTCGTGCGATTCGTCGTTGAACACGACCACGTCGCCCGGTTGCGCCTGCGCCTCGGTGATCCGCGTGCCGATCGCGTCCTGCTGGCGCACCGAGTGCGGCAGCGAGACGCCGAACTTGGCGTAGACGTACATGACGAAGCCGGAGCAGTCGAACCCGCTCGGGTCGCTGCCACCGAAGACGTAGGGCACGCCCCGGTAGGTGAGCGCGGTGGCGAAGACGCCGGAGAGGCCCGATCCGGAGGGCACGGCGCGGGCCGCGAGCTGCGCGGCGGTGGGGCCGGTGTACGCGGAGTACGCCTTGGCGATGGCCGCCCGCTTGAGCTCGGCGGCGGTGGTGGCGGTGACGGCGTCGCGGGTGACCTTGATGGTCTGCACGTCGGACGCGACCTTCGGCAGCTGCTGATCGCCGCCGGTGGTCGTGTCGAGGCTCTGCGACCGGGCGGCGCTCCGCGTGCCGTGGCTCGGGTCGAACGCGTAGGAGGGGAGGGCGAGGGTGGCCACGAGGCCGGCCGCGAGCGTCATGACGACGGCGGAGAACGCCACCCGCGAGCGGGTGCGGCGTCGCGGGGCGACCGGGACGGCGGGGATGGCAGCCGCCGAGCGGACCGGGGGCGTCGTGCGCCTGCCCGGGTGCTCGGGACGGCGGACCGTTCGGGGATCGACTCCATCGGTGCGCGCCTCACGCAGCGCTCGTCGGGACGGCAGAGGGGTGACGGTCGGTGTCTGGTACGCACCGTTCGGCGTTCCCCATCCGTGGGACTCGGCCATGGCGGATCCTCCCGGTCCCGCGGCCGGTCGGGCCGTCCTGTTCGGTGCTGCTCGCGCGGTTCCGGCGTTCACGAACAGGCAGGGGGACACCGTGATCGCCGTGTCCGACGACCTGCTGGCCGTCGAGCAGGCCCCAACGTAACGAAATGCCAACGGATCGCCCGGCGACACGCTGAACCTTCGATCAAGAGTCGAAGGTGAGCGACTCAGGCGGCGACGAAGACGTGCGAGGCGAGCTCGGTGGGCAGCACGAGGGCGTCCTCGAAGCCGTCGACCTCGAGCCGGACCCCGCCCGGGACCGCACTCGCGGTGGCGGTCGCGCCGGGCAGCACACCGGTGGCCTTGAGCTGCGCGAGCTGCTCCGGATCGAACTGCGCCGGCTCGGCCAGCCGCCGGATCACGACCTCGGTGGGACCGTCCTGGGCGCGCACATGCGGCACGAGCGACACCACGCCCTCCAGGAACCGGGCCGACGGCGGGGCGCCGAGGTCGTCGAGGCTGGGGATCGGGTTGCCGTACGGGGACTCGGTGGGGTGCCCGAGCAGGTCCACGAGCCGGCGCTCGACCTGCTCGCTCATCACGTGCTCCCAGCGGCACGCCTCGTCGTGCACGTACTCCCAGTCGAGGCCGATCACGTCGCTGAGCAGCCGCTCGGCCAGTCGGTGCTTGCGGAGCACGTGCACCGCCTTGACCCTGCCCTCGGCGGTGAGCTGCAGGTGCCGGTCCCCCGTGAGCACGACGAGGCCGTCGCGCTCCATCCGCGCGACCGTCTGCGAGACCGTGGGACCGGAGTGGCCGAGGCGCTCCGAGATGCGCGCACGCAGGGGGACGATGTCCTCCTCCTCGAGATCGAGGATCGTGCGCAGATACATCTCGGTGGTGTCGACGAGGTCCGTCACAGCGGGCGCACTCCTTGCTGTCGGGCCCCGGCGGGCCGTGCACGATCCTACGTCGCGCGGTCTTCCCCGCCGGGCGCATCCGCCCCCGGACCTCCGGGGGCGGATGCGCGCGCTCGGCGGGAGCTCCGGCTGCCCGGTACGCTTCGATGCTCGTGACGAGCCTCACGATCCCGGTCGATCTCCTTCCCGCGGACGGCCGCTTCGGCTGCGGTCCCTCCCGGGTGCGGACCGAGCAGGTCGACGCGCTCGTCGACGCGGCGCGCACGCTGCTCGGCACCTCCCACCGGCAGCGCCCCGTCAAGTCGCTCGTCGGATCCGTCCGCCGCCGGCTCGCCGCCGTGCTCGGCGCGCCGGACGGCTACGAAGTCGTGCTGGGCAACGGCGGCTCGACGGCGTTCTGGGACGCGGCCGCCTTCGGGCTCATCGAGCGCCGCAGCCAGCACCTCTCCTTCGGGGAGTTCGGCGCGAAGTTCGCGGCCGCGGCGAAGGCGCCGTGGCTGGAGGCGCCGAGCGTCCGTCTCGCGGACGCGGGTGCCCGGCCCGAGGCCGCGGTGGAGGACGGCGTCGACGTCTACGCGTGGCCGCACAACGAGACCTCGACCGGTGTCACCGCGCCGGTCCGGCGCGTGGCGGCGGCCGGTGCCCTCACGGTCGTCGACGCCACGAGCGCCGCCGGCGGCATCGCGTTCGACGCGGCCGAGGCCGACGTCTACTACTTCGCGCCCCAGAAGAACCTCGGCTCCGACGGGGGGCTGTGGCTCGCCCTCTGCTCACCGGCCGCGATCGAGCGCATCGAGCGGATCGCCGCGTCGGACCGCTACATTCCGGAGTTCCTCAGCCTGGGCGCCGCGCTCACCAACTCGCGGCTCGACCAGACACTGAACACGCCGGCGATCAGCACGCTGGTGCTGCTCGCCGAGCAGCTGCGGTGGATCGACGAGCAGGGGGGCCTGGCCTGGGCGGCGCACCGCACCGCCGAGTCGTCGACCCTGCTCTACGACTGGGCCGAGCGGGTGCCGTACGCGCGGCCGTTCGTGAGCCGCCCCGAGGACCGCTCCCCCGTGGTCGTGACGATCGACTTCGAGGGCGTCGACGCGGCGGCCGTCGCCTCGGCCCTGCGGGCCAACGGGGTCGTCGACACGGAGCCGTACCGCAAGCTCGGCCGCAACCAACTGCGCATCGGCACGTTCGTCTCGGTGGACCCGGGCGACGTCGCGGCGCTGATCGGCTGCATCGAGTACGTGGTGGAGCGGCTGCCCCGCACGGACTGAGTCGCGTCAGTCCCGGTCGCCGGGCTCCCCGGCGCGGGCGGCATCCGGCCCGGCCGCCTGCACCACCGGACCCGGCTCCTCGACGTCGTCCGCCGGCTCATCGAACTCGGAGCCGTCCTCGTCGTCGGCGACGTCCTCGAACTCGACGCCATCGATCTCGAGCGCGTCGGCGTCGACCTCGAGGTCCTCGTCGAGATCGTCGTCCTCGTCCTCGTCGTCCTCGTCCTCGAGGTCGGCGCCACCCTCCTCCGGCTCGTCGGGGTGCGTGCGGCGGTACTCCGCGAGCCGCTCGGCCCACGGCACCCACGGCGGTGCGACGAGGGCGCCGTCCCCGGGCAGCAGCTCGATCTCGAGCACGGTCGCGGGCTCGTCGCCGACCTGGGCCGTCGAGACCGTCCAGCGCCACGCGACGTAGCCGGGCAGCCGGCAGGCGAAGACGAGGTCCCGCACGCCGGGTGCGGGCTCCGTCACCTCGAGCAGCTCACCGACGGACGCGGGGTCGGTGACCTCCGCGAGCGCCTGAAGCGCGAGCGCCGACCGGTCGTCCTGCAGCACCGTCACAGGGCGCTCAGGCGTCGAAGTCGTCGGCGACGCGGCGCAGCACGGCGGCGATGCGCTGCCCGTGCGCCGAGTCGGGGTACCGGCCGCGGCGCAGGTTCGCACCCTCGCGGTCGAGCACCTTGATGAGGTCCTCGATCCGCACCGCCATGTCGTCGGCCGACGGACGCTGCATCCGCTGCAGGCTCGGCGGGTTCTCGAGCACCCGCACCGAGAGCGCCTGGGTGCCGCGCTTGCCGGCCACGACGCCGAACTCGAGCTTCGTGCCCGCCTTCACGGTGGTGCCGGCGGGCAGCGCGGACGCGTGCAGGAAGACCTCCTGGCCGTCGTCTCCACTGATGAAGCCGAAGCCCTTCGCCTCGTCGTAGAACTTGACCTTGCCGGTGGGCATGCTGACCTCGGGGTGGGACTGAAGAACACGGTGGCGCCGGAATCGGCCGACCCAGTGTACCGGCGCCGGGGTCGGAGGCTGCGGGTGCAGGGCCGATAGGCTCCCCGGCGTGGCAGCCCGACCGGATGAGGACCCGCCCGCGGCGTCCCGCGCGCAGCGGTCGCTCGCGGTCATGGCCGGGACCGTGATCGGACTGTGCGTGCTCGACATCGCGGCGCTGCTCATCGCCCGCGGCGCCGGGGTGCCCGACAGCGCGTTCCACAGCGGGGTGCTGTCGGTCGTGCAGGTGCTGCCGCTGCCGGGCCTGACCATCGGCCTGCTGCTGGCGCTCGCGGTGATCGCGGTCGGCGTCGTCACCCGCACCAGAGGCCACTGACAGCGCGGCCACCGCGCAGCACCAGCGCGCGTACGCCGCGGATCGCGGAAGCGCACGGTGTCTTGTCAGAGAGCACTCAGGAAGCCCGCAGAGAATCTGCCGCATGGCCGACCAACCACGCGTTCTCATCGTCGACGACGAACCCAACATCCGCGACCTGCTGACCACGAGCCTCCGCTTCGCGGGCTTCGCCGTGCGCGCGGTCAGCAACGGTGCTCAAGCGATCTCGGCGGTGCTCGAGGAGGAGCCCGACCTGATCATCCTCGACGTCATGCTCCCCGACATGAACGGGTTCGGCGTGACGAAGCGCCTCCGCTCCTCCGGGTACACCTCGCCGATCCTCTTCCTCACCGCGAAGGACGACACGGAGGACAAGATCACGGGCCTCACGGTGGGCGGCGACGACTACGTGACGAAGCCGTTCAGCCTCGACGAGATCGTCGCGCGCATCAAGGCGATCCTCCGCCGCACGATGCACGCGGAGGAGGACGCCGTGATCCGTGCGGGCGAGCTCACGATGGACCAGGACACGCACGAGGTCACGGTCGGCAACGAGCCGATCGAGCTCTCCCCCACCGAGTTCAAGCTGCTGCGCTACCTGATGCTCAACCCGAACCGCGTGCTGTCGAAGGCGCAGATCCTCGACCACGTGTGGGAGTACGACTTCAACGGCGACGCGGGCATCGTCGAGTCGTACATCTCCTACCTGCGCCGCAAGCTCGACGCGCACAGCACGGAGCCGATCATCCAGACCAAGCGCGGCTTCGGCTACATGCTGAAGGCGGCGAAGGTCTGACCCGGCCGCAGGCCCGGACGCACCCGGCCCGGTCCCGGGCGGGCTTCGTACACTGACCGCCATCATGCACGCGTCGCTGGCCGAGTGGTGGAACGCCATCTCGCTGCGCACGAAGATCACCGCCGTCACGGTCCTCGTGATGACCGTGGGGCTCGTCGTCAGCGGGTTCGGCACCATGACCGTGCTCCGCAACTACCTGATCCACGACGCCGACACGCAGCTCAGCCAGACGCTGAAGAACCTGAGCGCGAGCACGGCGGTGGCGGACGAGACGGCGGTCGCGACGCAGTACGTCTACGCCCACGTCGACGGCAGTGGGAGGCTCATCCACGCGAACAAGGAGTGGCAGGAGAACCGTCCCGTGCTGCCCCAGGTGGATGCGGCGTTCCTGCAGAAGCAGGGCGCCTCCGCCTTCACGGTGAAGAACGCGGCCGGCGCCGCCACGTTCCGGATGGAGGTGCGCCGGCTCGGGGACGGCAGCGCCGTGGTGCTGGGCCTGCCCCTCGAGAGCGTGAACCGGCTCATCGCGCAGCTGTTCACCCTCTTCTTCGTGTTCGGCATCGTCGTGGTGCTGCTCGGCGCGGTGATCACGCGAGTGCTCGTGGGCTCGACGTTCGCGCCCCTGCGGCAGGTGGAGCGCACCGCGGCGGCGATCGCCGACGGCGACTTCGGGCAGCGGCTCGGCAACACGACGCCGAACACCGAGGTCGGCCGGCTGAACCGGTCCCTGAACCGGATGCTGAACCGGATCGACGGCGCCCTGGCCGACCGGGCCCGCACGATCGAGCAGATGCGGCGGTTCGTCGGCGACGCGAGCCACGAGCTCCGCACCCCGCTCGTCTCGGTGCGCGGGTACGCCGAGCTGTACCGGATGGGCGCCCTGCAGAGCCGGGAGGACATCGCCCAGGCGATGGACCGCATCGAGCGGGAGGCGGTGCGCCTCGGCGCGCTGGTCACCGACCTGCTCGCGCTCGCGCGGCTCGATGAGTCGCGGGAGCTGAAGCGGACCCCGGTCGAGCTGCTGCCCCTCGCGCACGACGCGGCGCTCGACGCCCGGGCCCTCGCGCCGAAGCGGATGATCCGGGTGGTCGCGCACGACCCCGAGATGCCGACCGGCGCCATCGAGATCCTGCGACCGGTGATCGTGCACGAGGAGCCGGACGCGGCCCTCACCACGGCGGCGCGGCTCTTCCGGCGCGCCGCCGGGCCCACGGACTCGAGCATCACGGGCTCCATCAGGCTGGCGAGCGCGCGGCTGCTGCGCGCACGGCGGCGCGCTGACGAGCAGGCCGACGACGACGCCCGCGCCACCTCGTCGGTCGCAGGATCGTCGCGGCCCGTCGTCCTGGCCGAGGAGGACAAGCTGCGCCAGGTGCTCACGAACCTCATCGGCAACGCCATCCGCTTCACCCCGGACGACTCCCCCATCGAGATCGCCACCTACGTCGACCGGCTGCGCTCGCGGGCGGTGCTGGAGATCATCGACCACGGTGAGGGCATCCCGCCGCAGATCCGCGACAAGATCTTCCAGCGCTTCTGGCGGGCCGACTCGTCGCGCACCCGCGACACCGGCGGCAGCGGCCTCGGCCTCGCCATCGTCGCGGCGATCGTCGCCGCGCACGGCGGCGACATCGGCATCTCGGAGACGCCGGGCGGCGGCGCGACGTTCCGCGTCACGCTTCCCCTCCTCCCCACCGAGGACGACGAGCCCGAGGCGGAGGTCGACGAGGACAGCGACCAGGGCGCGACCGTCGCCTGACTACCGTCCCTCCCCGCACCGCACCGCACGGGCGCGGACGACAGGAGGAGGACTCGGATGACCCGCTACACCGTGGACAGCGACGAGGTGGCGAGCGCCGCCGCCGCGATCGGTGCGACCGTCGGCCGGCTGCAGGGCGAGGTGAACGCCCTGCACGCGCAGCTCGGTGCCCTGCAGGGCACGTGGACCGGCCAGGCCGCGATCGCGTTCCAGGGCGTCGTGCAGCAGTGGCGCACGACGCAGACGAACCTCGAGCAGGTGCTCGCGAGCATCGATCGCGCGCTCCGCACGGCGGCGCAGCAGTACGCCGACATCGAGCTGGCGAACGCCCGCCTCTTCACCTGACGCGCCGCCCGGCGCCACCCCGGGCCGCCGGGCCGTCTCGGGCATGACGGGCCGCCGATGACGCCCAGAACTGTCCGAAGTGGCCCCTCGACCGATGGGCGCTGGAACGGGAACGGGCCGGGCATCCCGAAGGATGCCCGGCCCGTTCCCGTGGGTGGTGGGACTCAGAAGTCCATCCCGCCGCCGGCCTCGGCGCCGGCACCGACCGGCTGCCTCTCCGGCTTGTCGGCGACGACGGCCTCGGTGGTGAGGAACAGTCCGGCGATCGACGCGGCGTTGAGCAGCGCGGACCGGGTGACCTTCACCGGGTCGTTGATGCCCGCGGCGAGCATGTCGACGTACTCACCGGTCGCGGCGTTCAGGCCGTGCCCGGCGGGCAGGCCGCGCACCTTCTCGGCGACGACACCCGGCTCGAGACCGGCGTTCAGCGCGATCTGCTTGAGCGGCGCCTCGATGGCGACCTTGACGATGTTCGCGCCGGTCGCCTCGTCACCGACGAGCTCGAGCGACGCGAACGCCGCCTTGCCCGCCTGGATGAGGGCGACGCCACCGCCGGCGACGATGCCCTCCTCGACGGCGGCCTTCGCGTTGCGCACGGCGTCCTCGATGCGGTGCTTGCGCTCCTTCAGCTCGACCTCGGTCGCCGCGCCCGCCTTGATGACGGCCACGCCGCCGGCGAGCTTGGCGAGACGCTCCTGGAGCTTCTCGCGGTCGTAGTCGCTGTCGGTGTTCTCGATCTCGTTGCGGATCTGCTGCACGCGGCCCGCGATGAGGTCGGCGTCACCGGCGCCGTCCACGATCGTGGTCTCGTCCTTCGTGATGACGACCTTGCGCGCCTGGCCGAGCAGGTCGAGCGTGACGTTCTCGAGCTTGAGCCCGACCTCCTCGGAGATCACCTGGCCGCCCGTGAGCGTCGCGATGTCCTGCAGCTGCGCCTTGCGGCGGTCGCCGAAGCCCGGCGCCTTGACGGCGGCGGACTTGAAGATGCCGCGGATCTTGTTCACGATCAGGGTCGCGAGCGCCTCGCCCTCGACGTCCTCCGCGATGATCAGCAGCTGCTTGCCGGTCTGGATGACCTTGTCGACGATCGGCAGCAGGTCCTTGATGTTCGAGATCTTGCTGTTGACGATCAGGATGTACGGGTCCTCGAAGACCGCCTCCTGGCGCTCCGGGTCCGTCACGAAGTACTGCGACAGGAAGCCCTTGTCGAACCGCATGCCCTCGGTGAGCTCGAGCTCGGTGCCGAAGGTGTTGGACTCCTCGACGGTGACCACGCCCTCCTTGCCGACCTTGTCGATCGCCTCGGCGATGATCGCGCCGATCTGCTCGTCGCCGGCGGAGATGGACGCGGTGGCGGCGATCTCCTCCTTGGTCTCGACCTCCTTGGCGCCCGCGAGCAGCTCACGGGAGACCGCTTCGACGGCCTTGTCGATCCCGCGCTTCAGGCTGATCGGGTCGGCGCCGGCTGCGACGTTGCGCAGGCCCTCGCGCACCAGCGCCTGGGCGAGCACGACGGAGGTGGTGGTGCCGTCGCCCGCGACGTCGTCCGTCTTCTTGGCGACCTCCTTGACGAGCTCGGCACCGATCTTCTCGTACGGGTCCTCGAGCTCGATCTCCTTCGCGATGGAGACGCCGTCGTTCGTGATCGTGGGAGCGCCCCACTTCTTCTCGAGCACCACGTTCCGGCCCCTAGGGCCGAGGGTTACCTTGACGACGTCGGCCAGCTGATTCATGCCGCGCTCGAGGCCGCGCCGGGCTTCCTCGTTGAAAGCGATGATCTTGGCCATGCGGGAATCCTCCCCATCACGATCTTGGAGCCCAAGTCAATTACTTGGACCGGCGGTGGCGCCCGCGACGGACGGCC
>DASYJR010000067.1:0-4066 GCA_035996305.1 Amnibacterium sp. | reverse complement strand
GGCGGACCATCCGGACCTCGTCGTCTCCGACATGAAGAAGACCCTGCGCACCGGCAAGGTGCTGGTCGACTGGAGCCAGAACCGGGCCGCGAAGACGACGCTCGTGCCGTACTCCCTGCGGGGCACCCTGCGGCCGATGGCCGCCGCACCCCGCACCTGGGAGGAGGTGGACGACCCCGCGCTCGCGCACCTGACGCCCGGGGAGGTGCTCGCGCGGCTGCGGAACGCACCGGATCCGCTCGCGCTCCTGCATCCGGCGGAGGACCGGCTCGCCCGCTACCGCGCGATGCGCGACCCGGGGCGGACGCCGGAGCCCGGGGTGGCGGTCGCACCCCCGGAGGTCGGCGCGGGGAACGCGTTCGTGATCCAGGAGCACCAGGCGCGGCGGCTGCACTGGGACTTCCGGCTGGAGCGGGACGGCGTGCTCGTCTCCTGGGCGCTGCCGCGCGGCGTGCCCGGGCTCGGCGAGCGGAACCATCTCGCCGTGCACACGGAGGACCATCCGCTCGACTACGGCTCCTTCGAGGGCGAGATCCCGAAGGGCGAGTACGGCGGCGGCGCGGTCTCGATCTGGGACTCCGGCACCTACACGGCGGAGAAGTGGCGGGACGACGAGGTCATCGCCACGCTCACCGGTCGGCCGGGTGGCGGGCTCGGCGAGCCCACGCGGGTCGCCCTCGTCCGCACGGGCGAGGGGCGCGCGGGCGCCCACGCCGCAGCCGATCCCGGCGGCGAGCACGCCGGCGAGCAGTGGCTGATCCACCGGATGGCCCTGACGACGAAGGTCGACGCGAAGCACCGCCCGACCGGCGACCCGCTCCCCCGCCCCGTGAAGCCGATGCTCGCGACCGCGAACGGGCGCCCCATGCCGTCCGAGCACTGGTCGCTCGAGATGAAGTGGGACGGCGTCCGCGCGATCGCCGAGCTCACGCCGGACGGCGTCGTGCTCACGAGCCGGAACGAGCTCGACCTGACGGCCACGTATCCGGAGCTCGCCGCGCTCGCCGGCGCGATCGAGGCGGAGTCGGCGGTGCTCGACGGGGAGATCGTGGCCCTCGACGGGCAGGGCCGCCCGAGCTTCGCCCTCCTGCAGCAGCGGTTCGGGCTGACCCGGCCGGGCGACGTCGAGCGGGTGCGGCGCACGGCCCCCGTGCACCTCTTTCTCTTCGACCTGCTCGAGCTCGACGGCGCGGGCCTGATCGACCGCCCCCACCGGGAGCGACGGGCGCTGCTCGAGCGGCTCGTCACCCGCGTCGGCCCGATCGAGGTGCCGCCCGTCGTCGCGGACGCGACGGGCGACGATCTCGGTCCCGCCGTCGACGACGCGATGGCGACGAGCCGGCGGCTCGGCCTGGAGGGTGTGGTCGCGAAGCGGAGCGACGGCGCCTACCTGCTCGGCTCCCGCAGCGGCGACTGGCTGAAGCTGAAGCACGAGCGGGCCCAGGAGGTCGTCGTCGGCGGCTGGAAGCCCGGCGCGGGGCGCCGCGAGGGGGGCGTCGGCGCGCTGCTGCTCGGCGTGCCGACCGAGGGCGGCCTCGCCTACGTCGGCAAGGTCGGCACCGGGTTCACCGACAAGGACCTCGACGCGATCGGCGCGCGGCTCGCGCGCCGCGAGCGGGCGACGTCGCCCTTCCTCGACGTGCCCCGCCCGGACGCGAAGGACGCGCATTGGGTCACCCCCGACCTCGTCGGCGAAGTACGATTCGCCGAGTGGACGGCCACCGGCCGGCTCCGGCAACCGAGCTGGCGCGGATGGCGTCCCGACAAGCGGCCCGCGGACGTCGTCCGCGAGCGGTGAGGCGGCCCGCCGATGACGGATCCGGACGCGGAACGCGCATCCGGAGCCGACCGCGGCCTGCTGACGGTCGCGGAGTGGCGGCACGTCTTCCGCCGCACCTGGCTGGGCTTCCTGCGGCACCGGGGCGTCGACGCCGGGGCGGCCCTGACCTACCTGTCGTTCCTCGCGCTGTTCCCGATCGCGCTCTCGGCCGTCTCGGCGCTGTCGCTGGTCACGCACCACGGCGAGGCCGACGAGACGATCCTCGCGGTGATGTCCGCGGTCGCTCCGCCGTCCGGCATCCAGGCGCTCCGGGAGCCCCTGCGGGCCTTGGCGACCATCCCGCTGCCCGGCCTCGCGCTCGCGATCGGCGTGCTGCTGACGCTCTGGGCCGTCTCCGCCTACGCGGCGTCGTTCGGGCGGGCGCTGAACGCCCTGTACGGCGTCGAGGAGGGGCGGCCGATGTGGAAGGTGCGGGTGACGATGCTCCTGCTCGCCCTGCCGCTGTCCGCGGGTGGCGCGGTCGTCGCGACCATCGTGCTCACGACCCCGCGGCTCGGCCGAGCCGTCGCCGCGAGGGCCTCCGTCGACGACGTCTGGACCATCGCCTGGCAGGTGCTGAAGTGGCCCCTGCTGCTCGCCGTGCTCGTGCTGATGCTCGGCGCCCTCTACCGCTGGACGCCGAACGTCCGGCGGCATCGCGGGCCGATCAGCTGGGGCCCCGCGCTCGCCATCACCGGCTGGGCCGTCACCAGCACCGCCTTCGCCCTCTACGTGACCCGTCTCGGGCGGTTCAGCGTCTACGGCTGGATGACGGGCGCCCTCGTGATCACCCTGTACCTCTTCCTCGCCAACCTCGTGCTCGTGCTCGGCGCCAGCCTCGACATCGAGGTCGTGCGGATGCATCAGATCCGCGCGGGCATGCCGGCGGAGCAGCGCCTGGCCGTGGTCGTGCGCGACGCGAAGCGCAGCACGAGCCTCGCGGAGCGGATGGCGCGGGCGGAGGCGGAGAGCCACGCGCTGCGGGTCGCGGCGGAGGCGCGTGCAGCCCGCCGGCGCACGCCGGGCGACACGAAGACCCCGGCGGCCCGCTGACCGCCTCGCCGGGGCGCACCGGCACCCGACCCGCCACGAGCGACGACCGGCCTCGATCCGGACGCCCAGCGTCGGTGGGTACCGTGCTGGCATGACGGCACGCGACGGCGATCCGGACCTCCCCGACGAGGACGCGGTCGAGCACGACTTCTCGCTCCCGGCCGACGCGGACGTCGAGACCGGCGCGGAGCCCGACCAGCCCGCCTGACGCATCCCGCGCTCCGCTCGAAGCAGGCGCGGACCCCGCGTCGGTAGGTTGCAGGGATGGGGATCCTCGAGGACGCGGGCGGCACGACCGCGACGCCACGACTCACCGCCTGGATCGCACGGCAGCGCTGGTTCGCGAACCACGCGACGGAGCCGCACCTCACCGTCGTCGGCTCCTTCCCGCTGCCGGTCGACGGCACGGAGGCCCGCACGCTGCTCGTGCAGGACCACTCGCCCGAGGCCCGCGCCCTCTACCAGGTGCCGCTCGTCAGCCGGCCGGAGGATCCCGACGGCATCGACCTCGGCGACGTCGTCGTCGTCGACGGGCCGCGGGACCGCGGCTGGGCGGCGGCCCTCGTCGAGCTCGCGCTCGGCGGCGGCACGGCCGGCGGGGACGGCGACGTCACCGCGCAGGGTGAGCGCCTGGGCTGGGCGGGACCGCCTCCGGCGGTGACGGGCACGCGGATGCTGTCCGGGGAGCAGTCGAACACGTCCGTCATCGTGACCACCGCGACGCCGGCCGGGGATCCCGGCCCCACCGTCATGGTGAAGGTCTTCCGGGCGCTGCACCACGGCGAGAACCCCGATGTGGTGCTGCAGTCCGCGATCGCGGGCGCCGGATCGCGTCGCGTGCCCGCGACGTACGGCGCCGTGGTCGGCGAGTGGCCCGATGCCGGTCGCCCGGGCGGCCGGGCCCGCGGCCATCTCGCCGTGGCGCAGGAGTTCCTCGCCGACACGGAGGACGCGTGGCGCGTCGCGCTGGCCGCCGCGCGCGGCCGCATCGACTTCGCCGGGGCCGCCCGCGACCTGGGCGCGGCGACGGCCGAGGTGCACCAGGTGCTCGCCGCGGTGCTGCCGACCGTGCAGGCGGATCCCGCCGCCAAGCGGGCGCTGCTCGCCGGGATGCGGATCCGCGCCGAGCAGGCCGTCCGGAGCGTGCCGTCGCTCGCGGGCGCCGAGTCGCGGATCGACGCCGTGCTGTCGGCG
>DASYJR010000066.1:0-10516 GCA_035996305.1 Amnibacterium sp. | reverse complement strand
CCTGCAGGAGCGCGGCATCTGGGACTCGACCAAGGAGTTGATCCTGCGCAGCCAGGGCGACATCCAGCGCATCGACGAGATCCCCGACTCGATCAAGGCCACGTATCGGACGAGCTTCCAGCTCTCGCCCTACGCCTTCCTCGAGGTCGCCGCGCGGGCGCAGAAGTGGATCGACCAGGCGATCAGCCGCAACATGTACCTCGAGACCCGCGACCTCGGCGACATGATGTCGATCTACGCCGCGGCCTGGGAGCGGGGCGTGAAGACGACCTACTACCTGCACATGAAGCCGCGCCACACCGCGGAGCAGTCCACGGTGCGCGTGAACAAGTCGGAGACGATCGACGCGGGCGGCGCGCAGCGTCGCGGGTTCGGCACCCCGGCGCCGCAGCCGGCCGTCGCTCCGGCCGCCCCGGCGGCTCCCGCACGGCGCGGGTTCGGCGGGTTCGGCGCCTTGGCGTCGAGCCCCGGTGAGCGCAGCGGAGGCGCCGCGAAGGGCGAGTGATCGCCGTGCCGGTCGCGTCCCCATCCGGACGCGGCCGGCCACCGCACGACGAATACGCCGAAGCCGCCGGCGGTTGCATCGACAGACGAGGGAAGAGGGACGACATGAGCATCCTGGGCACCGGGATCCAGGAGGGCCTGCTGCTGAAGCCGGTCCGGTACCAGTGGGCGATGGATCTGTACGAGCAGGCCGTGGCGAACACGTGGTTCCCGAACGAGATCCAGCTCGGTGAGGACATCGCCGACTTCAAGCGCATGACGGATGAGGAGCGTCACGCGGTGACGTTCCTGATGAGCTACTTCAACCCGAGCGAGCTGCTCGTGAACAAGGCGCTCGCGTTCGGCGTCTACCCCTACGTCAACGCTCCCGAGGCGCACCTCTACCTCGCGAAGCAGATGTGGGAGGAGGCGAACCACTGCATGTCGTTCGAGTACGTGCTCGAGACGTTCCCGATCGACCGCGACGAGGCGTACAACTCCCACGTCGACATCCCGTCGATGGCCGCGAAGGAGCAGTTCGAGGTCGAGTTCATCCGGCGCATGTCGGAGCAGACGCTCGACATCACGACGACCGAGGGCAAGCGCGACTTCGTGCGGAACCTCGTCGCCTACAACGTGATCCTCGAGGGCATCTGGTTCTACTCGGGCTTCATGGTGGCGCTGTCCTTCCGGCAGCGGAACCTGCTGCGCAACTTCGGCTCGCTCGTGGACTGGATCGTCCGCGACGAGTCGCTGCACCTGAAGTTCGGCATCAACCTGATCCTCACGGTGCTCGACGAGAACCCCGACCTGCAGACGCCGGAGTTCGCCGACGAGATCCGCCAGATGATCCTCGACGCCGTCGAGATGGAGGAGCAGTACAACCAGGACCTGCTCCCGAACGGCATCCTCGGCCTCAACGCGAACTACATCAACCAGTACGTCAAGTACCTCGCCGACCGGCGCCTCGAGGAGCTCGGATTCGAGCCCCACTACAAGGTGCCGAACCCGGCGAAGTGGATGGCGACCGCGAACGACACCCTGCAGCTCGTCAACTTCTTCGAGTCGACGAACACCTCGTACGAGTCGAACGCCAAGTCGGCGGTCTCCTCGCACTGACGCCGCTCCGGCGCCGCACGCGACCGCGCCCCTCGCCACCCCGCGGCGGGGGGCGCGGTCGCGTCTGCACGCCTTCGGGACGGATGCGCCGCGGCGCCGCCGTGCATCCGTCCCGAAGGCGTACGGATGCGGGTGGGACGCGGCAGCATGGACCTCGTGCGATGGGTGGTGCTGCTGCGCGGCGTGAACATCGGGAACGTGCGCATCGCGATGAAGGAGCTCGCCGGGGCGCTCACGGCCCACGGCTTCGCCGGCGTGCGCACCGTGCTCGCGAGCGGCAACGTGGTGCTGACGACGGATGTGGAGGACCCCGCGCGGATCGCCGCGGACGTGCACCGGGTGATCCGCGACCGATTCGGCTTCGACATCCTGGTGCTGCCCGTCCCGGTGCCCGTCGTCCGCGCCGCCGTGGAGGAGTACCCGTTCCCGCGGGCCGAGGACCGGCACGCGTACGTGGTGTTCGCCGAGCGCACGGAGGCGCTCGCGGAGCTGCTCGAGGCCGCCGGCGCGCTCGATCCCGCCGTCGAGCACGTGGCGACGGGGGAGGGCGTCCTCTACTGGGACGCACCGAAGGGCGAGACGCTCACCACGGCGTTCGGCAAGCACTACGGGGCTCGGCAGAGGTCGGGCGCGGTGACGACGCGCAACCTCAACACCCTCGAGAAGATCCTGGCGGTGGCATGACCCCGCAGCCCGACCTCGCGGCCTCCGTCGCGAGGGTGGCGGCCGCGTTGCAGGCCGCCGGCGTGACCGGCCGGCCGCAGGTGCTGCCCGCCTCCACGCGCACCGCGGTGGAGGCCGCCGCGGCCCTCGGGTGCGAGGTCGGCGCGATCGCGAACAGCCTCGTGTTCCTCGCCGACGACGAGCCCCTGCTCGTGATGACGAGCGGAGCCCACCGGGTCGACACGGCGGCGCTCGCCGCCCGCCTGGGCGTGGGGCGGATCCGCCGGGCCGACCCCGACCGGGTGCGCGCCGCCACGGGGCAGGTGATCGGGGGCGTCTCCCCGGTCGGGCATCCGGTGCCCGTGCCGACCGTCGTCGACGTCGCGCTGGCGGTGTACGAGCGGATCTGGGCCGCCGCCGGCAGCGCGAACAGCGTCTTCCCGACGACCTACGACGAGCTCGTGCGGGTCACGGACGGCCGGCCGCTCCGGGTCGACTGACCCGGCCGCCGGCGCCGTGACGCCACGCGCAGGCTGCTGTCGGAGGCGGATGCCACAATGGTGTCCTCGTCGGAATCGGACAGCCGAGCCCCGGCGAACCAGGCGCAGACGCCCAGGGAATAACCGTCGCCGGTCGCCGGCTGCAACCAGGTC
Source organism: Amnibacterium sp. (assembly GCA_035996305.1). GTDB lineage: Bacteria > Actinomycetota > Actinomycetes > Actinomycetales > Microbacteriaceae > Amnibacterium. The sequence goes on along the minus strand of DASYJR010000066.1, from coordinate 7,598 downwards.
CCTCCATCTTCGACCGTGGCTGCGGTCGCCCGTCCATCGACGTCGATCCGTTCGCCAAGGAGCACCATGACCCGGACCGCGCCCGCCCCCGAGACCACCCGGGTCGCGCCGCAGCGCGCCGAGAAGCTGACCGCCCGCGACCGCACCGTCATCACCGTGCTGCTCGTCGCGGCGTTCGTCGTGATCCTGAACGAGACGATCATGACGGTCGCGATCCCGGTGCTCATGAAGGACCTGTCCATCGACGCGAGCACCGGCCAGTGGCTCTCGACCGCCTTCGTGCTCACGCTCGCCGTCGTCATCCCCGTGACGGGCTTCCTCATCCAGCGGATGACGACGCGGCAGCTCTTCCTTCTCGCGATGGGCTTGTTCAGTGCCGGGACGGCGACCGCCGCGCTCGCCGTCGGCTTCCCGATGCTCCTCGTCGCACGCGTGATCCAAGGCTGCGGCACGGCCGTGATGTTCCCGCTGCTCATGACGACCGTCATGACGCTCGTGCCCGAGGCGAGCCGGGGCCGGATGATGGGGAACATCTCGGTCGTGATCTCCGTGGCGCCGGCCCTCGGTCCGACGATCTCGGGCCTCGTGCTCAGTGTGCTCGACTGGCGATGGATCTTCTGGTTGGTGCTCCCCATCTCGCTCGCCGCGATGGCCCTCGGCGCCCGGTTGATGTCGAACATCGGCGAGCGTCGCCGGGTGCCGATCGATCTGCTCTCGATCCCGCTCGCTGCGCTGGGCTTCGGGGGTCTCGTCGACGGACTGAACGCCGTCGGCGAGGTCGCGAGCACGCCGGGCAGCTCTCCGGTGGCGGTCTGGCTGCCGCTGGGGATCGGCGCGGCCGCGCTCGCCGGGTTCCTGCTCCGGCAGGCGGTGCTGCAGCGGTCGGACCGGGCCCTGCTCGACCTCCGCGCCCTCCGATCGCGGGTGTTCGCGCTGTCGGTGACCGCCGGCGCACTGGCATTCCTCGCACTGCTGGGCAGCGCGATCCTCCTGCCGATCTACCTGCAGAACGTCCTGCGCGTCAGCCCGCTCGTCACCGGGCTGCTCGTCCTGCCGGGCGGGGTGATGATGGGGGTGCTCGGCCCGATCGTCGGGCGCCTCTACGACCGCCATGGGCCCCGCGCGCTGCTGATCCCGAGCGCGCTCATCGGCACCGCCGCCCTCGTGCTGCTCGGCACCGTGACCGAGACGACCCCGCTCTGGTTCGTGCTCACGGGGCACATCGTTCTCAGCATCGGTCTGGCAGGGGTGTTGACGCCGCTGTTCACGGCGGGGCTCTCGGCCGTGCCGTCGCGGTACACCTCCTACGGGTCCGCGATCTTCGCGACCGTGCAGCAGGTCGGCGGAGCGGCGGGCACGGCCCTCGTCGTCACGCTTCTCGCCATCCAGACGGCGGCCGGACGTGCGGCCGGCGCATCGGCTCCGGTCGCCGCCGCGGGCGGTGTGCGCCTCGCGTTCCTCGTCGCCGCGTCCGTCTTCGCAGCGATCGTCGTGCTCGCCGTGTTCATCACCCGCGACGAGTCGGCCGAACCGGTGGCACTCGTCGCGCACGCGTGAGCACCGGCACCCTCGTCTTCCGCTGGCGCGACCGCACCGCGCTCGTGCACGAGCACGGCACCGGCGGCACGACGACCGTGCTCGTGCACGGCATCGGTGTGGCACGGCTGTACTTCCGCCCCCTCACCCGGCGGCTCGCCGCCGACGGCACCGTGCTCGTGGTCGAGCTGCCGGGCTTCGGAGGTGCGCCGAAGCGGCCGAACCGCGGGCGGCCGCCGACGGTCGAGGAGCACGCCCTGCTGCTCGCCGACCTGCTGCGGGGGCGCGGATCCGCCCCCGTGCGCCTGGTCGGGCACTCGATGGGCACGCAGATCGTCGCGGACCTCGCCGCCCGCGACCCGCAGCTCGTCGGCGAGCTCGCGCTGCTCGGACCGGTCACCGATCCGGCCGCCCCCGACGCGCTGCGGCAGGGCCTGCGGCTGGCTCGCGACACCCTGGGGGAGTCGTTCGGCGCCAACGTCTCCGTCTTCACCGACTACGCCCGCACCGGGCCCCGCTGGTACCTCCGCACGCTGCCGTTCATGCTCGGCTACGACCTGCGGGCCGTGCTGCCCCGCGTCGTCGCCCCGACCATGGTGATCCGGGGGGAGCGGGATCCGATCGCACCGCACGGCTGGACGGCGCAGGTGGCGCGGCTGCTGCCGACGTCGCGCCTCGCAGAGGTGCCGGGCGCCCATCACGTGGTGCAGTACACGCATGCCCACGAGGTGGCCGACGAGTTGGCGGCGGGCGTCCCGTGACGCCGGCCCAGAAGGCCCGTTCCTGGGCGCTCGACTACCGCTACGCCGTCGTGCACCAGGTGGAGGCGGTGCTCGACCGCACCGATCCGGCCCGCTACCGGGACGGCGGCACGCGGCGGCCGGTCGTCGTGCTGCCCGGCATCTGGGAGACGTGGCACTTCCTGAAGCCGATGATCGAGCACCTGCACGACGCGGGGCATCCGGTGCACGTGCTCGCCGAGCTGGGCTGGAACGGCGGCAGCGTCGACGCGGCGGCGGCGCTCGCCGTGCACCACCTGCGGGACCACGACCTGACCGACGTGATGCTCGTCGCTCACAGCAAAGGCGGGCTCATCGGCAAGGCCGCGATGCTCGACGCGGTCGAGGGAGGCAGGGTCGACGCCATGGCGGCGATCTCGACGCCGTTCTCCGGCTCGGTCTTCGCGCGCTACGCGCCCATCCGCAGCATCCGCGCGTTCTCGCCCCGCGACCCGACCACGCGGCGGCTTGCGGCGAACCGCGAGGTGAACGCGCGGATCACCTCGATCTACGGCGAGTTCGATCCGCACATCCCCGGCGGATCCGAGCTGCCGGGCGCGACGAACGTGCGCGTGCCTGTCGGCGGCCACTTCCGCATCCTGGCCGACGACCGCACCCTCTCGGCCCTCGACGACGCGCTCACCCGCGCCGCCTGACGGCGGGCGGTCGGGTCAGGTCGCCGGGGGCTCCGGCTCCGTGATGAAGCCGATGATCTTGTGGGTGCCGTCGCACCACGGCTTGATCGTGGACTTGCCGCACCGGCACAGAGCGACCGTGCGGCGGTGCTGCGGCACGACCTGCCCGTCGGGGGTGCGGAGCTCGAAGTCCCCGCGGACGAGGAGCGGCCCGTTCGGGCAGGCGGTCACCGTGACGGACGGTCGCTCAGGCATAGGCGCTCCTTCGCACGAGGTCACGGACGGGATGGGCTGCGAGCCGCAGCCGGCTGCCGCGGTAGGGCATGCCGCCCGCGAGCCGGTGCAGCAGGGCGACCCACACGCAGACGGCGCGCTCGAGCATCCACGCCGGGGCCCAGAGCGCCGCGGTGGCGGGGAACAGGGACCGCCCGCCGCACCGGCGCCGGCCGACCTCGGCGAGGGCGACGGAGGCGCCCAGCAGCGCGACGAGGCCGACCGGCCGACGTGCGGCGGCGAGCAGCAGCGGGGCGAGGAGCAGCTCCGCGACGAGCCGTGGCGGCTGGGCGAAGTCGTCGTACGCCTGCCGCACCCGCTGCCCGAGGAAGTGCCGCGCGGTCGGCGGCATGCGCCGCACCCCGAGGGCGTCCGCGCGCGCCTCCTGGGCGCCGTGGGCCTGCAGGGTGCGGATCAGCTCGAGGTTCTCGAACAGCGTGTCGCCGTCGTAGCCGCCGGCGGCGAGCAGCGCCCCGGCACGGATGCCGAGCGTGCCCGGGTAGTCCGAGCCGAAGGCGCGGTTGATCAGCGAGCGGGCGGTGTCCCAGCGGGCGTGCCACGGCAGCGGATCGAACACGTTCTGCGGGCGGACCACCTCGGCCGAGTCGAGCAGGCCGACGACGATGGCGAGGCCCTGCCGGTCGTAGCGCACGTCGTCGTCGGCGAGCACGACCCGGTCGTGGCGGGCCGCGCGCACCCCCGTCATGACGCCGGCGACCTTGCGGTTCGCGCCGGGCCACGCCTCCGGCGCGAGGTGCCGCACCCCGGCCGGCAGCGCGGCAGCGAGCGCGGCACGAGCCGGCTCCGGGGATCCGTCGACGACCGTCACGTCGATCACGCGGACGAGCGACGCGAGGTAGTCGACGAGGCCCCCGTCGACGGCATCGGCAGCGAGCGGGAGCACGTACTCGGCGTCCAGGCGGGCCTCCGCCGGCGCGCCCGTCACGGGAGTGGGCCGCGGAGGGACGAGCGGTCCTCGTTCCAGGCGGTCAGCATGTGGGCGGCGACACGGCCCTCGACGAAGAGGCAGGCGGCGGCACCGAGCAGCACGTCGTCGAGCAGCGACGGCTCGGCCGCGACCAGCGCGCCGGCGAGGTCGTGCGCCGCGATCTGCTCGTGCACGGCATCCGCCTCGACGTGCTCGTCGAAGTACCAGGTGGCGCGCTCGTCGAACCCGTGCCGCCGGAACCCGTTGCCATACAACCGGTTCGGCACGGAGGAGGTCATCTCGAACGCCGCGAGATGGCCGACGATGGCGCCGCGCAGCCGCCGGTGGAGGCCGAACAGCGACATCGTGTTCACCGCCGCGATGGTGGAGGCCGGGAGCAGGTCGAGGTAGGCGCCGTACGCGTCGTCGAGCCCGAGCGAGCGCATCGTGCCGGCGAAGATCGCGGAGTGCATCCACCGGGGGCGGCCGCCGCCGTACTCGTCGGCCTGGATCTCGACGAGCGCCGCCTTCGCCGTCGCCGACAGCCGGGGGATCGCCCAGCTGTGGGGATCCGCCTCCTTCAGCGTGTAGAGCGAGCGCTGCACGAGGAACTCCCGCAGCTGCTGCAGGGTCGCCTTCTTCGCGACGTAGCGCGACAGGCTCGGTCCGTCGTCGCGTCCCGTCAGCGCGAAGAGCGCGGCGGCGACCGCCGGCTCGGTCGGCTCCGGTCGCTTCGGCATCGGCACGGCGGCACGGAGTGCCGCCTCGAACACGCCTTCCATCGCGGCCCGCGCCGCGAGGAGGGCCGGATCCCACTCGAGGTCCTCATCGACCCCGGCGAGACCCCCGTAGTGCTGCTCGTAGAGCAGGAAGAGGGCGAGCTGCACGTCCTCGTCGTCGAGGATCGCGGCGCTGGCGGCGAGTCCTTCGCCCACCACCTGGCGGAGGGCGATCGGGGTGCCGCGGAGTGCGCCGAGCACGGCCTCGCTCACCGGTCCGCGCGCCTGCGGGAGGCGCATCGGGCGCTGCAGAGGCACCCCGTCCTCGAGCATCGTCGCCGGCATTGCTCAACCATCGCAGGCGCCGGCCGCGAAGCCAGGGGGTTGCTCGCGGCGGGTAGGGCGGCTACAGGGCCGGGATCCGTACCGACAGGCAGGTGACGCAGCCCTCGAGCTTCTCGAACTCCGTGATCGGCACGGTGACGACGTCGAGGTCGCGCTCCCGGAGGAGGGCCGCGGAGCGGGGCGCCGACGCCGCCATCAGCACCCGGTCGGCGCCGAGGGGCACCACCGCGGCGCCGGGCTCCGGCATGGCGAGGAACGAGGGGAAGCGCCCGGGGTCGTCGACGTCCGGCGGGAAGCCCACGACCGTGCCGTCGGGGAGCGCGGTGACCGCCGACTTCAGGTGCAGCACCCGGGTGACCGGCACCGGCACGACGGTGTAGCCCTCGGGCTCCACGATCGCGGCGAGACCGGTGATGCCGTGCTCGTTCGTCCGGCTCGAGCGCCCGACGTACACGGTGCGGCCGACGACGAGCACGTCACCGCCGTCGAGCGTCGCCGGCGCCTCGAGCGCGCGCACGTCGAGGCCGGTCGCCCGGATCGCCTGTGCGACGGTCGCGAGCTCCCCGCGGCGGGACGCCGCCCCGGGTGAGGCGAGCACCGCGACGTCGCCGAGCACGACGAGGGGGTCCTCGACGAAGACACCGTCGGGCTGGTCGTCGGCCGGTGGGATCACCTGCACCCTCCAGCCGAGGTCGCGCCACGCCTGGGTGTAGCCCTCCCACTGCTCGAGGGCGAGGTCCGGATCCACCGTGGTGCGTTCGCGGTGCGTGAGCTCACCGTCGGCCAGTATCGGCGAGGGGCGGCGGACGAGCAGCAGCGGCATGGCGGGCATCGTGCCATCCGTCAGCGCAGCGCGCGACGCAGCTGCTCCGCGCCGGTCGGCGGCACGAGCACGTACAGCGGCCTCCGCACCCAGTACGACCCATCGGCGCGGTGCTCGTCCCGGGTGGCGAACCGGTACCGGAACATCCGCACGCGGACCAGCCTCGGGCGCTCGCCGCCGAACGGATCGACGCGCACGTGACGGAGGATCCGCGGATCCGCCTCGAGGAGGTGCAGCAGCAGCGCCGCGAACCACTGCGCCCGAGCAGCGCCGAGCGGCACGAACCAGAGCAGCCAATCGAGCCGCAGGTGGTACGGCGCGACCTGCGGCGGCCGGCGGTCGACCTCGCCGGGCTTGCCGTAGAACTGGTACTCGCGCCAGTCGTCCTCCTGCGGCACCGGCTCCGTCGTCCCCTCGAGCACGACCTCGTCGCGCTGCCGGGTGACGCTGCCGAAGGCGCCGTACGCGTTGCCGAGGTACCAGCGGTTGAAGCTCGCGTTCATCAGCTGGTTCCGCGAGAGCAGGTTGCGCGCCGGCCGGTAGGCGAGCACGAGCAACCCGGCGGCGACGACGGTCGTGATGACGAGCCAGTACACGGGCACGGTCGCGGCGCGATGCTCGTCGACGGGGACGAACGGCAGCACCGCGTGCACCGTGCGGTCGCCGAGGGCGGCGCAGCCGAGCACGATCGTGAGCAGGTTCAGCCAGGCGAAGTTGCCGGTGACGATGAGCCAGCCCTGGGTGAGGATCATCACGATCCCGGCGATCGAGGCCACCGGCTGCGGGAGGAACAGCAGGATCGGCGCGAGCAGCTGCGCGATGTGGTTGCCGGCCACCTCGAGGCGGTGCCACCAGGCCGGCATCAGGTGGGCCGCGCGGCTCAGCGGGTTCGGCATCGGCTGCGTCTCGTGGTGGTAGTAGAGCGCCGTCAGATCCCGCCACGCGGGGTCGCCGCGCAGCTTGATCAGGCCGGCGCCGAACTCGAGCCGGAACACCAGCCACAGCACCGCGAGCAGGATGAGGCGCGGCGGCGGGGAGGCGTCGCTGCCGAGGAACGCCACGGTGAACCCCGTCTCGCACAGCAGCATCTCCCAGCCGAAGCCGTAGAAGGTCTGCCCGACGTGGACGATGGACAGGTAGAGGCCGTAGAGCACGAGGAACGCGAGCATCGGCAGCCAGTCGGGCCCGCGCTGGGGCAGGCCGACGACGAGCAGCGCGGCGATCGCGATGCCGACCCAGCAGACGACCGCGAGCATTCGGTCGGAGTACCGCCACCGGAACAGGGTCGGACCCGGCTTCGCGAACCGCAGGAACCGTGGCACGGGCAGCAGCCCGTGCTCGCCGAGGAGCGCGGGGAACTGCCGGAGCGTGGAGACGAACGCGAGCAGGTAGACCACCGCGGTGCCGCGCTGCAGCACCTGGCGGGCGAGTTCCGCGTCGGGCGCCGTCAGCAGGTCCATCGCACGGCACGGTAGGTCGCCCCGGGTTGGCTGGGGAACCCCCTTGATCGTGCCTCCCAGCACATCACGAGCGTCATCATGGACGTCCACCACGGGAGGA
>DASYJR010000065.1:0-13366 GCA_035996305.1 Amnibacterium sp. | reverse complement strand
GGCTGCTCCGACCAGGATTCCGGCGACTGCACGCCCGCCGCCGCCGGCGCGGGCAGCGACTCCGTGACCGCGAGCGGCCGGTTCGGCACCACCCCGACGATCCGCTTCGACACCCCGCTGCACGTGTCGAGCACCCAGGTGAGCAGCCTGATCCCCGGCTCCGGTGACGGCGTCGTCAACGGCCAGGAGCTCATCGCCGACCTGACGATCCTGGACGGCACGACCGGGAAGGTCGTCTCGAAGACCGATTACACCGGCAAGCCGGATCCGACCGGCGCCACCGGCCCGGCGACCGTCGTCGTCAGCAGCAAGCTGCCGTCCACGGGCCTGCGGAAGGCGCTGCTGTGCGCGCGGGCGGGGGAGCGGCTCGCGGCCGTGATCCCGCCGAAGGAGGGGTTCGCCCCGGGCACCCTCGGCACCGCCGTCTCCACCTCCGACTCCGTCGTGGTCGTCGTCGACGTGCGGAAGACCTACCTCGCGCGGGCGAACGGCGCGAACCAGGTGATGGCGGGCGGCCTGCCCGCGGTCGTCCTCGGCCCGGACGGCCGCCCCGGCATCAGCATCCCGGCGGCCGCGCCGCCGAAGCAGCTCGAGGTCGCCGACCTCAAGAAGGGCTCCGGCCCGGTCCTGCAGCGCGGCGACACGGCGGTCGTCCACTACACGGGCGTGCTGTGGAGCGACAACTCCGTCTTCGACTCGACCTGGCAGAACGGCGCGCCCGTCGACCTGCCGCTGAAGACCGGGTCCGGCGGTGTCGTGAAGGGCTTCGTCACGGCCCTGGCGGGGCAGCGCGTCGGCTCGCAGGTCCTCGCGGTGCTCCCGCCGGACCAGGCGTACGGCAGGACCGGGAACGGCACGGTGCCGGGCGACGCGACGCTCGTCTTCGTCGTCGACATCCTGGGGAAGGCCTGACCGGCGGCGCCGTGGCGGTCCCGGTCTCCAACGAGGAGCGGCTCTTCAGCCTCGTGCTCGCGCTGCTCGCGACCGAGACGGGACTGACGAAGGCCGACGTGCTCTCGAGCGTGCAGGGCTACCGTCAGCGCTACCGGCCGGGCGGCAACAACGCGAGCCTCGAGCGGCAGTTCGAGCGCGACAAGGAGGACGTCCGCGACCTCGGCGTGCCGCTCGAGTCCATCGAGCTCCCTGCCGACCAGGGCGCCTCGCAGTTCACCCGGTACCGCATTCCGAAGGGGGCATACGACCTGCCGGCGGACGTGACCTTCACGCCCCAGGAGATCACCCTGCTCAACCTCGCCGCCCTCGCCTGGCGCGAAGGCTCCCTGTCGGGGGAGTCGCGGCGGGCGCTGATGAAGCTGCGGTCGCTCGGCATCGACTCCGACGAGCCCCTGCTCGGCTACGCGCCCCGCCTGCGGGCGCGGGATGCGGCGTTCGACCCGCTGTCCGGCGCGATCGAGCGGCACCACGTCGTCGGCTTCGGCTACCTGAAGCCGGGCGACACCCAGACCAGGAGGCGGCGGCTCGCCCCGCTCGCGCTCGTGCAGTTCGGCGGCCGCTGGCACGTCTACGGCACGGACCAGCGCACCGGAGAGCCGAGGACGTTCCTGCTCAGCCGCATCGTCGGCCAGGTCGAGGAGACCGCGACCGCGTTCCCGGCGCCCGACGGCGACCCGGCCGCCGAAGCGCTCGAGTCGCTGCGCCAGGAGACGGCGCGGAACCTCGCCGTCGTCACGGTGCAGCCCGGCACGGATGCGGCCGCGCGGCTGGGACGCCGGGCCGAGCCGCGCGACGGCGACCGGCTCGCGCTGCACTACACGGATCTGCAGGTGATGGCCGACGAGCTCGCCTCGTTCGGGCCCGAGGTGCTCGTGCACGAGCCGCCGGCGCTCGTCGACGCGGTCAGGGAGCGGCTCGAGGCCGTCGCGGCGGCCCACGGGGACGACGATGGCTGACGCGCAGCCGCAGCGCGTGCAGGACCGCCTCGCCTTCCTGCTCGCCCTCGTGCCGTACCTGCTCGACAACGACGGCGTCTCGGTGGGGCAGGCGGCGGCGCACTTCGACGTGCCGGAGCAGCGGATCCGCGAGGCCGTGGAGCTCATCGCGGTCTCCGGGGTCCCGGGCGACAGCCGGCAGTACCAGCACGGCGACCTCTTCGACATCGACTGGGACCGGTTCGAGACCGCCGACGAGATCGCGATCACCCACCAGGTGGCCATCGACGACTCGCCGCGCTTCTCCGCCCGGGAGGCGGCGGCGCTGATCGCCGGCCTGCAGTACCTGTCGGCGCTCCCGGAGAACGCCGACCGCGCCACCATCGCGACCCTCACCGCCAAGCTGACCCGCGCCGCCGCGACCGCGCCGGCCGCGGTCGGCGTCGAGGGGGAGGCCGACGACCGGCTCGGACTCGTGCGCGACGCGATCGCCCGGAGCGCCGTGCTCCGCTTCGACTACCTGAACGGCCGCGGCGAGCGCGAGGAGCGCTCCGTGGAGCCCCTGCGCGTCGAGTCCGTCGACGAGTCCTGGTACCTCCGCGGCTGGGACCGCGCGCGCAAGGCGCTCCGCACGTTCCGGCTCGACCGGATGGCGGAGGTGGCCATCGACGAGGCCGCGCAGCCGCAGCGCCCCGACGGCATCGAGCTGCCGGAGCGGATCTTCCAGCCCTCCAAGCGCGACCTGACGGTCGTGATCGAGCTGGCGGAGGCGGCGCTGCCGCTGCTCGCCGACTACCTCGGCGACCGTCCCGTGCTCGAACCGGCGAAGCGGCGCGGCTGGGTGCGCACGCGGCTGCGCATCGCGCACCTGCACGGCTTGAAGCGCCTCGTCACCCAGCGGTCGGGGCTCGTCCAGGTTCTCGAGCCGGAGGAGGCCCGCCGGACGGTCGCGGAATGGGCGGCAGCGGGCGCCGCCCGGTACCGGTGACCGAACCGGTAGGGGCGCTGCACCGAATCCCGGTCGCCGCGGCTTAGACTCGGCGGCGAGCGGGCCCGACGACGGGCCGGACAGGAGCATCCGATGCCATTCCTCGGCGACCTCGGTTTCTGGAAGATCGTCATCATCGCCGTCGTGGTGCTGATCCTCTTCGGTGGCGCGACGCGCCTCCCGATGTTCGCGAAGGGCCTCGGCCAGTCCGTCAAGGTCTTCCGCAAGGAGATGAAGGACGTCGGCGCCGACAGCAAGTCCGACCGCGCGAAGGACGCCAAGGACGAGGACGCGGAGCCCGTGTACTACACGGCTGAGCCGCCCTCGGACTCCGACTCGCGCACGCCGGGCTCTCGCCGGAGCTGAGCCGCGTGGCCGAGGCCACGCGCGTCCGCGACACGGAGCGGCGCATGCCGCTCGTCGAGCATCTCATCGAGCTGCGCAAACGGCTCATGCGGGCCGCGCTCGGAGTCCTCGTCGGCGGGGTCGCCGGCTGGTTCCTGAACGATCTGGTCCTGAACGCGCTGCGCAGCCCGCTGCTCGCGGGCGGGAAGGCGAGCGAACGCTTCTCGAAGCTGAACTTCACGGGGATCACCTCCGCGTTCGACGTGAAGTTCGAGATCGCGATCGTGCTCGGCATCGTGCTCTCGAGCCCGATCTGGCTCTACCAGATCTTCGCGTTCATCACGCCGGCGTTCACGCGCTCCGAGAAGAAGTACGTGTTCGGGTTCTTCTTCTCGGCCGTGCCGCTGTTCCTGATCGGCTGCGCGGCGGGCTGGCTGCTCGTGCCGCACATCGTCGAGCTGATGACCGGCTTCGCCGGCGCGCAGGACGCGACGCTCGTCGACGCGAAGACGTACCTCGACTTCGTGCTCCGCCTCGTGCTGATCATCGGCGTCGCCTTCGTGCTCCCGGTCTTCCTCGTGCTGCTGAACTTCGCCGGGGTGCTCCGCGCCCGCGCGATCCTGAAGGGCTGGCGCATCGCCATCCTCGTCACCGTCGTGTTCACCGCGCTCGCCACCCCGTCGGCCGACGTGATCTCGATGCTCCTGCTCGCCGCGCCGCTCGTCGCGCTGTACTTCGGATCCGTCGGCGTGGCCTTCCTCCACGACCGCCGGGTGGACCGCCGGGCCGACGCCGAGCTGACCGCGCTGTAGGGCTCGGCCGTGACCCTGAGTCCCGCGGAGCGCTATTCCGCGTCGCGCCAGCGCGCCGGACACCCGGCCGTGCAGGCGTTCCGCGACCAGCTGGCGTTCGAGCTGGATCCGTTCCAGGTCGCCGGCTGCGTCGCGCTCGAGGACGGCGACAGCGTGCTCGTGGCGGCGCCCACCGGTGCCGGCAAGACGATCGTCGCCGAGTTCGCCGTGTTCCTCGCGATGGGCACCCCGACCGAGAAGGTCTTCTACACGGCGCCGATGAAGGCCCTGTCCAACCAGAAGTACAGCGAGCTCGTCGACCTCTACGGGCCCGACTCCATCGGCCTGCTCACCGGCGACACGTCCGTGAACCCGCGGGCGCGGGTCGTGGTGATGACGACCGAGGTGCTCCGCAACATGCTCTACGCGGAGAGCGACCTCCTGAAGGACCTGCAGTACGTCGTCATGGACGAGGTGCACTACCTCGCCGACCGCTTCCGCGGCGCGGTCTGGGAGGAGGTCATCATCCACCTGCCCCAGCGCGTGCGGCTGGTCTCCCTCTCCGCGACGGTGTCGAACGCGGAGGAGTTCGGCGACTGGCTGAACGCCGTGCGCGGCGACACCCGGGTGATCGTCTCCGAGGAGCGGCCGGTGCCGCTCGAGCAGCACGTGCTCATGCGCACGAAGCTCGTCGACCTGTTCGACTCCACGCTCCCCGGCCCGATCGGCGGTGTGAGCGGGGGAGCGGCGCGGGTGAACCCGGAGCTCGCCCAGATGGCCAGGTACAGCGGACGCACGCTGAACAGCAGGCAGATGCAGGACGTCGGCCGCTACCACTCGAAGGGCGGCAAGCCGCAGCGGTTCGGGATGCCGCGCAGCGCGATCGTCGAGCTGCTCGGCGAGCACAACCTGCTGCCCGCGATCTTCTTCATCTTCAGCCGCGCCGGCTGCGACGCCGCGGTGCGGCAGGCGATGCGCGACGGCATCCGTCTGACGGAGGCGTGGGAGCGCGAGGAGATCCGCGCGATCGTCGACGAGCACTGCCGCACCCTGCTCGACGAGGACCTCGCCGTGCTCGGCTACTGGGAGTGGCTCGAGGGCCTCGAGCGGGGTGTCGCCGCCCACCACGCCGGCCTGCTGCCCGCCTTCAAGGAGGTCGTCGAGGAGCTCTTCCAGCGCAAGCTGATCAAGGTGGTGTTCGCCACCGAGACGCTCGCGCTCGGGATCAACATGCCCGCCAGGACGGTCGTGCTCGAGAAGCTCGAGAAGTTCAACGGCGAGGCCCGCGTGCCGATCACGCCGGGGGAGTACACGCAGCTCACCGGCCGCGCCGGCCGCCGCGGCATCGACGTGGAGGGCCACAGCGTCATCTGCTGGCAGGAGGGCCTCGACCCGCAGGCCATCGCCTCGCTCGCCTCCCGCCGCTCCTACCCGCTGAACTCGTCGTTCAAGCCCACCTACAACATGGCCGTCAACCTCATCGAGCGCTTCGGCCGCGACCGGACGCGGGAGATCCTCGAGTCCTCGTTCGCGCAGTTCCAGGCAGACCGCGCGGTCGTCGACCTGGCCCGCAAGGTGCGGCAGCAGGAGGAGTCGCTCGCCGGCTACGAGCGGGCGATGCAGGACGAGACCGGAGCATCGGGCGACGTCGCCGAGTACGCGGCGATCCGTCGCGCGATCTCCGATCTCGAGAAGGCGGGCGTGAAGCCCTCCGACCAGTCCGCGCGAGCCCGCGAGCGCCGACAGCGGGAGCTGGCCGAGCTGCGCCGCCGACTCCGCGCCCATCCGGCGCACACCTCGCCACGTCGCGAGGAGCTGTCGCGATGGGCGGAACGCTGGTGGCGCCTGAAGCGCCAGAACGATCACCTGCAGAAGCAGATCGCCTCCCGAACGGGCGCGGTGGCCCGCATCTTCGACCGGGTCACCGACGTGCTCATCAGCGAGGACTACCTGCGCGTCGTGGACGACGGCCGGGTGGTGCTCACGAAGCACGGCCGGATGCTCGCCCGCATCTACGGGGAGCGCGACCTGCTGCTCGCGGAGAGCCTGCGCAGAGGGGTCTGGACGGGACTCGACGCCCCTGCGGCCGCAGCGCTCGCCACGACCTTCGTGTTCGAAGCGCGCCGCGAGGAGGGCGTCGTCAACGAGCGGTGGCTGCCGAAGGGCCCGTTCCGCGACGCCTGGAACCGGCTCGAGGGGCTGTGGGAGCGGCTCGACGACCTGGAGCGATCGCACAGCCTGCCCGGCTCCACCCCGCCGTCGGTCGGCCTCTGCTCGGCCATGCACCGCTGGGCTCGTGGCGGGGGCCTCGACGCCGTGCTGCGTGAGGCCGACCTGCAGGCCGGTGACTTCGTGCGCTGGACGAAGCAGGTCATCGACCTGCTCGACCAGGTGTCGCAGGTCGCCGACGGACAGGTCGCCCGCACCGCCCGGCAGGCCCTCGAGGCGATCCGCCGCGGGATCGTGGCGTACAGCAGCGTCGGATGAGCCGCGATCTCGCTGCCCGGATCCGGCCCGAATCGCGCGATGCCAGTGTGCCCCCGCCGTCCGGTGCACCGCCGAGACGGCGAAGGGGGCACCGACCCCGGGCCCGCGCCCCTCGCGCGCCGTTCACCCTCCCGCTGCTGCCGGCCCTGCTGCTGTCCGTGCTGTCCGGCTGGATCTACTCGTTCGCCTTCCCGGCGCCGAACGTGTGGATCCTCGCGTTCGTGGGCGTCGGGGGCCTCCTCGCCGCGCTGCGCGGCCGCGGGTTCTGGAGCGGGACGCTCGTCGCGTTCGCGGGTGGCCTCGCCTTCTGGTTCTCGCTGATCGGCTGGGTGACGCTGTTCCTCGGTGCGGCCCCGTTGCTCGCCCTCGGCACGCTCGAAGCGCTGTTCATGGGCCTCGGCGGGGGACTCGTCGCGCTCGTGTACCGCTCAGTGCCGCTCCTGTGGGGCTCGCGATGGGGCCGGGTCGGTCTCGCCCCGCTGCTGGTCGCGGCGGCATGGACCTCCCGGGAGGTGGTCTCGGGCACCTTCCCGTACGGCGGGTTCGCCTGGGGCCGGATGGCCCTCAGCCAGTCGACGAGCCCCTTCGCACCGCTCGCGGCATGGTTCGGCCTCTCCGGGCTCTCGTTCGCGCTCGCCTGGCTGACGGCCCTCGCGCTCGCCTGCCTGGTGGAGCCGCGCGGCGGGTTCGCTCCCATCGAGCGCCCCCGCGCCGGGGAGCACCTCGTGCCCCGGCTGCTCGCGGTCGCCGTCGCGGCCGGGCTGCTGCTGGCCATCCCGCCGTTCCGGCCGACGGAGGCGGGCGTGCTGCGCATCACCGCGGTGCAGCCGGACACGCACGCCGGGTACTTCGACCCGAAGAACGTCCCGGCGGACAACCTCGCCGCGACGGCGACGGCCTCCCTGAAGGCGATCGGCAGCGGCACCCAGCTCGTCGTCTGGCCCGAGGGAGCCAGCGAGAGCGACCCGTTCACCGACCCGCGCATCCTGCAGACCTTCAACAGCGTCAGCGTGCTCACGGGGGCCCCGCTGCTCGCCGGCGCGATCACGCAGCGGGACGGCCGCTACTACAACTCGTCGCTGCTCTGGAGGCCGAACCAGGGCACCGCGGCGATCTACGACAAGGTGCACCCGGTGCCGTTCGGCGAGTACGTGCCGGACCGGGCGTTCTGGACGCCCTTCGCACCGGACCTGCTGAAGCTCATCGGTCGCGACTACACCCCGGGCACCCGCTCGTCGGTGATGAAGGTGGGCACGGCGTCGATCGGCGTCGACATCTGCTTCGACATCGTCGACGACGGGCTGATCACTGGTTCCGTCGCCGACGGCGCGCAGGTGCTCGTCGCGCAGACGAACAACGCGGACTTCGGCCACACGGAGGAGAACCAGCAGCAGCTCGCGATCGCCCGGCTGCGGGCCATCGAGACCGGCAGGTCCGTGGTGAGCGTGTCCACCGTCGCCTCGACGACCTTCCTCGACCCGACGGGCGCGACCGTCTACGCGGCGCCGGGGTTCAGGTCCGACGTGCACACGGACGCCGTGCCGCTCGCCGTGGGCATCACGCCTGCGGTCGCCTTCGGCGTGGGCGTCGGCGCGGCGATCGCCGTGCTCGGCGGCGTGCTGCCGCTGCTCACCGCGCTCGTGGCGCGGCCCCTGCGCCGCCGGCGCTGACCCCTGCCGAGAGGCCGCCGCCTAGGAGGCCTTCTTGTCCCCGGTCTTACCGCGGCGCGCCCGCAGGTACTGCAGGCGCTCCTCGAGCAGCTCCTCGAGCTCGGCGCGGGTGCGCCGCTCGAGCAGCATGTCCCAGTGGGTGCGCGGCGGCTTCGTCTCCTTCACCGTCGAGTCGGCGAGGTTGCCGTCCTCGTCGAGGAGCCGCCCCTCCTGGCCCGTCTTCGCGTTGGTCCATCGCTCGGGGATCTCCGCGTCGGCTGCGAACGTCACGGAGAACCTTCCCCCGTCCGCCGCCCGGTACTCGCGCACCTGCCGCTCCGAGAAGACGACCCCCTCCTCGCTCTGCAGGCTCTGCCCGCCGAGCCGCATGCCACGCAGACTGCGATCCGCCATCGATGTTCCCCTCTCGTTCCCCGAGCCTCCGGTATAACGGCCGTTCGGAGCGGGGCCTTCCCAGGTTCGGTGATTCCCAGACCTCTCCCAGAGCGCCCTCATCCGGACGGCACCTGCCGGAGGCGCGGTCAGCGGAGGGCGGCCACCGCGAGATCGGGGTGGTCGGTGACGACACCGTCCGCGCCGCGACGGACGAGCTCCCGCATCCGCTCGGGGTCGTTGATCACCCAGAAGTGCACCTCGACGCCGGCGGCGTGCAGGAGATCGATCACGGCAGGGGTCGTCGCATCGAGACCGGCGAGGCGCTCGGGGATCTGCACGGCGTCCGTGCCGGCGAGCGCGGCGCGGACGATGCGGAGCGACCCGAGCCGCAGCCCCGCGAGCGCGAGCGCGATCCGCTCACCGGATGCGGAGGTCGCGACGGGCGTCAGCCACCGCAGGGTGGCACGGCGCCGCCCGTCGCGGAACGAGGTGATGAGCACGCGGTGCTCCGCCCGCGCGGACCGGATCGCGGCCGCGACCGGGAGCGCCGCCCGGCGGTCCTTCACGTCGATGTTGAAGCGGGCGTCGGGGAAGCTCGTCAGGGCCGCCGTCAGGGTCGTGACGCCGGGATGGTGGTCCATCACGTCGACGAGCACCGTGCGGGCGACGGGGAGCGCCCAGCCTTCGGGCTTCACGTCGTGCACGAGCACGGCGACACCGTCGGCGGTCGCCCTGGCGTCCGTCTCGAGCACGACGTCGGGCAGGCCCAGCGCGTCGCGGAACGCGAACAGCGAGTTCTCGGGCGCCGTGGCGGCGAGCCCGCGGTGGGCGAGGATCCGGGGGAGCGGACCGTCGAAGTAGGCGGTGCGCGTCACCTCAGGAGGCGGCGGGCGGGGCGGGCGGGTCCGCGCGGGGGGCCGGGGCCGGCTCGGGCGGGCGCAGGGACGACGGCGCATCGGCCGTGGGCGCCGCCGGGACTGCGGCGCCCGGGATGCCGTGGGCGAACGCCGCGCCGATGCCCTTCAGCGCCTCGGTGAGCTCGGACGGCACGATCCAGAGCTTGTTCGACGGGTTCTCCGCGATGCGGGGGAGCGTCTGCAGGTACTGGTAGGCGAGCAGCGGGCTGTCGGGGCGCCCTGCGTGAATGGCCTCGAAGACGGTCGTGATGGCCTTCGCCTCACCTTCCGCCCGCAGCACCCTGGCCTTCGCCTCACCCTCGGCCTCGAGGATCGCGGACTGCCTCGCACCCTCGGCCTGGAGGATCGCGGCCTGCTTCGTGCCCTCGGCGGTGAGGATCTGCGCGCGGCGGCTGCGCTCGGCGCGCATCTGCTGCTCCATCGAGTCCTGGATGGAGTGGGGCGGCTCGATCGACTTCAGTTCGACCCGGTTCACCCGGATGCCCCACTTGCCGGTCGCCTCGTCGAGCACCACGCGCAGCTGCCCGTTGATGTTGTCGCGGCTGGTCAGCGCCTCCTCGAGGTTCAGGCCGCCGACCACGTTGCGGAGGGTCGTGGTGGTGAGCTGCTCGACGGCGACGAGGTAGTTCGCGATCTCGTAGGTCGCGGCCCGGGCGTCCGTCACCTGGAAGTAGACGACGGTGTCGATCGAGACGACGAGGTTGTCCTCGGTGATGACCGGCTGCGGCGGGAAGGAGACCACCTGCTCGCGCAGGTCCAGCAGCGGGCGCAGGCGGTCGATGAACGGCACGAGCAGGTTCAGTCCGGGCAGCAGCGTCTTGTGGTACCGGCCGAGTCGCTCCACGACGCCCGCGCGCGCCTGCGGCACCACGCGGATCGCGCGCCCGAGCACGACGAGCACGAAGATGACGACGATGACCGCGAGCGCGATCAGGAACAGCTGGCCGATGAAGGCGCCGGTGGCGATCACGCGCGGTCTCCTCGTGGTCGCGGCGCCTCGGCGCCGGTGGGGACGGGTACGACCACGGCGGTCGCGCCCCTGATGGCCACGACGACGAGCCGTGCGTTCGGGACCACGTCCTCGTGCTCGTGGGCGGCGTCGAGGCGAGCCGTCCAGGTCTCACCGTTGTCCAGGCGGGCGAGGCCCGTGCCGTCGGTGAAGCGGACCGTCGCCCGCGCCTCCATCCCGGCGAGCGCGTCGACGTTCGTCAGCGCGCGGGGCCGGCCTCGCACGAGCAGCCGCCAGAGCAGCGGACGGATGAAGAAGACGAGCACCGCGGACAGCGCGGCGGCCGAGACGACCTGCAGCTGCCACGGCCAGCCGAGCAGCCAGGTGCCGACGCCCCCGACGAGGCTGCCCGCCGCGATCATGAGGAATACGAGGTTGAGACTCAGCAGCTCGAGCACCACTGCCGCCACCACGATCACCAGCCAGGCGATCCAGGTGTAGCTGAGCAGATCCGGGAACATCACCGTCTCCTGACCGAAAGGACTTCGAACGGTAGCACCGGGACGCGAACGGTAGTGTCGCGGACGTGACGAACCCTCCAGCTCCGGGCTCACTCAGCGGGAAACGCGTCCTGATCACCGGTTCCTCTCGCGGCATCGGCGCCGACACGGCGCGTCTCCTCGCCGCGGCGGGCGCTTCGATCGTCGTCAACTACCGGGACGAGCGGAAGGCCCGGCGGGCCGAGCAGCTCGTCGCCGAGGTGACGGGCGCCGGCGGGACGGCGCTGGCGATCCGCGCCGACCTCACGGACGAGGAGGCCGTGTCCGCGCTGTTCCAGCGGATCCAGGAGGAGTGGGGCGGGCTGGACGTCCTGGTCCTCAACGCGTCCGGCGGCATGGAGTCGGGCATGGCCGAGGACTACGCGCTCCGCCTCAACCGCGACGCGCAGGTACGGGCCGTGGCGCTCGCCCGCCCGCTGCTCGCCGCGGGCGGGCGGATCGTGTTCGTGACGAGCCATCAGGCCCATTTCATCGCCACGACGCCGACCATGCCGGAGTACGAACCCGTCGCGCGCAGCAAGCGGGCGGGGGAGGACGCGCTGCGCGCCCTCATCCCGGAGCTCGAGGCCGCGGGCATCGAGCTCGTCGTCGTCTCCGGCGACATGATCGAGGGCACCATCACGGCGAAGCTCCTCGAGCGCGCCAACCCGGGCGCCCTCTCGGCCCGGCGCGAGGCCGCCGGCCGGCTCTACACCGTCGAGGAGTTCGCGGTCGAGGTCGCCGCAGCGGCGGTCGAGCCCGTGCCGGCGACGCACACCCGGTTCGTCGGCGACACCAGCGACTTCGCGCCCGTCGCGGGCGAATGAGGGAACGCTCGACCGCTCGGCTGATCGTGGCGGACGAGGACGACGCGGTGCTGCTCTTCCTCACTTACGGGAAGTCGCACGACGTGCCGCCCCGCTGGATCACTCCGGGCGGCGGCGTGGACCCGGGGGAGGACTTCCGCGCCGCCGGCATCCGCGAGCTGCGCGAGGAGACGGGATTCGAGATCGACTCGCTTCCCGAGCCGTTCCGCACGGTGGACTTCGCCGTGAACACCGTCTGGCATCCGTACGAGCTCGGGCACTGGGCCTGGTTCGCGCTGCGCAGCGGCCGGTTCCAGCCGAGCGACGCCGGATGGCTGCCCGACGAGCGCGAGGACATCGTCGCCGCACGCTGGTGGCGTGCCGACGAGCTCGAGGCGTCGGGGGAGCCGTTCGAGCCGGACGACCTGCCGGGCTTGATCCGCGACGGGCTGCGCACACTCCGCCGGCCCGGCGGTACTGCCAGCTGATTCCCAGCTTCGAGCGCATCCGTCGGGAGTCAGCCGGGGCGCTGCTCGACGAGCCCCACGAGGTTCCCCTCCGAGTCCCGGATGAACGCTTGCCACTCGGCGGTCCCGACGGGTCCCAGCTCGGCCGTGCGGTGCTCGAATATGCGGTGCGGCTCGGACTCGACGGGGACGCCGGCAGCCCGCAAGCGGTCGACCGTCGCCGCCAGGTCCGTCACCCCGATGTAGAGCAGCGCGGAGGGCGCCCCCGCCTCGAGCAGCAGCCGGACGCCGTCGAGGTCGAAGAAGACGAGCCCGGGCGGGTCGAAGCGTGCGGTGGGCGGCACGCCGAGCAGCCGCTCGTAGAACCCCGCGGCCCGGTCGAGCTCATCGATGTGCTGCGCGATCTGGACGAGCCGGGGCACGGCGTCCCGCTCGCCGCTGATTCCGTCTTCTGACATAAGAGGCATTATCGGACTCGTCGATCCGGGCCGCTTCGCCGCGCCGATAATGCACATTATGTCAGGTCGCTTGCTGATCGTCCCCTCGCCAGAACGGTCCGAGCCGGGCCGCCAGCGCGCTCCCCTGGGCGTGGCCTCCTCGCGCGGCCTGCGGTCTGGTGGACGGATCGAGCGCGTTCACGCCGAACACGTCGCCCGCTCCGCGGTCCGGGAAGACCGTCTCCACCCGGCTGCCCCCGGCACGGAGCTCGGCGACCTGGGTCGCGAGATCCATGCCCCAGTCCCGCGGCATCCGCGAGGCGCCCCCGAACGGCGAGAGCACGAGCACGCGTCCGTAGCCGGCTGCCAGGTCGGCGTTCTCGCTGCGCCGGTAGCCGCCGTTGATGTAGCGATGGTTCCCGATCGGATAGGTGCCACCGAAGGGGTTGCTGGTGCTGGCCGCGACGGCGTCGATCAGCCCGACACCGCTGCGGCGATCGAACACCGCCGGCTCGCCGGTCCGCGCGTCGACCGCCACGATGCGCACGAGCCGCTGCGGCCAGTCCAGGCCGGGGAGCCGGGCCGCGACGATGCGGCGCCAGCGCGTCGGCCCGGCGTCGTCCGGCGCGTCCCGCTCGAGGGCGGCGGCGCCCAACCGGCGGCGCATGTCGGCGGCGTCCAGGGCGGCGCCGATGATGCCGTCCGA
>DASYJR010000064.1:0-5988 GCA_035996305.1 Amnibacterium sp. | reverse complement strand
GACCGACCGGTCGCTGCACCCCGACGGATACTGGCGGCAGCACCCGGACACCGACGGCACCGATGCCGCACTCCTGATGCCGTCGGTCCGCGGGGCGTTCCCCCCGACGACCCGCGCACCCTCGCGACGCTGCGGCACGTGCTCGACGACCTCACGTCCGACGGCTACGCCTACCGGTTCCAGCACGGCGACCGGCCCCTCGGCGAGACGGAGGGCGCATTCCTGCTGTGCGGGTTCATGGTGGCGCTCGCCCAGCACGCCGCGGGCCGGGAGATCGAGGCGTTCCGATGGTTCGAGCGGAACCGCGCGGCCGCCGGCTCGCCCGGGCTGTTCGCGGAGGAGTTCGACGTGCAGCAGCGGCAGCTCCGCGGCAACCGGCCGAAGGCCTTCGTGCACGCGATGCTCCTCGAGACCTCCGTCGTGCTCGGCCGCTGACTCCGTGCCGTTCCCACAGCGGGAGGTGGCATCATCCGCGGATGACCAGCGAACCGGTCGATCTCCAGGCGCAGCGCCTGTTCAAGGCCGCCCGCCGCGGGGAGCGCGTGTGGCCGCTCGCGGCCCTCGTCGCGGTGCTCTACGCCCTGTCCACCTGCTGGTCGTTCAGCCGCGCCCTCGGCGGCCACGGCGTGCTCGTGACCGTGCGCGCGCATCCGACGATCTGGGTGCCGCTCGGCCTCGCGGCGGTCGCTGCGGCCGCCCAGCTGCTCGCGCGGATCGCCGAGGAGGCGGGCGCCTCGCCGTTCTGGTGGCCCAGGCAGGCCCGGCGGGTGCTCGTCGGGCTCGCCTTCGGACTGCCCGTGCTGCTCGCCGCCGTGCAGCCCGCGCTCGTTCTGATGCAGATCGACTCGGGCAGCGCCCAGCCGATGCCGATCGCCGGATGGCTGATCGGCACCACCGCATCGCTCACCGGCTGAGACGCGACCGCGCGGATGCTGCGCCGCCCGGGTCGAGGGGGTCGTCCGCGCCGGGATC
Source organism: Amnibacterium sp. (assembly GCA_035996305.1). Classification (GTDB taxonomy): domain Bacteria; phylum Actinomycetota; class Actinomycetes; order Actinomycetales; family Microbacteriaceae; genus Amnibacterium. The sequence goes on along the minus strand of DASYJR010000064.1, from coordinate 5,016 downwards.
CGGCGTCCGCCCGCTTCCCAGGCGCCGCCCAGAGCCCGGGGCCTTCACTTGTCCGGTGGCGGGCGGCGTGGTGCTGAGCGAGGCGCGGGTGTTCCGGCACGCGCCCGTGGCGCGATCGAGCCGCAGGGCACGGCGGGACGCGGAGACCGGCCCGCGGCGCTGGAGCGCCGTCGCCGTCGACACGCCGGTGCAGGGCCTGCCGCTGCGCCGCATCCGCGCGGCATGACCGCCCTCACCGGCCCCCCCGCACCCCAGACGCCGATCTGGGCGGAGCCGCAGCAGCCCCGGCGCGTCGGCACGGCCGTCGCCGCGACCTTCGGCATCGCGATCGCCGCGCTCGCGGTCGCCGCGGTGTTCGTCTACCTCGTCGGCGGTCTGGGCGCGACCGGCGTCGGGATCGCCGGCCTCGCGGCTCTGGTGCCGTTCGTCATCGTGCTGGCGGTCGTGCGCTGGATCGACCGGTGGGAGCCCGAGCCGCGCGTCGCGCTGGTGTTCGCCGTGCTGTGGGGTGCCGGAGCCGCGGTCGCGATCGCGCTGCTGTTCGACCTCGGCGTGCAGATCGTCGTCAGCGGTGCCGCGGGCAGGAATCCGGATCCCGTGCTGCAGGCCGTCGTGCAGGCGCCGCTCGTCGAGGAGAGCGCCAAGGGCCTCGGCGTGCTGCTGCTGCTCTGGTTCAACCGGCGCAACTTCGACGGGCCGGTCGACGGCATCGTCTACGCCGCCACCGTCGCGGCGGGATTCGCGTTCAGCGAGAACATCCTCTACTTCGGCCGCACCATCGCCGAGCACGGCGTCGGCCCCGACTTCGCCGTCGTCTTCATCGCCAGGGGGCTCTTCTCGCCGTTCGCGCACGCGCTCTTCACCTCGTGCACCGGCGTCGCGCTCGGCCGCGCGGCGGAGCGGAGCGGACGGCTCGGCGCCATCGGCTGGTTCGTGATCGGGATCATCCCCGCCGCGATCCTGCACTCCCTCTGGAACGGGGGGCTCGCCGCCGCCCGGAACACGATCGGCTACTACTTCACGGTCGAGGTGCCGATCTTCCTGCTCGCCGTGGGTCTCGTGCTCACCGTGCGGACGAGGGAGCGGCGGATCACGCGCCTGCGGCTCGGCGAGTACGCGGACGCCGGCTGGTTCACGCCCGACGAGGTCGCCCTGCTGTCCACGTGGACCGGTCGCCGGCACGCCCTGCGCTGGGCGGACCTCCAACCGGATCGGCGGCGCAAGCGCCGGGCGATGATCCGCTTCGTCCGCGACGCCACCCGCCTCGGCCACGCGCGGCAGCGGCTGCTGCGGGCCCGGGCCGGGGTCGGCCGCACCCCCGACGAGCAGGAGCTGCTCGCCCGCATCACCGCCGACCGCGCCGTGCTCGTCTCCTGAGCCGCCGCCGACGAGGTCAGCGGGCGGCGGGCAGCAGGCCGGGCGGCGCGAGCAGCAGCACCCCGCCGGCGAGCGCGGCGAGCCCGGCGAGCACGAACAGCGCCGTCCAGACCCCGCCGGGCAGCACGGTGATCCGGGCGAGCTGGTCGGCGTCCGACATCCCGCGGCCCTCCCGGCGCCGGGCGGCACCGAGCTCGATCGCGGCCCGCAGACCGCCGGCGAGCAGCAGCGCCGCGAGCGTGAGGGCGATCCGCATCCGCCACACCGGGTCGAGCCACCAGGTCGCCGCCGCGACGAGCGCCCCCGAGAGGAGCACCGTCCACAGCCCGAACCAGTTGCGGATCTGCACCAGCACCAGCACGAGCAGCAGCAGTGCGCCCCAGAGCGCGAGCGCGGCGTGGCCCGCCCCGACCGCCCAGGCGGCGAGCACGCCGGCGGCGCACGGCGCCGGGTAGCCGGCCGCGAGGGTCAGCACCATGCCCGGGCCCCGCGGCCGTCCTACGCTCACGGTCAGCCCCGAGGTGTCCGAGTGCAGGCGGATGCCGGCGAGCCGGCGGCGGGTGATCGTCGCCGCGAACCCGTGGCCGGCCTCGTGGACGATCGTGATCCCGTGCCGGAGCCGGCGCCACGTCGGATGCCACAGCACCGCGGCGGCGACGGCGAGGCCGACGACCAGGCCGTCGATCGGGCCCGGCACCGGGGACGCGGCGAGCACCCGCCCGACGAGGGCGGCGAGCAGGGCGGTGACGGCGCTCACGGCGTCGGCGCCGCAGCGTCGTAGCGCAGGAAGCCGCCCCGGTGTACGAGCAGCGCCACGAGGACGATCACGAGCGCCCCTCCGGCGACCGGCGGCAGCCACAGCTGGCCGGTCCGGGCGACGAGGCCGGTGAAGAAGTCGCCGACGCGGGGCCCGCCCGTCACGACGACGATGAACACGCCCTGCAGGCGTCCCCGCACCTCGTCGGGCGCCGCGGCCTGCAGGATCGTGGAGCGGAAGATCGCGCTCACGTTGTCGGCGGCTCCGGCGCCGGCGAGCAGCACGGCCGCGAGGCCGATCCCGACGAGATCGACCGTCGGGGGTCCGGGGATCCACCGGCCCGCCTCCCCGAAGGCCGCCACCGCGACCACGATCCCGAACGCGAGGATGCAGGCGCCGTACACCTCGATGGCGCGCTCGATCGCGAGGCCCTGCCGGCGCACGGCACCGAACCGTCCCGAGAACACGCTGCTGATCAGCGCCCCGATCGCGAAGGCCGCGAACAGCACGCCGACCGTCACCGAGCCGCCGCCGAGCAGCACCGCGCCGATCGCCGGGAACAGCACGCGGGGCTGCCCGAAGGTCATCGCGACGATGTCGACGACGAAGGTCGTGCGGATGTTCGGTGCGCTCCGCAGGAAGCGCAACCCGCTCGCGAGCGACGCGAGGCCGGGCCGGTCCACGTGCCCGGCGGGCGGCAGAGGGGGCAGGGCGAGGATCCCCACGAGCGAGGCGACGAAGAGCAGGGCGTCGACCGAGTAGCACCACGGGAACCCGGCCGCGGCCACGAGCACGCCGGCGAGCGCCGGGCCCACCGTCACCGCGATGCCGGTGCCGATGCCGCCGAGCGCCGCAGCGGCCGGCAGCAGCCGTCTCGTCAGCAGCCGCGGTGTGATCGCCGACTCCACCGTCAGCAGCACCGTCGTCGCGACCGCGGACAGCGCGGTCAGCAGGTACAGCGAGAGCGCCGACTGGGACCCCGTCCAGGACAGGGCCGCGAGCACGAGCGACGCCGCCCACGACACGACCGCCGACGAGATCGCGACCGCCCTCCGGTCGAAGGCGTCCGCGAGCATCCCGCCGTAGAGCCCCGCGAGGATCGTCGGCACGAGCGCCACGACGCCGATGAGGGACACGGCGAAGGTCGACCGCGTGAGGGCGTAGACGTTCAGGCCCGCCGCGACGATCGTGAGTTGGCCCCCGATGCCCGCGATCGAGCGGCCCGCGAACAAGCGGGCGAACGCCGGGCTCGCCCGAAGCGGCGAGAGGTCCACGAGACGGCCCGACCCGCGCCCCTCCCGCGACTCAGCCACCGCACACGTCCCTTCCGGTTGACTGACCGCCCATGACCGACCTGAACAGCAAGCCCGAGCTCGATCCCCCCACGGGGCCCGCCCCGTCGGACCTCGTCATCGAAGACATCGTGACCGGCGACGGAGCCGAAGCCAAACCGGGCGGCACCGTCACCGTCCACTACCTCGGCGTCGACTACGACTCGGGCGAGGAGTTCGACTCCTCCTGGAGCCGCGGCCAGTCGATCACCTTCCCCCTGAACAACCTCATCGAGGGGTGGAAGCGCGGCATCCCCGGGATGCAGGTCGGCGGCCGCCGCAAGCTCACCGTGCCGCCGCAGCTCGCCTACGGCGCCGCCGGTGCGGGCCACCGGCTGTCCGGCCGCACCCTGGTCTTCGTCATCGATCTGCTGTCCGCCTGAGGTCTTCCTTCGAAGGAGGCACGGGACGCGCCGGGAAGGGTTGCGGGATCCGGCACTCCGGAGCATCCTGAAGCACGTTGATTCATCGCCCGGGCGAGTTGCAGGCAGTGCCGCAACCACCGGGCGATGAGTCAGTTTCATGGCCGTGCCGGTCCCCGCGCGGCATGGTGCCGCTGACGCTCCGCCGGCTCCGAGGTTCCGAGATCGGGTCGCGGTCGGCGGCCCGGGGAGGGCCTGCGTGGCCAGGTTCCGAGGTCGGGGCGGTCGCGGGCTGCGGGGAATTCGGGACGAGGTCGCCGGGGCGCTGCTCCGCGGGGTCGTCGGGAGGCGGTCGTGCGGGAGGCCCTAGGGTTGCGCGGGTGACGGACGCCGCCGCGCTCATCTCCCGCCTCACCGCCATCGTCCCCGACTTCCCGCACCCGGGCGTGCTCTTCCGCGACCTCACGCCGACCCTCGCCGACGCGGAGGCGCTGAAGACCATCACCGACGAGCTCGTCGCCGGCTTCGCCGGCCGCTTCGACCTCGTCGCGGGCATCGAGGCGCGCGGCTTCCTGCTCGCCGCGGCCGCCGCGTACGCGAGCGGCAGCGGCGTGCTGGCCGTCCGCAAGGGCGGCAAGCTCCCGCCGGAGACCCTCACGGTGGCCTACGACCTCGAGTACGGATCCGCGGTGCTCGAGGTGCGGCCGGACCGCTTCCCCGTCGGCGCCCGGGTGCTCGTGCTCGACGACGTGCTCGCCACCGGCGGGACCGTCGCCGCCACCTGCGACCTGCTCGAGCGGGCCGGCGCGGTCGTCGCCGGGATCGGTGTCGTGATCGAGCTGGCCGCCCTCGGCGGCCGTGAGCGCCTCGCCGGTCGCGAGGTCCTCGCGCTCACCACGGCGGACTGACGGGGACGCCGCTCCTCCACAGGCCCGAGGGGCGCGCCGGCGGCGGCCTCCGCAGCGCAGGGCCGCCCGTCGCCGGCCCCGCGCCCGGCACGCTGCGCGGCATGACCGAGATCGTCAAGGCGGCACGACCCGTCGACTTCCTGCGGCTCGTTCCGCGGCTCGTCGGGTTCCGGCCCATCGAGAGCGTCGTGCTCGTCGCCTTCACCGGCAAGCGCACCCAGGCCGCGATGCGGTTCGACCTTCCCGACACGGATGACCCCGTCGTCCTCGATGCCATCACG
>DASYJR010000063.1:0-3676 GCA_035996305.1 Amnibacterium sp. | reverse complement strand
CGTGCTGCCCGGGCGGCCGTCTCCGCGCGCTCGTCGAGCTGCGTCACTTGATGGCGGCCAGATCCACCGTCCACACGGCGTTCGGCTGCACCAGCTCGATCGTCGACGCCGTCACGAAGTAGCGGGCCGGCTGCAGCAGCGGCACGAACGGGCCGTTCTGGTTCGCGGCACGCTGCCACGCCTCGTACGCCGCGGCGCGGCCGGCGCCGGTGGAGGCCTCGGCGGCCTGCTTCGCCTTCGTCACCTCGGGCGACATGGACGCGGCCCACCCGGCGCGCAGACCGAGGGCCTCACCCGGGCTGAACGTCGTGTAGTCGGAGGGGTCCGGGAAGTCGGGGCCCCAGTACATGATCCCGGCCTGCAGCTTGCCGGCGCGGTAGGCGTCGAGCAGCGTGGAGATCGGGGTGCCGGAGAGCTTCACCGTGACACCGACGGCCTGGAGCTGCGACTGCACCTTCTGCGCGAGCGTCGAGAACTGGACGCCGGACAGCGTGGCGTCCGTCGGGTAGGACAGGGTCACGGTCTGGCCCTTGTACCCGGCCTTGGTGAGCGCCGCCTTGGCCGCCGCCGCGTCGTAGGTGTTCGTCGCGTCCGGCTTGATGGAGCCGAGGAACTGCGACGGGACCATGCCGCCCGGCTGGCTGGACCCGCTGCCGGCCACGGCGAGGATGTCCTGGTAGTTCAGGCCCTTGCGGACGGCCGTGACGAAGTCGGCGTTGTTGGTGACGCCCTTGCCGTAGGTCGGGTTCTGGTTGAGCCAGAAGTAGCCGACGTCGGGCGAGGTGCTCTTCAGCACCTTGAGGCCCGAGCCGATGCCCTGCACCTGCTGCGCGTTCAGGCCCGTCGCGATCTGCGCCTGGTTGCCCTGCACGTCGATCTTCTGCGAGGGGCCCGTCACGTTCTGCAGCACGACCCGGCCGTAGGTCGGCTTGGTGCCGACGTAGTGCGGGTTCGGGCCGAAGACGACCTTGGTCGTCGTGCTGTACGAGGTGAGCTCGTAGGGGCCGGACCCGGTGGAGTGGCCGTTCAGGTACTGCTCCGCCCCGTCGGACTTGGTCGTCGTGCCGCCGTGCTTGGTCAGCAGCTTCGAGTCGAGCACGCCGAGCGACGGGTTCGGGAGGATGAACGGGAGCGCCGGGTTCGGGTTCGTGTCCGTGATCGTCATCGTCGTCGCGGAGGTCTTGGCGATGTCGAGGTTCTTGCCGGTGGCCTGGTCGGTGAGCAGGAACGACGGGTTGCCGGCGATCGCCTGCACGCGCTGGTAGGACCAGACGATGTCGTCGATCGTGACGGGGTTCCCGGAGGAGAAGCTGTGCTTGCCGTTCAGCGTGAGCGTCAGCACCTTGTTGTCCGAGGACTCCGAGAAGGTGGCGAGCTGCGGCAGCGGCTTCGTGGTGTCGTCGCCCTGGAAGGTGAGCGCGGTCTCGTACAGGGCCTTGTCGACGATGGAGCCGGTGAGCTCGAACGCGCGGGCCGGGTCGGAGGTCTTGAGGTCGAACGTGTTGTCGACCACGAGGGTCTTCGTCGGGCCGCTGCTGGAGCCGGTCGACGCGCCGCCGCCGGCGGAGCAGCCGGCGAGGACGAGGGCTGTGGCGAGGGCCGTGGCGCCGAGCGCCGCGGGACGGACGGGTACGCGGGTCATGCGTCTCCTCTGAGAACAGGTGCAGGAAGCACAAGGCTAGATGGCTGGACGTTTCACCCGCGTTTCATGACGGGCGCGTCGGCCTCAGCGGGGCAGGGCGGTGGGCGTGCGGGCGCCGGCGAACCGGGCGTCGGTCGCGCGGAGCACCCGCAGCACGTTGCCGCCCGCGAGGGCGGCGAGGTCGGCGGCGCTCCAGCCGCGCCGCGCGAGCTCGGCGAGCAGGTCGAGATAGCCGTCGACGCCCGAGAGCCCCTCAGGGAACTCGTCGGTGCCGTCGAAGTCGCCGCCGAGCCCGATGTGCCGCACTCCCGCGGTCTCGCGGGCGTGCTCGATGTGGTCGGCGACGCGGGACATCGGGACGACGGGCGGCGAGTCCAGACGGTCCCCGTCGAACCAGTGCCGGTAGTCCTCGTCCACGAACTGCGGCACGAACGCGATCATCACGACGCCGCCGTTGCCCGCGAGCCGCACGAGGACGTCGTCCGGCACGTTCCGCGGATGGCCGGTCAGCGCACGGCAGCTGCTGTGGCTGAAGATCACGGGCGAGTCCGTCGTGTCGAGCGCGGCGTGCATCGTCGCCGGCGACACGTGCGAGAGGTCGACGAGCACGCCGAGCCGGTTGAGCTCCCGGACCATCGCCCGGCCCCGCTCCGACAGGCCGCCGTGGTGCGGCTCGTCGGTCGCGGAGTCGGCCCACGCCGAGTTCCGGTTGTGGGTGAGCGTGAGGTAGCGGACGCCGAGCGCGGCGAGCATCCGCAGCACCGCGGGCGAGTCGTGCAGGCTGTGCGCGCCCTCGGCGCCGAGGAACGAGGCGATCCGGCCCGTCGCCCGCGCCGTCTCGACGTCGGCGGCGGAGCGGGCGAGCAGGAAGTCCTGCGGGTAGGCCTCCGCCACCCGGTGCACCCAGTCGATCTGCTCGAGGGTCTGCGCGACCGCCTCGGCGCCGCTGTCCAGGTCCTCGACGAAGACGCTCCAGAACTGGCCGCCGACCCGGCCGCGGCGCAGCCGGAGCAGGTCCGTGTCGCCGGGGAGCGGCCCTTCCAGCCCCTCGACGGTGCCGCCCCGCGTCAGCCGCGTCTCCCACGCCCAGTCGTTGTGCCCGTCGATGATCGGGGCGAGCTCGAGGGCCCGCTCCACCGCCTCGAGCGCGCGCGTCTCCGAGATCCTCGCCACCGTCCGAGGCTAGCGGCGCCCGACCTGGGCCTCCGCCGCATCCACGATCAGGACGACGTCGTGCGGCCCCCACGGGGCGAGGCGGAGGCCGGCGCCCGCGGCCCACGCCAGCAGATCGTCGCGGGAGCGGACGTCGGGCTCGGACAGCGCCAGGCGGCGCGCGAGGTCGCCCTTCGCGTGCTTGTTGAAGTGGTTCAGCGCTCTGCCGGAGGACGCGTCCTCGACGTGCAGCACCGCGCTGCCGGGGGGTGGGGCACCGAGCGCGGCGTAGGCGGCGGACCGGGCGTCGAGGATCCAGTCCCGCTCGCGGGCGATGGCGCGCCGCACGGGCTCGGCCCAGTGCCGCTTCAGCGGCAGCCCGGGCAGGGCGGTGCCGCCGGACAGCCGGTACGCGGGGATCGGGTCGTCCGGCGCGACGAGGCCGAAGAGGGCGGAGGCGATGAGCACGTGCCCGTCGAGCCAGGAGCGCGCCCCGGCGGGGAGGGTCGCCGCGCCGAGCGCGTCGTACACGACGCCGGTGTACCGCTCCACGGCGGGCAGCACGGGAGCGCGACGGAGGTGGGCGTTCCGCTCGATCTCGGCGGCCTGCTTCGGACCGAGATGCAGCACCCGGGCCGCCTCCACGCGGTCCCGGGAGAGTGCCACGAGCGCGTCGAGCACCGCGGATCGGGCCGGGTTCAGTGCGGGGCGGCCGAGTCGGCCGAGTGCGAAGCGGCCGGTGCCGCCGTCCGACTTCGATTCGGACGGCGGCAGCAGCAGCTTCACGGGAATGGAATGCGGCGGATGTCGAGTCGCCCGGGCCGATGGGGCCTGCGGGCTCGGCCGCCGCGAGCGGCGGCCCTCGATCCCGTGACCGGACCC
>DASYJR010000062.1:0-3568 GCA_035996305.1 Amnibacterium sp. | reverse complement strand
TCCCCCAGCCAGCCCACCTGCACCAGCCGCTGCACGGTGGTCGAGCGCGTATGTGCGACGAGCAGCAGCCCCGCGCCGGACTGCTCCTGCCGGAGCAGAGCGACGTCGCGGGTGGCGGCGTAGGGGGCGAGCGGCTCCTGGTGGAACGCGTCCGCCTCGTCCCAGACGAGGATCGCGCCGAGGTCCGCGGCGGGCGCATAGACGGCGGACCGGGCGCCGATGATCACGTGCGGGCCGGGGCCGAGCGCGGTGAGATGCGCTCGGTAGCGCGCGGCGGCGGGCAGCGTCGCGTCCACGCGCAGCACGGCGCCGGCCCCCGGTCCGGCGGCGAGCGCCGCGGCGAGCTGGTCCAGGTCGCGGCGGTCCGGCACGGCGACGATCGCGGTGCGCCCGGCGGCCGCGACCGACGCCGCGGTGTCCGCGAGCTCCGCAGCCCATCCGCCGACGGTGCGCCCCCCGCGGATCGTCGGCTGCGGGGTCGCGAGGGCGGTGAGCCGGCGTCCCTCGACGAGCGCGTCGCCGACCGGGAGCCGCGGCGCGTCGACGCCGGGCGACGCGGCGGGACCGTCCTCCTTCAGCCAGCGCTGCTCGACGCGCGCCTGCCGCTTCGGCACCGCGATGCGCAGCACGTCGGAGGCGACCCCCGCACCCCGGTCGGCGACCGCGCGCGCGAGCCGCCAGATCTCGGGCGCGAGGACCGGGACGGGCGACACCAGCGTGTCGATGGCGGAGAGCTCCCCGGGTGCGTCGGTCGTCTCGGACAGGCCGACGACCCAGCCGTCGGCGCTGCGCCCCGCCACCCGCAGCGGCACCTTCACGCGTACGCCCGGCGTCACGCCGCCCAGCAGCGACTCGGGGATGCGGTAGTCGAAGAGGTGGTCCAGGCGCGGCAGCGGCGAGTCGAGCACGACGTTCGCGATCGACGGCGCGGCCATGACGACCTCGGTGCCCCGACGGTCAGCCGAGCCCGGCCGCGGCGGCGAGGTCCGCCGCCCGGTCGGTGCGCTCCCAGGTGAACTGCGGCAGCTCGCGGCCGAAGTGGCCGAACACGCTCGTCTCGGCGTAGATGGGGCGGAGCAGGTCGAGGGCGTCGATGATCGCCCTCGGCCGCAGGTCGAACACCTCGCGGATCGCCGACACGATGCGCTCCTCGGGCACGTGCGCCGTGCCGAAGGTCTCGGCGTAGAGCCCCACCGGTTCCGCTGCGCCGATCGCGTAGGCGACCTGCAGCTCGAGGCGGTCGGCGAGGCCGGCCGCCACCGCGGTCTTCGCGACCCAGCGCATCGCGTACGCGCCGGAGCGGTCGACCTTCGACGGGTCCTTGCCGCTGAAGGCGCCACCGCCGTGCCGGCTCGCGCCGCCGTAGGTGTCGACGATGATCTTGCGGCCCGTGAGGCCGGCATCCGCCTTGGGTCCGCCGACCTCGAAGCGGCCGGACGGGTTCACATAGAGGCGCGGCGCGGTGGCGTCGAGGCCGCTCGCCTCGAGCACCGGATCGATGACGAGGCGGCGCACGTCGTCGCGGAGATCGCCGGACTCGACGTACGGCGCGTGCTGGGCGGAGACGACGACCGCCTCGACGCTTACGGGGCGCACGCCGTCGTAGCCGATGGTCACCTGCGTCTTGCCGTCCGGGCGCAGGTAGGGCAGCACGCCCTCCTGCCGCACCCGGGTGAGCCGCTCGGCGAGCTTGTGGGCGAGCGAGACGGGGACCGGCATGAGCTCGGGCGTCTCCCGCACCGCGAACCCGAACATGATGCCCTGGTCGCCGGCACCGAGCTGGTCGTAGGCGGCAGCGCTGCCCTCCCGCGCCTCGAGCGCCCGGTCGACGCCGCGGGCGATGTCGACGGACTGCGAGCCGATCGAGACCGAGACGCCGCAGGTGGTGCCGTCGAAGCTCTGCTCGGACGAGTCGTAGCCGATGCGCCGGATGCGGTCCCGCACGATCCCCGGGATGTCCGCGTAGCCGCTCGTCGACACCTCCCCGGCGACGTGCACGAGGCCCGTGGTGACGAGCGTCTCGACGGCCACCCGCGCATGGATGTCCTGCGCGATGAGTGCGTCGAGCACGCTGTCCGAGATCTGGTCGCAGATCTTGTCGGGATGCCCCGGCGTCACGGACTCCGACGTGAACAGACGCAGCGCGGGCACGGGTCCTCCTGGAGGGATGGGTGGGGGGGTCGCCGGTCAGGCGGGGACGACGAGGTCCAGGATGGCGTCGGCCACCGACCGCTTGTCGCCGTCGGCCGAGCCGACCACCGCGCCCGAGGCGTCGAGCACGGTGACGACGGTCTCCGTCCGCCCGAACACGAGGTCGTGACCGACCTCGTTGAGCACGAGGAAGTCGGCGCCCTTCGCCGCGATCTTCTCGCGGCCGAGAGCGAGCAGCCGCTCGTGGTCGGGCTCCGTCTCCGCGGCGAAGCCGACGAGGACCTGGCCCGGCCGGGACCGCTCCGCGGCGATCGTGGCGAGCACGTCGGGGGTGCGCACGAGCTCGACCCCGAACCGCTCGCCGAGGTCGCGCTTCTTCAGCTTGCCGTCGGCCACCGTGGCAGGACGCCAGTCGGCGACCGCCGCGGCCATGATCACGAGACCGGCCGTGGCCGCCTCGCGGCGGACGGCGTCGAGCATCTGCGCGGCGGTGCCGACCTGGACCACCTCGACCCCGGCGGGTGCGGGCACCTCGAGGTGCGCGGCGACGAGCACGACGTCGGCGCCGCGGTCGCGGGCCGCCTCGGCCAGCGCCACGCCCTGCCGGCCGCTGGACGCGTTGCCGAGGAAGCGCACGGGGTCGAGCGGCTCGCGGGTGCCCCCCGCGGTGACGAGCACCCGGATGCCGGCCAGGCCCTCGGGTGCCGGCGCCTCGATCGTGCGGTCGAGATCGGGGTTGGCCGCGGTGGCGGCGTCGAGCGCCGCCGCGACGATGTCGCCCGGCTCCGCCATGCGGCCGACGCCCGCGTCCTGTCCGGTGAGCCGACCGGATCCGGGACCCACGACCACGACGCCGCGGCCGGCGAGCGTGGCCACGTTGGCGCGGGTGGCGGGATGCTCCCACATCTCGGTGTGCATCGCGGGCGCGACGACGAGCGGGGCACGACTCGCGAGCACGGTGGTGCCGAGGAGGTCGTCGGCGAGGCCGGTCGCGAGCTTCGCCAGGGTGTTCGCCGTGGCCGGAGCGATGACGATGAGGTCGGCGGACTGGCCGAGCGCCACGTGGCGCACCTCGGCCACGCCCTCGTAGAGGTCGGTCTCGACCGGGTTGTGGCTGATCGCCTCCAGGGTCGGGCGGCCGACGAAGCGCAGGGCGGCGGCGGTCGGCACCACGTGCACGTCGTGGCCCCCGAGCACGAGGGCGCGGACGACGTGCACCGCCTTGTACGCGGCGATGCCGCCGGAGATCCCGACGACGATCCTCACGGACGCTCCGTTCCCGCGCCGGAAGGCCGGCCGGCGCGCCCGCCGGGGATCACTCGACGCTCGTGATGCGGAGCTTGTCCTCGTTGATCTCGCGGAGCGCGACGGACAGCGGCTTGTCGTCGATCGACGACTCGACGAGCGGGCCCACGTT
>DASYJR010000061.1:0-6030 GCA_035996305.1 Amnibacterium sp. | reverse complement strand
GGGTGCCTGCACCGCGAGGCCGAGGGCGGCGACGCGGGCCGCGACCCCGCTGGCCCGGCGCTCCAGGTCGTGCACGACCGCCCGGCGCTCCTCGAAGGCCGCGATCGCCGCGGTCACCGCCTGCTCGGAGTCGGCGTCGTCCTCCTCGGCGGATGCGGTCGGCGGCTCCGGCGCACCGGCGAGCGCCTCGGCCGCCGCGCTGCGCCGCGCCTCGGCCGCGTCGGCCGCGGCGGTCCGTCGCCCGAGGTCGGCTCGCGCGGCGGCGATCCGCGACTCGGCGGCCGTGAGCCGGGCGGCGAGCTCGGCGATGCGGCGGTCGTGGGCGGCGACCGCGGCCGCATCCGCAGCCACGCGCTCGTCGACGGCGTCGAGCTCGCGCTGGGCCGCCTGCTGCAGGGCGACGGCCGCGTCGTGCCGGGCCTCCGCCTGCTCGAGGTCCCGCTCGAGCCGGTGGAGATCGCTCGCGATCGCGGCGACCTCGTCCGGGCCTCCCGCCGGTGTCGCCGAAGGCGGCTCCTCCGGTCCCAGCAGTGCGATGCGCGTGGCGGCCAGCTGCGCGAGGGACCGGAACCGCTCCTGCACCCGCTCCAGGTCGAGCGCCGTTCGGCGGGCCTCGTCGAGCTCGGCCGGGACCTCGGACGCCTCGAGCTCGGCGACCCGCCGGCCGAGTCGCTGCACGGCATCCGCCGCGACCTGCCGCTCGAGCTGCGCGGCCCCGCCGGAGTCCTCGAGCGTCGCGATGGACCGCACGAGCTTCGACGTGTCGGCAGCGAGCAGCCGGGTGCGCGCGTCGCGCACGGTCGCCTGGATCGTCGCCGCCTCGCGAGCGACCTCCGCCTGGGCGCCGAGCGGTTTCAGCTGCCGGCGCAGCTCGTCGGCGAGGTCGGTGAGCCGCGTGAGGTTCGCCTGCATCGACTCGAGCTTGCGCACGGTGCGCTCCTTGCGCCGCCGGTGCTTCAGGATGCCCGCGGCCTCCTCGATGAAGCCGCGCCGCTCCTCCGGCGTCGCCCTGAGCACGGTGTCGAGCTGGCCCTGCCCGACGATGACGTGCATCTCGCGGCCGAGGCCGGAGTCGGACAGCAGCTCCTGCACGTCGAGGAGACGGCACGAGTCGCCGTTGATCGCGTACTCGCTCGTGCCGTTGCGGAACAGGGTGCGGCTGATCGCGACCTCGCCGTACTCGATCGGCAGGGCCCCGTCGCCGTTGTCGATCGTGAGCACGACCTCGGCGCGCCCGAGCGGACCGCGGGTGGCCGTGCCGGCGAAGATGACGTCCGCCATCGTGCCGCCACGCAGCGTCTTCGCGCCCTGCTCCCCCATCACCCAGGCGAGCGCGTCGACGACGTTCGACTTGCCGGATCCGTTCGGGCCGACGATGGCGGTGACCCCGGGCTCGAACGCGAACGTGGTCGACTGGGCGAAGGACTTGAAGCCCTTCAGCGTGAGGCTCTTCAGGTGCACCCCGGCCTCCTCCCCGCACCACCGTAGCGAGCGACGCCGACACGCGATGTCACGCGCCGAACCGGGCGGGGCTCCTGGCGGATGGCGGGCAGCGCGCCGACCTCGCGAGGTGAGGGTCTCGAGGACCGCCTCATGCCGCCATCACCCGGCAGCACAACACCGTCCCCTGCCCGAACGACGGGGTTCCTGCTCCGAAGGGCCCGCATCCGCAGGACGTCGTCCGCGGGGCCTCGATTCTCCGTCGCTCGGGCAGGGGCCGCGTCAGCCGCCCGTGTTCGAGCCCGCCTTGCTCGCGCAGCGCTGGTCGACGCGGGCCTTCGCGTCCTTCGCGAGCGACTCGATCGTCGATCCGTAGGAGCCCGTGAGCGCCTTGTTCCAGATCGCCGCCGCCTCGGCCCTGCGGGCGGCGGACCCCTTCGCGTCGGCCCGGAGGGTCTTCAGGTCCGCCTTCAGCGCCGCGGGCAGCGACGCCGGCAGGGCGCCGGTCCCACCCGCGACGATGCGGGCGACGCGCTCGATCCGCACGCCGTACCCGCCCGCGAGGGCCTTCTTCCTGATCGCCGCGCGGTCGGCCGCCTTGCCCGCCGCCGAGTCCTTCGCGAGGTGCTGCAGATCGGTGGCGAGCGACCCGGATGCGGCGCGGAGCAGCGGCGCGACGCCGGGGACGCAGGTCGAGGTCGACGCGGTGGTTCGGACGATCGGCGCGGGGCCGGCGGCGAAGGCGGCGGTGGCCCCGCCGGCGACGAGCACGGCGGCGGTGGCACCGGCGGTGACGAGCGCGGTGCGGCGCGTGGGAGCCATGGTGGTGTCCTTCCTCAGTGGGATCGGGCGTGGACGTCATCGTGCGACGGCGATGCCCGGGCCGTGTTCGCCGAATGTTCGAGGAGCGTAAATCGCAGGCCCTCGAGCCGTCCCGCCGGGCGGATCCCGCTTGAATGAGCGGCGTGGAGTCGAAGGGGCTCGTGCTGGTCGCCGAGGACGAGCGCGCCATCGCCGACCTCGAGCGGCTCTACCTCGCCGAGGCGGGGTTCGGTGTGCACGTCGAACGCGACGGCCTCGCGGTGCTCCCGGCGATCGAACGGCTGCGCCCGGTCGCGGTCGTGCTCGACGTGGGCCTGCCCGGCCGGGACGGGCTCGACATCTGCCGGGCGCTGCGTGCCGCAGGCGACTGGACGCCGGTCGTGTTCGTGACGGCGCGGGACGACGAGATCGACCGGATCCTCGGGCTCGAGCTCGGCGCGGACGACTACCTGACGAAGCCGTTCTCCCCCCGCGAGCTCGTCACCCGCATCCGCGGGCTGCTGCGGCGCAGCGCCCTGCCGTCGCGGGCGTCCCTGCTCTCGGTCGGTGGCGTGGAGCTCGACCCCGAGCGACGCGCGGTGCGCGTCGACGGGCGGCCCGTGGCGCTCACGGCGACCGAGTTCGACCTTCTCGCGAAGCTCATGAGCGCGCCGGGCCGCGTCTTCACCCGCGAGCAGCTGCTGTCGAGCGTGTGGGGCCAGGCGGACTACGGCGGCGGCCGCACGGTCGACGTGCACGTCGCGCAGGTGCGGGCGAAGCTCGGTCCGAGCAGCCCCATCCGCACGCTGCGCGGCGTCGGCTACGCCGTCGACGCGGGAGACGGATGACCCGCACCCTCGCCTCCCGCATCCTGCTGCTCGCCGTCGGACTCGTCGTGGCGACCGCCCTGATCGCCGGGCTCGCGACGGTGCAGTTCGCGAGGTCGGCCGCCCGCTCCGAGCAGCGCGGCGAGCTCACCGCGCAGGCGTCGCTCCTCAGCCTCCAGTCCGCCCGGCTCGTGACCCGCTCGGCGCTCGACCGCGTGGCGCAGGGGCTCGGCGGCACCGTCGTCTCCGTCTACGGTTCGGACGGCGCTCTGGTGACGTCGACCGCGCGGGGCACGCCGATCGTGCGGCGCACCCGCTCCATCGCCGCCACCGCGATCGGCGGATCCACGGTGTCGACGAGCGTCCGCGTCGCGGGCCGCGACGTGCTCGTCGAGGCGCGCCCCTCGGCCGACGGCGGGGCGATCGTGCTCGCCCGGCCGCTGTCGGCGCTCACCCGCGACGCCGCGGACCTCATCGGCGGCATCCTCGTCACCCTCGGGATCGCACTCGTGCTCGCGGTCTCGGCAGCGGTGTGGCTCGCCGGACGGATCACGAAGCCGCTCGCCGCGACGGCGGCGGCCGCCCGGCGACTCGCGGACGGCGAGCGGGGCGTCGCGGTGCCCACGCCCTCCCCCGCCGAGGTGGCGGACGTCGCGGACGCCCTCCAGTCCCTCGACGCCGCGCTGTCGACGAGCGAGGGCCGGCAGCGCGAGTTCCTGCTCTCGATCTCGCACGAGCTCCGCACGCCGCTCACCGCGCTGCGGGGCTACGGCGAGGCGCTCTCGGACGGCCTGGTGCCGCCCGAGCGGACGGCGGAGGTCGGGGGCATCCTCGTGGCCGAGACGACGCGCCTCGAGCGGTTCACCGCCGACCTGCTCGAACTCGCGCGGCTCGAGGCGGACGACTTCTCGTTGGAGCCCGGGCGGATCGACCTCGCGCAGCTCGCCGGGAGCGCGATCGAGGCGTGGACCGCGCGGGCCGAGCTGCTGGGAGTCCACCTCGAGTCCGACGGGCTCGAGTCCCCGCTGGCCGCGCGCGGCGACCCGCGACGGGTGCGCCAGGTGCTCGACGGTCTCGTCGAGAACGCCCTCCGCGCCACTCCCGCGGGCGGGCGCGTACTGCTCGCCGGCGCCCGCACGGACGGGGCCGCCCGGGTGGCGGTCGAGGACTCCGGCGCCGGCCTCTCGGACGAGGACCTGGCCGACGCCTTCACCCGCGGACTGCTCCGCGAGCGGTACCGGGAGACGCGCGACGTCGGCACCGGCCTCGGCCTCTCCATCGCCACCCGCCTCGCCGCCCGCATGGGTGGACGCGTCGTCGCCGGCCACGCGGCGACGCCGCCCGGCGCGCGGTTCACCCTGGAGCTGCCGACCGGGTGACCTGCCGCATCGTGCGCCATCTCCCCAGGTGACGGGGGCCTTCGCGTGGAAGGCTTGCCACGTGGACGACGTGGACGATCGCTGACATGGCCGGCACGCGGATCCGCGGCGCCTCGGGCCGGATGATGGGCCTCTCCACCGGTGGCGACCCGATCGCCGACCGGCTCGTGCTGCTCTGCCATCCGACCCCCGGCTCCGCCTCGTTCGACCCGGATCCGATCGTCACCGGGCGCTGGGGTCTGCACCTCGTGGCGCTCGACCGGCCCGGGTACGGCGCCTCGGATCCGCTGGAGGACCCGTCGCAGGCGTCGATGCGTGAGCTCGTCGAGGACATCGCGGCGTTCCTCACCGACACGATGCGCACCGCCGATCGGATCTCGCAGGCGGAGTTCACGCAAGTCGGGCTGATCGGCTGGGGCACCGGCGCCGCCGTGGCCGCCGCGGTGGCGGAGCGCCATCCCGAGCGGGTGGACCGGCTGGCGATCGTGTCGGCACCCGGGGAGCGCGACGTGCGCAAGGCGGCCCGCCGCGCGCTCATCGCCCCGCAGGCGCTCGAGGCGCTGCACGTCGACCCCGCCGATCCCGCGCTCGAGTCGCGCCTCGGGCTGCGCAACCGGCTCGAGCGGATGATCACGGAGGCGTACCGCAGCGGCAAGGCGGGCATCGAGGCGGACCGATACCTCATGTCCGACGCCTCCTGGAGCCGCGACCTCGGTGCGATCCGGGCCGACACCGCCTTGTTCTACGGCGCCCGCGACGGGTTCGCCGACGAGGACGACGCGGCCTGGTGGCTGGAGCACGTGCCGAACGCCCGCCTGAACCTGTCGCCCCGCTCCGGCCACCTCGTGCTCGCGACGGAGTGGGAGGCGATCCTCGAGCACGTCGCACCGAACCACGGCAGCATCGCGAAGGAGAGCCGCGACCACGGGGAGCCGCGGCTCCCGCAGCTGTAGCCGCGCCGCCTAGCGGGTCGCGGCCTGGGGCGCGTCCTTCGCGGGGCCGACGCCGGAGGGGATGCCCGTCTCGGGGTGGTTGATGTCGAACGCCGGCGACTCGGACCGGATCCGCGGGATCGAGGTGAAGTTGTGCCGCGGCGGCGGGCACGACGTCGCCCACTCCAGGCTCCTCGCGAACCCCCACGGGTCGTTCACGGTCACTCTCGGCGCCCGCCGGGCGGTGATCCACACGTTGTAGGCGAACGGGAGCAGCGAGATCGCGAGGATCGCGGCACCGATCGAGGAGACCTGGTTCATGGTGGTGAACCGATCGCCGGGCTGGTAGGTCGCGTAGCGGCGCGGCATGCCCAGCACGCCCAGCCAGTGCTGCACGAGGAACGTCGTGTGGAAGCCGATGAACAGCAGCCAGAAGTGCAGCTTGCCGAGGCGCTCGTCCAGCATCTTCCCCGTCCACTTCGGCCACCAGAAGTAGAAGCCGGAGAACATGGCGAAGACGACCGTGCCGAACACGACGTAGTGGAAGTGCGCCACCACGAAGTAGGAGTCGGACAGGTGGAAGTCGAGTGGCGGCGACGCGAGGATCACTCCCGTCAGGCCGCCGAAGATGAAGGTGATCAGGAATCCCAA
>DASYJR010000060.1:0-4653 GCA_035996305.1 Amnibacterium sp. | reverse complement strand
ATCGCACTGACCCCCGAGGAGATCGACCATCTCGCCGGGGAGCTCACGCAGATCGTCGACTCCGTCGCGAAGGTGCGCGAGGTGGCGACGCCCGACGTGCCGCCGACGAGCCACCCCGTGCCGCTCGTGAACGTGCTGCGGCCCGACGTGCCGGGCGCCGTGCTCACGCAGCAGCAGGTGCTGTCCGGGGCCCCGGATGCGAGCGACGGCCGCTTCCGCGTGCCCGCGATCCTCGGCGAGGAGCAGTAGTGGCCGCCGAGAGCGAGCTCATCCGCTGGAGCGCCGCCCGGCTCGCCGGGGCGCTCGCCGCCGGGGACGTGTCGAGCGTCGAGGTCACCCAGGCGCATCTCGACCGCATCGTCGACGTCGACGCCGACGTGCACGCGTACCTCCACGTCGCCGGCGACCGGGCGCTCGCGCGTGCCGCCGAGATCGATCGGCTCCGCGCCGACGGGAAGGCGCCGAGTGCGCTCGCCGGTGTGCCGGTCGCGATCAAGGACGTGCTCTGCACGAGCGACATGCCCTCGACCGCGGGCTCCCGGATCCTCGAGGGCTGGATCCCGCCGTACGACGCGACCCCCGTCGCCCGGCTCCGCGCCGCGGGGCTCGTCCCGCTCGGCAAGACGAACATGGACGAGTTCGCGATGGGCTCCTCCACCGAGCACTCCGCCTACGGGCCGAGCCGCAACCCGTGGGACCTCACCCGCATCCCCGGCGGCTCGGGCGGCGGATCCGCGGCCGCGGTCGCCGCGTTCGAGGCGCCCGTCGCCCTCGGCAGCGACACCGGCGGCTCCATCCGCCAGCCGGCCGCCGTCACCGGCACGGTCGGCGTGAAGCCGACCTACGGCGGCGTCTCCCGGTTCGGCGCGATCGCGCTCGCCTCGTCCCTCGACCAGGTCGGGCCCGTCTCGCGCACCGTCCTCGACGCCGCGCTCGTGCACGACGTCATCGGCGGCCACGACCCGAACGACGCCACGAGCCTCGAGGACGTCTGGCCGTCGTTCGCCGACGCCGCCCGCGAGGGCGCCGCATCCGGGTCGCTCGCGGGCCTGAAGGTCGGCGTCGTGCACCAGCTCGACGGATCCGGGTTCCAGGCCGGGGTGCGGCAGCGCTTCGGCGAGGCCCTGAAGCGCATGGCCGAGGCCGGAGCCGAGATCGTCGAGGTGCAGGCGCCCCACTTCGAGTACGCGCTCGCCGCCTACTACCTGATCCTCCCGGCGGAGGCGTCGAGCAACCTCGCGAAGTACGACGCGGTGCGCTTCGGCCTGCGGGTCGACCCGGGCGGTTCGACGGTCGAGCAGGTCACCGCCCTGTCCCGCGAGGCGGGCTTCGGCCCGGAGGTGAAGCGCCGCGTCATCCTCGGCACCTACGCCCTCTCGGCCGGCTACTACGACGCCTACTACGGCAGCGCCCAGCAGGTGCGCACCCTGGTGCAGCGCGACTTCGACGCCTGCTTCGCGCAGGCCGACGTGCTGGTCTCGCCGGCGGCGCCGACGACCGCGTTCCGCCTCGGCGAGAAGATCGACGATCCGC
This sequence comes from Amnibacterium sp., assembly GCA_035996305.1. Taxonomy (GTDB): domain Bacteria; phylum Actinomycetota; class Actinomycetes; order Actinomycetales; family Microbacteriaceae; genus Amnibacterium. Next base: position 3,120 of record DASYJR010000060.1, on the reverse strand, counting down.
TCGCGATGTACTTGAACGACATCACGACCATCCCCGCGAACCTCGCCGGCGTGCCCGGCCTCGGCATGCCGATCGGTCTCGCGCCCGAGGACGGCCTGCCCGTCGGCCTGCAGGTCATGGCGCCGGTCCGGGAGGACGCCCGCCTCTACCGGGTCGGCGCGACGCTCGAGGCCATCCTCGAGCGGGAGTGGGGCGCCCCGCTGCTCGCCCGCGCGCCCGCGCTCGGCGCGGCCGCGGCCGCGGCCAGGCCCGATCGCATCCGCACGACACCCGGCACCGCGCCCGCCCCCGGGTACGGCACCGAACCCGACGGGGGGACCCTGTAGTGGCCGACGGCACCGCCTTCGCGAGCGACGCGCTCCTGGACTACGACGAGGCACTGGCGAAGTACGAGCCGGTGCTGGGCTTCGAGGTGCACGTCGAGCTCTCGACCCGCACGAAGATGTTCTCCGCCGCTCCGAACCCGGCGGCGACCGACAGCGGAGCGCTCGAGCCGAACACGATGGTCGCGCCGGTCGACATGGGGCTGCCCGGCTCGCTGCCGGTCGTGAACGCCCAGGCCGTGCGCTACTCGATCTCGCTCGGCCTCGCGCTCGGCTGCTCCATCGCCGAGACGTGCCGGTTCGCGCGGAAGAACTACTTCTACCCGGATCTCGGCAAGAACTACCAGATCAGCCAGTACGACGAGCCGATCGCGTTCGACGGATCCGTCGAGGTCGAGCTGGAGGACGGCACCACGTGGACCGTCCCGATCGAGCGCGCGCACATGGAGGAGGACGCCGGCAAGCTCACCCACGTGGGCGGCGCCACCGGCCGCATCCAGGGCGCCGACTCGTCGCTCGTCGACTACAACCGCGCGGGCGTGCCGCTCATCGAGATCGTCACGAAGCCGATCGTCGGCGCCGAGGCGGCCGCACCGCAGCTCGCGAAGGCGTACGTCGCGACGATCCGCGACATCGTGCGGTCGCTCGGCATCTCGGCGGCGCGGATGGAGCGGGGCAACCTGCGCTGCGACGCGAACGTGTCCCTGCGGCCGCGCGGCCAGGAGCGGTTCGGCACCCGCACCGAGACGAAGAACGTGAACAGTCTCCGGTCGGTGGAGCGCGCGGTGCGGTACGAGATCCAGCGGCAGGCCGCGATCCTCGACGCCGGCGGCACGATCATCCAGGAGACCCGGCACTGGCACGAGGACACCGGCACGACCTCCGCGGGGCGCCCGAAGTCCGACGCGGACGACTACCGGTACTTCCCGGAGCCCGACCTGCTGCCGATCCAGCCGTCGGCGGAGCTGATCGCCGAGCTGCGCGCGGCGCTGCCCGAGACGCCGACCCAGTTCCGGCGGCGACTGCAGGCCGACTACGGCTTCACCGAGTCGGAGTTCCGCGACATCGTGAACGCGAACGTGCTCGTCGAGCTCGAGGAGACCGTCGCGAAGGGGGCGGCGCCCGCGCAGGCGCGCAAGTGGTGGCTCGGCGAGATCCTCCGTGTCGCGAACGCGCGTGGCGTCGAGGCGGGCACGCTCGTCTCCCCGCTGCACGTCTCCGAGCTCGTCGCGCTCGTCGAGAACGGCGACCTCACCGACCGTCTCGCCCGACAGGTGCTCGAGGGCGTGATCGCCGGTGAGGGATCGCCGGAGGACGTCGTCCGGGCGCGCGGGCTCGCGGTCGTGTCGGACGACACGGCGCTGCTCGCCGCGATCGACGAGGCCCTCGCCGCCCAGCCGGACGTGCTGCAGAAGATCCGCGACGGCAAGGTGCAGGCGGCGGGCGCGGTCATCGGCGCGGTCATGAAGGCGATGCGCGGCCAGGCGGACGCCGCCCGGGTGCGGGAGCTCGTGCTGGAGCGCGCCGCCGGCTGACGCGGGTCAGCCGACCCCGTCGACCAGGAGGACGCGCGCCAGCCGGGCCGCGCCCACGGCGGCGGCGCTCGCCCCGTGCCGCGCCGGCAGCAGCTCGACCGGCGGCAGGAAGGCCGGAGTCCCGGCGGCCACCGCGGCGCTCACGGGTTCGAAGAGCGCCGGGCCGGCGTTCGCGAGCCCGCCGCCGATCACGACGGTCGAAGGCGCGGTCAGGGTCACGAGCCAGGTGAGCGCGTCGCCGAGCAGGTCGAGGCAGTCCTGCCACACGGCCGCCGCGCGCGTGTCGCCGGCCCGTGCCGCGGCGAGCACCGCCTCCGCGTCCGGCAGCCCGGCGCGCCGCGCCATCCCGCCCGCCGAGGCCACGTCCTCGACGACCAGGCCCGCGAACGGGCCGCGGGTGATGCGGATGTGGCCGATCTCGCCGGCCGCCGGCGGGCCCACCCGCCGCAGGTCGTCGTCGACCACCGAGACCGCCAGGCCGGTGCCGAGGGGCACGAAGGCGAGCGGCCCGGCGCGGCCCGCGCCGGCGCCGGACCACCGCTCGCCGATCGCGCCCGCGCGCACGTCGTGCAGGGCCAGCGCGGCGATCCCGGTGCGCTCGGTGAGCAGCCGGGCGACCGGCAGATCCCGCCAGCCGAGGTTCACCGAGTAGCGGCAGGTGCCCGTCGTCTCGTCCACGACGCCGGGCACCGCGAGCCCGATCGCGTCGACCCGCCGCCCGGCCTGCTCGACCAGAGCCGCGACCGCGTCGAGGGTCGCGGAGCCGGTCGGGTCGCTGCGCGGGGTCGGCACCATTCGCTCCGCGAGCACCGCGTCGCCGTCGCCGACGAGGCGGGCCTTGATGTTCGTGCCCCCGACGTCGATGCCGAACACGACCGCCATGGAGCCCTCCTCGCGCCGGACCACCACAGTAACCAGGCGCCACGACTGCGCGTTTCCGGGTCCGGGGCGGCCGCGTCCGGGAGACTCGGGGCGGGAAGGCGGTGCCGGATGACGACGTCCACCCGGGTGCAGGTCACGACGCGGCGGCAGCGGATGGCCCGGCTGGGCCGGGAGAGCCCGCTGCCGATGCTCGCGCCGCCGCCGCAGTCGCCGTTCCGGGTGGAGCCGCCCATCCCGGACGCGATCGTCGCCGGCGCCCGCTACGGGTACCCGTCGTCGTTCTCACCGTACGCCGCGCAGGACGACTACGACCGCGAGCGCGACGACCGGGAGTTCCCGGCCGTCGTGCTCGAGAACGACCGGCTGCGGGCGGTCCTCCT
>DASYJR010000059.1:0-23698 GCA_035996305.1 Amnibacterium sp. | reverse complement strand
CGCCGACGGAGGCCGTACCCGGCGGCGGGCTCGAAGCTGAACGATAGGCTGGTCAGCGGCCGACCTTCGGCCGGCGACAGAGGTATCCGGGTGTGAACACAGCTGCTCGTCGTGCATCGGGAAGCACGGCTCTGGCCCTTCGGCTGATCCGAGTGCACAAGGTGCTCAGCCGGGTGGAGCTGTCCGAACGCATGGGGTTCACCGTCGCCGCGATGACGAACATCGTGCGGAGCCTGCTGGCCGACGGCCTCATCGAGGAGGCGGGAAGCTCCGGGAACACCGGAGGCAAGCCCAGGACGCTGCTGCGGATCAAAGGCGACTCGGGCTACGCGGTGGGGGTCTCGGTCGACCTGGAGAGCATGGCCTTCGTTCTGGTGAACCTTGCCGGGGACGTCGTCGACACCCTCCCCATCCGAGCGTCGCCTCAGGGCGACGAGGCATTGGCTGCGGAGATCGCTCGCGGCGTCGATGACCTCATCGAGCGGACGGAGATCCCTCGGGACCGGGTCATCGGGGTCGGCATCGCCGGCCAGGGCCCGCACGACCGTTCCGCCACAGGCCGGGCGTCCGCAGGGCCCTATGCCGACCAGTGGCTCGACGACGAGGTGGGTCACCTCGTGGCTCGGCGTCTCGATCTGCCGGTCCTGATGCAGAACGACGCGAACGCCGTTGCTGCCGGGGAATTCAGTCTGAGCCTCGACGCGCGCACGTCCGGCAACTTCGCGTGCGTCTATCTGGGTGAGTCCGGTCTCGGGTCGGGCATCTTCACGGACGGCCAGCTCCTCCTCGGCAGCACCTCGTACGCCGGGGCCATCGCTCACGTGTCCATCGACGTGGACGGACCCGAATGCTTCTGCGGGAGCCGTGGGTGCCTGGAGCTGTACAGCGCTCCGCGATCGATCATCGAAGCCGTTCGCGCTCACGACAGGAACGCGCCCGAGCATGCCATCGGCGTCGCTGCGTCGGGTCCGGTGACGATGTCGGACGTCGCCCACGTCTATTCGGCGGCACGTTCCGGTCACCCCTTTGCGGCGGAACTCGTCTCGGCCATGGCCCGCTACGTGGCGTCCGCGAGCGCGACCATGGCCACCCTCCTCGATCTCAATCTGATCGTGTTCTCCGGCGACGGCTTCCGCGGCATCGAAGAGCTGTGCTTGACGGCTGCCCGGGAGGTCGCCGACCGGTTCGTGGAGGTCGGCGCGCGCCCCGGATTCGCGGTCCGCATGTCGCAGCTCGGGCCGGGAAACGACGCCGCGGCCGTGGGTGCAGCCGTCGGAGCGCTCGAGGCGCTTCCGATGCAGGTTCCACCCCTGGTGGCGGTGTCAGGCGGCACCGGCACCTAGGCGGGTTCGCCTGACCCGCCTCCTGGCCTGCGAGCCGCCGCATCCCAGCGTCGCGCGGACAACCCAGCGCGCTGCAGCCTGCTGAATCGTCGCTGGGGGGAGTGCAGAGATGCGTCGAGTGGATCTGAGGGGACTCGAACCCCTGACCCCCTGCATGCCATGCAGGTGCGCTACCAACTGCGCCACAGACCCGGACACCGCGTGAAGCGGCCTGTCGAGTGTACACCGACCGCCGACGCGGGATCGGATTCAGCGGCTCGGCCTGGGCTCTGCGAGCAGCGGTGCGGCCCGATGCTCGACCGCTCGACGCGCCGGGGATCGAGCGTGCCAGGGCAGCACCCTGTGCCGGTAGCGCGGCGGCAGGTCGTCCTCAGGCATCGGTCCATGCCACGTCCCGCCCCGTCGACGTGCCGTGCACGGTCAGGAGGACGGAGCGCTCGCAGGCCCGAGCACGGCGGTGGCGATCGTGCTGAGCGCCGAGTCCGCGCTCGACGGGTTGAAGGCGCCGGCGAGCACGTCGCGGTAGAGGCGGGACAGCTCGCTCGAGGCCGCGTAGCCGCTGCCGCCACCGACCAGGATGGCCTGGTCGACCACCGCTTTCGCCTGTTCGGTCACGCGCACCTTCAACCCGGACGCCTTCGCGAACCACCAGCGGGCGTGGTCGACGCGCTCGTCGACGTCCCGGGCGAGGGAGCGGATCTGCGGATCCAGACCGTCGTCGATCAGCGCCGCGGACGCGATGCGACGGCGGACGTCCGGGTCGTGCGAGGAGGGCACCCCGCCGAGCTTCAACGAGGTGCGCCGGGCCGCCGCCTCCGCTGCGAGAGCGACCGCGCGGTGGGCGAGGCCCGCGTAGACGGACGCGAGCAGGATCTCGAAGTTCACGAAGACGCCGAAGACGAGCGGATCGGGATTCGGCCCGGGCGGCAGCCGCCGCACGACCCGATCGGCGGGCACGACGGCGCCGGTGAGCACCGTCGTGTTGCTCCGGGTCGCGCGCTGGCCGAGCGTGTCCCAGTCGTCGCGGATCTCGATCCCCTCCGCGTCCCGGTCCAGGAACCCCCACACGATGCGCGGTGCGTCCTCGCTCGTCGAATCGAGCCCGAAGGTGCCGAGGCGCGTCCAGACCGGCGACAGCGAGGTGAAGGTCTTCCGGCCCGTGTAGGCGTAGCCGCCGTCGGGTCGCGGCGCCGCCTCGACGGTCGAGCCGAACAGCACGAGGTCGTTGCCGGCCTCGCTGACCCCGAAGGCGAACACCTCCCCGGCGGCCGCCTCGCGCAGCACGAACTCGAGCGAGTCGTCGCCGCGGTCGAGCAGCGTCTTCGCGACCGCGGTCCACACGAGATGCATGTTCACGGCGAGGGCGGTCGCCGGCGCGGCCCCGGCCAGTCGGGTCTGCTCGGCGGTCAGCTCCTCCAGGGAGAGGCCGGCCCCACCGAGGCGCTCGGGGACGAGCGCGGCGAGGTAGCCCGCCGTCCGCAGCTCGGCGAGGTCCTCCACCGGGAACGTGTTGTCGCGGTCGTAGCCGGCGGCTCGCTCGTGGATCCGCACCAGCAGCGCGTCGTCGAGCAGCCGCCTCATGCGCCGAACACCCGCTCGAGGAAGGCGTTGCCGAAGGTGCGCTCCGGGTCGCGCAGGTCGCGGAGGGCCTCGAAGTCCGCCCAGCGCGGATAGTGCTCGCGCAGGCGCAGGCCCGAGGCGGCGAAGAGCTTCCCCCAGTGCGGACGGGCGCCGAGGGGGAGCAGCCGCTCCTCGACGCGCGGCAGGAGGGGCAGCACGAGGTCGGGGAGGTCGCGCCAGGTGAACTGGACGGAGACCGCGTCCGTGCGGTAGGCGCCGCTCAGCCACAGGTCGTCGGCGGCCATCGTGCGGATCTCGCTGATGTGCAGGGCCGCGTCGAGGTCGTGCGCCATCTCGCGGACGGTCGCGAGCGCCTGCAGGGCGGTCGCGCGCGGGATGAGGTACTCGCTCTGCAGCTCCTCGCCGACGCTCGGCGTCGCCGCCATCCGGAAGTGCGGCAGCCGGTCCCACCACGGGCCGGGGACGCCGCCGGCTTCCGTGTTCTTCGTATCGACGCCGATCTCCGCCACCCCGATCCGCCCGCCGGCGGGCCGCGCGCCGAAGAGGTCCTCGGGCGGCTCGCCGTCGCGCGACTTCACGAGCACGCGTTCGACGGGTCCCTGCCATCGGGTGAAGAGGCTGACGCTGTAGCCGACCGAAGTGATGTCGTCGAACCGGTCCAGGACGCTCGACCAGGGCAGGTCCAGGTAGGCGTCCTGGCGGATCTCGTACGCAGGCTCGACGGCGAGCGTCAGCCGGGTGACGACGCCGAGGGCGCCGAGCGCGACGACCGACCCGGCCGCCTCGTCACCGGTCACCTGCCGCAGGCCGCCGTCCGGGCCGATGATCTCCAGCCCGCGCACCGCGCTCGACATCGTGCCGAGTCGGTCGCCGGAGCCGTGGGTGCCGGTCGCGACCGCGCCGGCGACCGAGATGTGGGGGAGCGAGGCGAGGTTGGCGAGCGCCCAACCGCGTGCATCGAGCGCCTGGCCGAGGTCACCCATCCGCACCGCCCCGCCGACGGTCGCGGTCGCGGCGTCCTCGTCGATCTCGAGGTCGACCGGCAGCCGGTCGAGTGCGATCAGCACACCGTTCCCGTCGGCGCAGTCACTGAAGGAGTGCCGGGTGCCGAGCGCGTGCACCCGCTCCGAGCGGGCGACGAGCTCGCAGGCCTCCTCGACGGAGGCCGGATGCGCGATCGGCGCCGAATACGTGAGGTTCCGCGCCCAGTTGCGTTCGGTCGCCACAGCCGCAACCTAGCAACCGCCGCCGCACGCGGCGTGCGACCTGTGGCTCACAGGGTCGGGCCGGCGGCCAGCAGGGCGACCACGAGCAGCAGCGCTGCCGCCATGACGGCGCGGAAGGGCGCCCGGCCCGGTCGGGGGCGCAGCGCGGCGGCGAGACCGACGACCGCGGAGGTCGCCGCGAGCGCGAGCGCCGCGAGGCCGACGGGCGACGGGCGCGCGCCGAGCCCGACGAGCGCGGCGGCGGTGACCACGACGACGGCGGCCACCGCCCCGGACACCCGCGCGCCGAGCAGCTGCGGCAGGCCCCGCGAGCCGTCCGCGCGGTCCGCCGCGACGTCGGGGACGACATTCGCGAAGTGGGCGGCGATCCCGAGCGCGGTCCCGGCCGCGGTCGCCCAGATCGGCGGCCAGGTGGGCGGTACCCGCAGCAGGGTCGCGAGCGCAGGCAGGCTGCCGAAGCTCACCATGTAGGGCACGACCGATGCGGGTGTGCGTTTGAGGCCCAGGTTGTAGGCCCAGGCGGAGGCGATGAACAGCGCGTGCAGCAGCGCGGCCGGCAGCGAGGCGGGCAGCGGCAGCAGCAGTCCGGGCACGAGGGTGAGGAAGGCCGCGGTGCGGAGGCGGCCGGCCCCGATCCGCCCGTCCGCGGCGGGCTTGTCCGTGCGCCGGGCGGCGCGATCGACGCCGACGTCGAGCCAGTCGTTCGACCAGCCGACGGACAGCTGGCCGAGGAGCATGGCGACGGTGAGCAGCGCGATCCGCCAGGCGTCGGCGCCGACCGCGACACCGAGTGCGAGCGTGATCGTGGTCACGACGAGCGCGGGGCCGAGGTGGGCGCTGCGCGCGAGGGCGACGGCGGATCCGCCGCGGGAGGTCACGGCCTCATTCTCGCGGGCGGCGATCGTCGCGGGGAGGCGTCGGCGCCGGATGATCGGGAGGAGGCGATCATCCGGCGTTCGCCGGTCTCGGGAGGCGGGCAGTGGGTGCTGCCGGCCGCGGGGATCCCGAGGTGGAGCTCAGCGGCCGATGGGGGCGGCCGCTGCAGTGCTGAGCGCATGGGGGTGCGCCTGGATGGACGTGACGGCCGAGCCGGACGAGTGGCGGAGGAGCAGCAGTGCGCCGGTCATCGCCAGGCTGCCGATCCGCTCACCGCGGGTCGGGGCGCCTGCGCCGCGGGGAGCGGCGGAAACGGTGATCGACATGGTCCCTCGTACTTCGTTCGGTCCGGCCGGTTCGTTCGGACAGCAAGGACGCTACGCCGGGCGGCAGGCGGCCTCCAGTCCCCACTCCTGGCGACACAGACCGGTCGGTCTACCGCGAAAAGGGGCGGTTCCGTCCCCCGGATGTCCTCCTCACCCGTACCCCGGAGGCGGGATCCGAGCGGAACCGCACCGGCTGCCCAGCCCGGGTTCCTAGGCTCCGGGCTGTGACGAACGCGACTCTGCTCATCCTCGGCGCCAGCGGCGACCTCACCGAACGCCTGCTCCTGCCCGGCATCGGCAGTCTCATCGCCGGCGGCGAGCAGGCCGACCTGGATCTGCTCGGCGGTCTCACCGTGCTCGGCTCCGCGCGGTCGGAGCGCGACGACGACGCGTGGCGGCAGACCGTGCGGAAGGCCTTCGAGGGCGTGGGCGCGACCGGCGACCTCGCGGACGCCGTCATCGAGAAGGCGCGGTACGTCAAGGCGGATCCGAGCCGGGCGGACGACTGGAAGCCGCTGCTCGACGCCGCCGACGGCGACGAGCTCGTGGTCTACTTCGCCCTCCCGCCGGCCGTGGTCACGAAGGTCGCCGGGGTGCTGAAGGACGTCGACCTGCCGGAGCGCACGGTGCTGGCGGTGGAGAAGCCGTTCGGGAACGATGCCGAGAGCGCGGCGGCGCTGAACGCCCAGCTGCGGGCGATCCTGCCCGAGGAGCGGATCCACCGCGTGGACCACTTCCTCGGCCACCGCGCGACCCTGGCCATGCTGGCCCTGCGCTTCGACAACCGTCTCTTCGAGCCGAGCTGGAACGGCGACGCCGTGGAGCGCGTGGAGATCGTCTACGACGAGCAGCTCGGACTCGAGGGGCGTGCGGGCTACTACGACACCGCCGGCGCTTTGAAGGACATGCTGCAGTCGCACCTGCTCCAGGTGCTCTCGGTCGTCGCCACGGAGCCGCCGGCGGGCGTCGATGCGGTCGAGCTGCGGGACGCGACGGCAGCGGCCCTCCGCGCGACGCGGGTGTGGGAGCACGGGCCGGTCTTCCCGAACACGGACGCGCCCTCCCGCCGCGCGCGCTACACGGCGGGCGACATCGGCGACCGGCACCTGCCGTCGTACACGGACGAGGAGGGGGTGGAGGCGGACCGGAACACGGAGACGCTCGCCGAGATCGCGCTGGAGGTGCGCACCGCGCGCTGGGCGGGCGTGCCGTTCGTGCTGCGGTCCGGCAAGGCGATCGGCACGCCGCGGGACGAGATCTCGCTCGCCGTCCGGCCGGTGCGGCACCGCCCGGACGGCCAGACCGGCGAGGGCGAGCCGGAGCGCATCGTCATCGGCTTCAAGCCGCCGCGGCTCCGACTGCAGCTCACGGCCGGCGGCGGATCGATGCCGTTCGGGCTGGAGCCGGAGGACGTGAGCGGGAGCCTGCCGAAGAGCGCCGTCACCGAGTACGGCGAGGTCGTGCGCGGCGTGCTCGGCAACGACCCGACCCTGTCGGTGCGCGGCGACGTGGCGGAGCAGTGCTGGCGCATCGTCCAGCCGATCCTCGACGCCTGGGCGAAGGGCGAGGTGCCGCTCGACGAGTACCCGGCGGGCAGCGCGGGCCCCGACTCCTGGCAGTCCTGACCCGGCGCCCGCTGACGTCCCGGGTCAGAGGAAGCCGGCGTTGGCCAGCTCGTCGGCGAGGCCCTTCCCATCGGGCGAGGAGATCCAGTGGACGCCGGGCGGCGTCCTCGATCCGCCCTCGCGGGATCGTCCGCCGGCCAGCACCGCCTCGCCGGGAGAGAGGCGCCGGATGCAGACCGCGGCGACGTTCTCCGGATGGTCCTCGGCGAAGCCGCCGTAGGTCTCCTCGTCGTGCTGCCCGTCGTCGCCGATCAGCAGCCACCGCATCTCGGGGAACTCCTCGGCCATGCGCTCCAGCTGGTCGATCTTGTGCTGGCGACCGGAGCGGAAGATGCGGTCCGGGGTCGGTCCCCAATCGGTCAGCAGGAGCGGACCCGGTGGGTAGAGGTTGCGGCTCAGGAACCGCGTCAGGGTCGGCGCCACGTTCCACGCGCCGGTGGAGAGGTAGATGACCGGCGCCTCCGGATGGGCCCGGTGCAACCGGTCGTAGAGCACCGCCATGCCGGGCGTCGCCGCCCTCGCGTGCTCGTCGAGCACGAACGTGTTCCAGGCGGCGAGCAGCGGCCGGGGAAGCGCCGTGACCATCACCGTGTCGTCGATGTCGGAGATGATCCCGAACGGCGCCGCGGGGTCCACGACGAAGACGGGCGCCTCGACGGGCAGGGCGTTCTCGGCCTCGCCCTCCGTCTCCACACGGATGCGGTGCCAGCCGGGTTCGAGCCGCGCCTCGAGCCGCACGTCGATCACACCCCCGCGGTCCGCGAGCACGTGGTGCACGACGTCGCCGATCGTCACCTTCACCCGCTGCCGATCGACCGCGACACTGGTGAAGCTGCGCCAGCCGCGCACGGACTCGGCCTTCGCAGCCCCGCCCGGCGTGCCGACGAGCAGCACCCGCCCGAGCACCCGCACCCAGCCGGGCGCGCCGTAGCCGGTGTAGGGGATGACGGTCGGCACGAGGCCGCGGCGACGGGCGCGCTGCTCGCGGAACCTGCGGATCGCGTCGTCGATGCGCATGGCGCGGCCGACGGCTTGCTCCACCGCGGGCGGCGGGGTTCGGCGCCGGAAGCGTGGTCGTCCGGGCGCGGCCATGGGCCGAGTCTGGCAGAGGCCCGTGTCGGATCGTTACGACGGGGATTCAGGCGGCACTCCACAGCATCGGAGGGCGTGCATAGACTCCACGAACGCGTCACCCGCGGCGCGGGGAACGAGCAGGACGGAGCCCGGCGCATGGCGATCGAGTTCCGCCACGTCTCCAAGACCTTCCCCGACGGGACCACCGCCGTCGAGGACTTCTCGCTCACCATCCCGTCGCACGAGACCACGGTGTTCGTCGGCTCGTCGGGCTGCGGCAAGACGACCCTGCTGCGGATGATCAACCGGATGGTCGATCCGAGCAGCGGATCCATCCTGATCGACGGTCAGGACATCTCCGGCATCCCGCCGGTGGGGCTGCGTCGCAGCATCGGCTACGTCATGCAGAACTCGGGTCTGCTGCCCCATCGCACCGTGGCCGACAACGTCGCCACCGTGCCGATGCTCACCGGGGTGCCGAAGCGCAAGGCGCGCGAGGACGCGCTGGCGCTGCTCGACCGGGTCGGACTCGACCGCGGTCTGGCGAAGCGCTACCCGGCCCAGCTGTCCGGCGGCCAGCAGCAGCGCGTCGGCGTCGCCCGAGGGCTGGCCGTCGACCCGAACATCCTGCTCATGGACGAGCCGTTCTGCGCCGTCGACCCGATCGTGCGGGACGAGCTGCAGCAGGAGCTGCTGCGGCTGCAGGGCACGCTCGGCAAGACCGTCGTCTTCGTCACCCATGACATCGACGAGGCGTTCCTGCTCGGCAACCAGGTCGTGATCCTCCAGCGCGGCGGCCGCGTCGCCCAGGTGGGAACGCCCAAGCAGATCCTGGCCGATCCCGCGAACGAGTTCGTCGCCGACTTCATCGGCGCCAAGCGCGGCAAGCGCCGCCTCACGGCCGAGGTCGCCGCGAGCGGCGACGACGTGCTGCTCGTCGATGCGGCCGGCTACGCCGCCGGGGTGATCACCGCGCCGGGCGGTCGCCTCGAGCTCGCGGCGGCGGGCACCGGACCCAAGTCCCGAAGCGTCTCCAACAAGACGGATCAGGCGGGAGACGCCTGATGGACTGGGTATGGACCCACCTCGATCTCATCTCGGGTGAGACGCTGGCCCACATCGGGCTCAGCGTTCCGCCGATCGTGATCGGGCTCCTGGTCTCCATACCCCTCGGCTACTGGGCCAGCCGCTCCGCGGTCGCCCGCAGCGTCCTGCTGACCGTCGGCAACATCCTGTACACGATCCCGGCCCTCGCCCTCGTGGTGCTGGTACCGGTCGTGCTCGGCCTGAGCCTGCTCAACCCGCTGAACGTCGTCGCCGCGCTCACGATCTACGCCGTCGCGATCATGGTGCGGTCGGCGGCCGACGCGTTCGCCTCGGTCTCCGCCGACGTGCGCGAGTCCGCGACGGCGCAGGGCTACTCGGCGAGCCAGCGCTTCTTCCGCGTCGAGCTCCCGCTCGCCGGGCCCGTGCTCCTGGCCGGTGTGCGCGTCGTCTCCGTCAGCACGATCAGCCTGGTCACCATCGGCGCCCTCGTAGGCATCCCGAGTCTCGGCAGCTTCTTCACGGACGGCTTCCAGCGCGCCTTCCCGCTCGAAGTCGCTGTCGGGTTCGTGCTCGTGCTCGTCCTGGCTGCGGTGTTCGACGTGGTGCTGACCCTGCTCGGGTGGGCGCTCCTGCCCTGGAATCGTGGCGCCCGGCTGACGGCCTCGGCCGCCCGCGTGCTGTCGCAGCCGCAACCGAGTTCGGCCGGGGTCCCCTGATGCTGCTGCTCCAAGGAATCGCCTGGATCTTCGACCCCGCGCACTGGGTCTCCGTGAACAGCGGGCTCGGGATCGGGGGAGAGATCGTGTCGCACCTCTTCTACACGGTGCTGAGCGTCGCCGTCGCCGCGATCATCGCGGTGCCGATCGGGCTCGCGATCGGCCACACCGGCCGCGGGCGCGGCGTCGCGATCCTCATCGGCAACGTGGTGCGCGCCTTCCCGACCCTCGGCCTGCTGGCGATCCTCCTGCTCCTGCTCGGGTTCGGCCTGCTCCCCACCCTCGTCGTCTTCGTGCTGCTCGGCATCCCGCCGCTGCTGGCGGGCGCCTACGCGGGCGTGGAGTCCGTCGACAGGCAGACGGTGGACGCCGCCCGGGCGATGGGCATGACCGAGTGGCAGGTCCTCACGAAGGTCGAGCTGCCGCTCGCGGCGCCGCTGCTGCTCGGCGGGCTGCGCAGCTCGACGCTGCAGGTCATCGCGACCGTCGCGCTCGTCTCGGAGTTCGGCTCCGACAGCCTGGGAGCGTTCATCATCTCCGGCGCCGCGACGCAGGACTACGTCGAGATGATCGCCGGCTCGATCCTCGTCACCGTCCTCGCCCTCCTGGCGGACGCGCTCCTCGCGGGCGCCCAACGACTCACCGTGCCGCGCGGGGTGCCCCGCGGCGTCGGTGGAAGAACCACAGCACGCGGCAGGCGAATCCTGACCGCACCCAGTGGCGCACCCATCTCCGAAGGGAACTGAACACACACCATGTCAATCACACGCAGAGGCCTGCTCGGCGGAGCGACCGTGCTCGCCGCAACCACCCTCGCCCTCGCGGGCTGCTCCAGCTCCGGATCGCTCGCCGGCTCCTCGGCGAGCGCGTCCGCCTCGTCCTCGGCGTCCTCGAGCAGCGGCTCGGGCGGCGGCGCCGTCACCGTCGGCTCGGCCAACTTCCCCGAGAACGAGATCCTCGCCTACATCTACGGCGGCGCGCTCGCGAAGGCCGGCTACACCGTCTCCTACAAGGTGAACATCGGCGCTCGCGCCGCGTACATCGCCTCACTGGAGAAGGGCGACATCAACCTCGTCCCGGAGTACGCGGGCAGCATCCTGTCGTTCCTCGACAAGACCGCGAACGCGAAGTCCGGCACGGCGGTCAAGTCGGCGCTCGACGCGGACCTCGCGAAGGTGAACCTGAAGGCCGCCGACCTCTCCCAGGCCGCCGACTCGGACTCGCTCAACGTCACGCCGAGCTACGCCGGCAAGAACAAGCTGAGCACCATCGCGGACCTGAAGAAGCTCCCCTCCTTCACCGTGGCGGCGAACCCCGAGTTCGCGACCCGGCCCGACGGCATCCCCGGCCTCAAGTCGGTGTACGGCCTGACGAACGTGAAGTTCAAGGCGATCAACGACAGCGGCGGGAACTCGACGCTGCAGGCGCTGCTCGGCAACCAGGTGCAGGTCGCGGACATCTACTCCACGACCCCGTCGATCCTCGCGAACAAGCTGGTCACCCTGAAGGATCCGAAGAACCTCTTCGCCTCGCAGCAGGTCGTGCCGATCTACTCGTCGTCGAAGGACTCGCCGCAGCTCACCGACGCGCTGAACAAGGTGTCGCAGGCGCTCACCACGCAGGACCTCCTGAGCCTCAACACGAAGGTGTCCGGCTCGGCCAAGGAGGACCCGCAGAAGGCCGCGCAGGACTGGCTGTCCAGCAAGGGCCTCGGCTGACCCGAGGGACCTAGGAACGGGGCGGGCGCGTATCGGTGCCCGCCCCGTTCGTCGTCGCGGCGGGCTCCTCGATGCCCGTCTCACGCCGCTCGAACCGGTGCAGGACGCGCTTGCCGAACGCGACCGCGACCAGGAAGACCACCAAGACGCCGAGCAGGATCCAGCTCGCGAAGTGCAGGGTGCCGGACATCGCCCGGTAGCTCGAGCCGGCCGCCGTGCCCACCGACACGTAGATCACCGCCCAGAGCACGCAGGCGGGCGCGGTCCAGGCGAGGAAGCGGCGGTACGGCACGTCGCTGGCGCCGACCGTGACCGGCACCAGGGCGTGCAGCACGGGCAGGAAGCGGCTGACGAAGATGGCGACGCCGCCGCGGCGGTTCAGCCAGCGCTCGGCGCGAAGCCACTGGTGCTCGCCGATCCGCTGCCCGAGACGGCTGCGGCGCAGCCGGTCACCGAACCACGCCCCGATCAGGTAGCCCACCGTCTCGCCGGCGAGCGAGCCCGCGACGACCGTCAGGAGCAGCAGCAGCCACTCGAGGAAGCCCTTGTTGGCCGTGGCCGTGATCAGCACCACGCTGTCGCCCGGTACGACGAGGCCGATGAAGAGGGACGTCTCGCAGAACATGCCGACGAACGCGACCAGGTACCGCCACGCCCCGATCGCGTCGAGGCTCGCGAGGATCGCGGTGAGCCATGCGTCCACCAGGTGCTCCTTCGCGTCCGCCGATCCGTCCGCCGGGATCGCCGGCGCCCGTGCTCGAGGTCAGCGTAGGCGCAGATACCTCTAGGGTTGAAGGCTGTTCCGCCGCCGATTCCCGCAAGGACCGCACCATGGCCGACGCCGAGCCCGACGGGCTGCCCACCGCACAGCAGCTGCAGGAGAAGTGGCTGCCCCGATGGGACGAGCTGCAGCTCTTCCGCTCCTCCGACCCCGCGGACAAGCGGCCCCGGAAGTACATCCTCGACATGTTCCCGTACCCGTCGGGCGACCTCCACGTGGGCCACTCGGAGCAGTACATGCTCGGCGACTTCCTCGCCCGCTACTGGCGGCAGCGGGGCTTCAACGTGCTGCACCCCATCGGCTGGGACTCGTTCGGCCTGCCCGCGGAGAACGCCGCGATCAAGCGGGGGGCGGATCCGCGCCAGTGGACCTACGACAACATCGCTCAGCAGCGCGAGACGTTCCACCGCTTCGGTGTGAGCTTCGACTGGGGCCGGGTGCTGCACACCTCCGACCCCGACTACTACAAGTGGAACCAGTGGCTGTTCCTCCAGCTGTACCGGCGGGGCCTCGCGTACCGGAAGGACAGCTGGGTCAACTGGGACCCGGTGGATCAGACCGTGCTCGCGAACGAGCAGGTGCTGCCGGACGGCACGTCCGACCGGTCCGGCGCGGTGGTCGAGAAGAAGAAGCTGACGCAGTGGTACTTCCGGATCACGGCGTACGCCGACCGGCTGCTCGACGACCTGAAGCAGCTCGAGGGCACGTGGCCCGCGAAGGTGCTCGCGATGCAGCGCAACTGGATCGGCCGCTCCAACGGTGCGGAGGTCGACTTCCGCATCGAGGGCCGGGCCGAGCCGATCACGGTCTTCACGACCCGGCCGGACACGCTGTACGGCGCGACCTTCATGGTCGTCGCTCCCGACGCGGACCTCGCGGCCGAGCTCGTCGAGGGCGCGCCGGCGGACATCGCCGAGCCGTTCGCGGCCTACCTCGCCCGGGTGCGCTCGACGACGGAGGTCGAGCGGCTGAACGCCGACCGCGTGAAGACCGGGGTGTTCCTCGGCCGGTACGCGATCAACCCCGTCAACGGCGAGCGGCTGCCGATCTGGGCGGCGGACTACGTGCTCGCCGACTACGGCACCGGCGCCATCATGGCCGTGCCCGCGCACGACCAGCGCGACCTCGACTTCGCCCGGGCCTTCGACCTGCCGGTGCGCGTGGTCGTCGACACGACGCAGCCGGCGACAGGCGTGATCCCCACCATCCGTCCCGGCGAGCCGGTGCCCGACCTCGAGTCGCTCGACCCGAAGGTCACGGGGGTCGCGCTGCCGGGCGAGGGCCGGCTCACGGCGTCCGGCCCGCTGAACGGCATGTCGAAGACGAACGCGATCCAGCGGATCATCAAGGACCTCGAGGCCGCCGGCACCGGCCGGGCCGCGAAGAACTACCGCCTGCGTGACTGGCTGATCTCGCGGCAGCGGTTCTGGGGGACCCCCATCCCGATCATCCATGCCGCCGACGGCACGGAGATCCCGGTCCCCGAGGACCAGCTGCCCGTGCTGCTGCCCGACACGCAGGGCCTCGACCTGAAGCCGAAGGGCACCTCGCCCCTCGGTGCGGCCGAGGCGTGGGTCGACGTCCCGAGCCCGATCGACGGCAGCCCCGCACGCCGGGACGCGGACACGATGGACACGTTCGTCGACAGCTCCTGGTACTTCCTGCGCTTTCTGTCGCCGCACGACGACGACCGCCCGTTCGACCCGGCCGAGGCCGAGAAGTGGGCGCCCGTCGATCAGTACGTCGGCGGCGTCGAGCACGCGATCCTGCACCTGCTCTACGCGCGGTTCATCACCAAGGTGCTCTTCGACATGGGTCTCGTGCACTTCACCGAGCCGTTCAGCGCGCTGCTGAACCAGGGCATGGTGCTGTCGGGCGGCCAGAAGATGTCGAAGAGCCGCGGCGGCGTCGACCTGGGCACGGCCATCGACACGTGGGGCGTCGACGCCATCCGGGTGAGCATGGCGTTCGCCGGGCCGCCCGAGGACGCGATCAACTGGGAGGACGTGCACCCCGCCGGCTCCATGAAGTTCCTCGCCCGCGCCCTGCGGCTGGCGGAGGACGTCACGAGCGACCCCGAGGTCGTGTGGGCGACGGGGGACGAGTCGCTGCGGCGGGTGACGCACCGGCTGCTCGCCGACGCCCCGGGCCTCGTCGAGTCGTTCAAGTTCAACGTGCTCATCGCCCGGGTCATGGAGCTGACCAACGCGACGAGGAAGGCGGTCGACTCGGGTCCCGGCGCCGCCGACGCCGCGGTGCGCGAGGCGACGGAGACGATCGCACTCATCCTGAGCCTCGTCGCGCCGTTCACCGCCGAGGAGATGTGGGAGCGGCTCGGCTACCCGCCGTCCGTCGCGCTCTACGGCTGGCGGAAGGCCGACCCGACGCTGCTCATCGAGGAGTCCGTCACCGCGATCGTGCAGGTCGACGGCAAGGTGCGCGCGCGGCTCGACGTCCCGCCGACCATCACGGCCGAGGACCTCGAGCGGCTGGCCACGGGCAACGACGTGGTGCGGCGCGCGCTCGGCGACAAGCGGATCGGCCGGGTCGTCGTGCGGGCACCGAAGGTCGTCAGCATCGCCACCGAGTAGCGCCCGCTCCTCCCCAGGCCGGTGCGCGGTCGCCGGGTACGGCGGAGCCGCATCCGCCGACGGCAGCTGGGAGGCGGATCCCTAGCCTCGCCGCGTGGAACCGATCCTCGCCGACCTGCTCGCCAGGGCGGGCGCGGCCCGGCGACGCCTGCTGATCGGCGGAGCGGTCGCCCTCGGTGTGATCGCGCTCGTCGTCGCGGTGGCGCTGTCGGCCACGACGGCGAGCGGGGGCACCGTCCGGGTCGCGGTCCAGCCGGTCCGCTCCTCGCCCGTCCCGACCCCCTCGGCGCTGCTCGTGCAGGTCAGCGGAGCCGTCCGTCGTCCCGGCCTCGTCGCCGTACCGGACGGCTCCCGCGCGGTCGACGCGATCGCGGCCGCGGGCGGCCCCACCGCTGCGGCGGACGAGAGCGGGGTGAACCTCGCGGCCCGGGTGGTCGACGGGCAGCAGCTCGTCGTGCCGGCGCGGCGCGCGGCGCCGCCCGCCGGCCCCGCCGCATCCACGGCCGGCGGGCCCGTCAGCCTCAGCGCCGCGAGCGCCGACCAGCTCCAGACACTGCCGCGGATCGGACCGGCCATGGCCGCACGGATCATCGCCTGGCGCGGCGCCCACGGGCCGTTCCACTCGGTGAACGACCTGCTCCAGGTCGGCGGAATCGGACCGAAGACGCTGGCCGGGCTGCAAGGCCTCGTCACCCCGTGAGGGCGGCTCTCGAGCGGACCGGCCTTCTCGTCCCGGCGCTGCTCGCCGAGGCGCTCGCGGCCGGGCTCACCCTCGCGCCCGGGTGCTGGGCCGCCGTGGCGTCGGTCGCCGCGCTCGCGGCGGCGGGAAGCGCCGTCCGGCTCGCGCGGCGACGGGCGTCGCCGGCGCCCCGTCGCCGCCCGCTGGTCCTCGCGACCGCCGTCTGCGCGGGCGCCGTCGCCGTCGCCGTCGGGATGCAGGAGCCGGCACGTGATCCGGGATGGTTGCCGACCGGCACCACGATCCCCGCGGTGCTGCGCATCGAATCGGTCACGCCGATCGCCTCGAACGACCACGCGGGCGCGCTCACGCGGCGCCTGCTGGTGCGCGCCGTGCTGACGACCGCCACGGTCGGGCGGGTGCCGCATCCGGCGTCGGCACCCCTGGTCGTCTTCGCCGACCGGCTCCCGACCGCCGCGCAGGCCCCCGGCACGTCGGTCGCCGTCGACCTCGTGCTGCGACGTGCGTCACCGGACGACGTCGTCGCCCTCACCGCGGTCACCCGCGGGCGGGTGCGGATCGTCGCCCGTGCCGATCCCGTCCAGCGGGCGGCGCAGGGGGTGCGGGCCGGCCTCGTCCGGCGCGCCGCCGGCCTCGCCGGCGACGGGGGCGCGCTGCTGCCCGGTCTCGCCATCGGCGACACGAGCCGCGTGAGCCAGTCGCTCGACCAGGCGATGAAGGACGCGTCGCTCAGCCACCTCACCGCCGTCTCGGGCGCGAACTGCGCAGTCGTCACCGTGGCCGTCCTCGGCATCGCGACGCTCGTCCGGCTTCCGCGCTGGGCGCGGGGCCTCACCGCGGCGGTCGCGCTCGCCGGCTTCGTCGTGCTCGTCACCCCGCAGCCCAGCGTGCTGCGGGCCGCCGTGATGGCCGCCGTGGCGCTCGCCTGCCTGGTCAGCGGGCGACGCGCGGCCGGCACGCCTGCGCTGGCGGTCGCGGTGCTCGTGCTGCTCCTCGGCGACCCGTGGCTCGCGCGCAGCCCCGGTTTCCTGCTCAGCGCGCTCGCGACCGGCGGCCTGCTGCTGCTCACCCGCCCGATCGCGGACCGCCTGTCCCGCGTCCTGCCGCCGGGGCTCGCGCTGGCGCTCGCGGTCCCGATCGCCGCGCAGCTCGCCTGCGAGCCGGTGCTGGTGCTGCTGCAACCCACCGTGCCGCTCGCCGGGGTGCTCGCGAACCTCGCCGCCGAGCCGGCGGCGCCCGTCGTCACCGTGCTCGGCCTGCTCGCCTGCCTGCTGCTCCCGGTCGTCCCGCCGCTCGGCAGCGGGCTGGCGCTGCTCGCGTGGCTGCCGGCGGCGTGGATCGCGGCGGTCGCCCGCACCGCGGCCGGCATGCCCGCCGTGCCCTGGCCGGTCGGCGCGGCGGGCGGCCTGCTCGCGGTCGCGCTCCTCGCACTCCTGCTGCTCGCCGCCGGTCGGTCGGTGCGCCGGCCCGTGAGGATGGCGGCTGCGGCCGGCGCCCTGCTGGCACTCGTGCTCGGCGCCGGGGTCCTCGCCGGCGCGGCGGTGGCCCGCTCCGTCGGACCGCCCGCCGAGTGGGAGATCGCGGGCTGCGACGTCGGCCAGGGGGACGCGTTCGTCCTGAACGGCGGAGGAGGCCACTTCGCGCTGGTGGACACGGGACGCCGCCCGGCACCGATCCGCGCCTGCCTCGGCCGACTCGGCGTGAGTCGCATCGACCTGCTCGTGCTCACCCACTGGGACGTGGACCACGTCGGCGCGAGCCGTGCGATCGCCGACCGCGTCGCGACCGCGTTCGTGGGACCGAGCGACGGGTTCGCGGCGGATTCCCTGCGCGGCGCGGTCGCCGGGTCCGGAGCCCGAGTGGTGCAGGTGCACCGCGGCGAGCAGACCCGCGTTGGGCGCCTGCGGATCGAGGTCCTCTGGCCGGAGGATCCGCTCGGCGCGGTGCAGCCCGGCAACCCGGCGAGCATCACCCTGCTGGTCACCGGCCGAATCCGCTCCCTGTTCACCGGAGACCTCGGCGAGGATGCGCAGAACGCCCTGCTCGCGGCCGGCCGCCTGCCCCACGTGGACGTCCTCAAGGTCGCCCACCACGGATCCGCCGATCAGAGTCCGGCGTTCTACGCCGAGACGGACGCCGCGGTCGGGCTGATGGGCGTCGGGGCGCACAACGACTACCACCATCCGACCGGGCGGCTGCTCCGGATCCTCCGGGAGGACGGGATCGCACCGTTCCGCACGGACCAGGACGGGCTGCTGCTCGTCGCCCGCGCCGCGGAGGGCGGGCTCACGGTGTGGACGGAGCATCCGGTCACCGCGGCCGTGTGGTCCCCGGCACCCTAGATACTGGAGGGACCATGGCTGCCCGCGCCGCCGCGCCCACGAGATCGGGCGCCGCCAAGATCCCGACGCTCTCCTGGGACGAGGCCCGGCCGGCTCCGGTGGTGCTGGTCTCCGGGCCGGAGGACATGCTCGCCGAGCGGGCGATCCGGTCCATCCGCACCGCCCTCGTGGCGGCCGACCCGAGCGTGGAGGTCAGCGACCTCGACGCGGCGGTCGCCTCGCCGGGCGACCTCACCACGCTGGCGAGCCCGTCCCTGTTCGGGGAGCCGCGCCTCATCCGCGTCACCGGCGTCGAACGGCTCTCCGACGGCTTCCTCACCGAGGCCCTCCGATACCTCGAGCACCCCGCGGACGACACGACGGTGGTGCTGCGGCACGCCGGCGGAGCCCGGGGCAAGAAGCTGCTCGACGCCGTGCGCGGCGGTCTCGGGGGCGGTGTCGAGGTGTCCTGCGCGGAGCTGAAGCGGGACGCCGACCGGTCCTCGTTCGCCGCCGCCGAGTTCCGCACCGCCGGCAAGCGCATCGCGCCGGGCGCGCTGCGGGTGCTCGTCTCGGCGTTCCAGGAGGACCTCGCGGAGCTCGCCTCCGCCTGCCAGCAGCTGATCGCCGACACCCGCGGTGACATCACCGAATCGACCGTGGAGACCTACTACGCGGGCCGGGTCGAGACCAACGCGTTCGCCGTCGCCGACGCCGCGATCGCCGGGCGCAGGGGAGACGCCCTCGTGCTGCTCCGGCATGCGATCGCGACCGGTGCGGACCCGGTGCCGATCGTCGCGGCGATCGCGATGAAGCTGCGCACGATGGCGAGGGTCTTCGATGCGCGGGGTGGCGGAGCGCAGGTGGCGGCCGAACTCGGCCTCGCCCCCTGGCAGGTCGACCGCGCCCGCCGTGACGCCCAAGGGTGGCAGGCGGAGGGGCTCGGTCGTGCCATCGTCATGATCGCCGAGACGGACGAGCGAGTGAAGGGGGCGGCCCGCGACCCGGAGTTCGCGGTCGAGCGGTTGGTCGCGTTCGTCGCGACCCGCGGCGAGGGCTGACGCCGGTCGACGCCCTTCCTCGCGGGTGCGATGACGCGACCGACGAGAGGCGGCGCCATGACCGACAGTGCCGTGGAGCAGGCGAACCGGGCGGCGGAGGCCGCAGCAGCGGAGGCGACCCGGTTGCGGGCGGAAGCCGAGGCCGCCGTGAGTCGGCGGCGGAGATCCCGACCGCGAGGATGAAGGCGGCGGACGCGGCGGCACGCGCCGTCGCCGCTGACGAGCGAGCAGCCGGCGGGCCGTTTCGGGCGCCCAGGGGCGTCATCGGCGGCCCGTCACACCCGAACAGGCCCTCCGGCAGCTTCAGCGCTTGCGCGCTGAAGACACTCAGCCCAGGCGGCCGACGTGCTTCGCGATGGCCGACTTGCGGTTCGCGGCCTGGTTCTTGTGGATGACGCCCTTCGAGGCCGCCTTGTCGAGCTTCTTGCCGGCGTAGGCCAGGGCGCTGGCGGCCTTGTCCTTGTCGCCGGCGGTGATGGCGGTGCGGACGGCGCGGATGGCCGTCTTGAGCTCGCTCTTCACGGCCTTGTTGCGGTCGTGGGCCTTCTTGTTGGTGCCGATGCGCTTGAGCTGCGACTTGATGTTCGCCACGTGCGGATGCCTCTTTCGAAAGGACGATGTCGGTGGGGCGGGATGTCCGCCGTCGTCGGGCCGTGCCGCGCGGTCTCGCGGCGCCCGAAAGCCGTCCGACAGCGTATCAGGTCGAGCTTCGCGTCCCGATGCCCGTGAAGCGGCGCCCGAGACGGTTGAATGCACCGGTGCCGTCGTTCTCCCGCACCGCGCTCGCCGTCCCCGGGTCGGGCATCCGTCGCATCCATGAGATCGCGTTGCGGATGCCGGACGTGCTCGCCCTCGCCGTGGGGGAGCCGGACCAGCCGGTCGCCCCGCACGTGCTCGCCGCGGCGAGCCGCGCGTGGCTCGCGGACGACACGGACTACACGGCGAACGCGGGCATCGCGCCGCTGCGTGGGGCGATCGCGGCGAAGCTGCGACGGGTCAACGGCATGCCCGTGGACGCGGATCACGTGTGGGTGACCGCCGGCGCGACCGAGGCCCTCTACCTGGCGCTCTCGCTCGTGCTGGAGCCGGGCGACGAGGTGCTGGTCCCCGATCCGGGCTACACGACCTTCACGATGGCGCCCCGGATGCTCTCGGCGGTGCCCGTGCCGTACCGGCTCGACCGCGAGCACGACTTCCGGCCCGAGGTGGCCGCGCTCGAGTCGCAGGTGACGTCTCGCACGCGGGCGATCATCGTGAACTCGCCGTCGAACCCGCTCGGTGTGGTGTTCCCCGAGCCGGTGCTGCGGGAGCTGCTCGCCTTCGCGTCCCGGCACGACCTGTGGCTGATCAGCGACGAGGTGTACGAGGCGTTCACCTGGGGCGTCCCGCACGTGAGCCCCGCCGCTTTCGACGAGGAGGGCCGGGTGCTCACCGTGCACTCCTTCTCGAAGACCTACGCGCTGACCGGCGCCCGCGTCGGCAGCCTCGTCGTGCCGCGCGGCCTCGACGCCGTGCTGCGCACCTACCAGGAGGCGCTCGTCTCCTGCGTGAACACGCCCGCCCAGCACGCGGCGCTCGCCGCCATCACCGGCCCGCAGGACGCGGTCGAGACCGCGGCCGGGCACTACCGCGAGAACCTCGCCGCGGCGACGGCTCTGCTCGACGAGCTCGGCATCCGCTACCTGGAGCCCCGCGGGGCGTTCTACCTCTGGGTCGACGTCTCGTACGCGAGCGGGGGCGATGTGGCGCACTGGGCGGAGCGGTTCCTGCTCGAGCAGCGGGTGTCGGTCGCGCCGGGCAGTGCGTTCGGCGCGGCGGGCGAGGGCTGGATCCGCGTGTGCGCCGCCGCGCCGAGGGCGACGCTGCTCGCCGGGCTCGGACGGCTGCCGCGCCCAGACCGCGCAGCGCGCCCCGCCGAGCAGGACGCGCTGGCGTCGGGCGCCTGACGCCTCAGGGTTCGTCCCGCCGTTCGACGACGGTGTCCGGCCGGTCCTCGAGGGCGTGCCGGATGCGGCGCAGGTAGCGCTCCGGCATGGGTGGCAGCGCGTCGCGCGGGAACCAGGCGACCTCCGTCGACTCGTCGTCGCCCACCGCCGCCTCGCCCGAGACGTACCGCAGGCGGTAGGTGAGGTCGGTGTACCGGCTCCGGTCCCCGTTCGGATAGCGGTACTCCTGCGTCACCGACACGGCCGCCAGCCGTTCGACCTCGGCGACCACGCAGGCCTCCTCGAGCACCTCCCGCTCGGCGGCGTCCGCGCTGTGCTCCCCGGGCTCCACGATGCCGGCCACGGGCGACCAGTCGCCGGAGTCCGCGCGGCGCACGAGGAGCAGGCGGTCGCCGTCCACGACGACCGCCGTCGTGCCGACGAGCCAGAGCTGCTCGTGTCCGATCCGCTCTCGGAGACGCAGGACGAACTCGGGAGTGGGCACCGGCCGACCCTACCGAGCGGCACGGAGCGTGCACCGGGTCGTCGCCCGTGCCTGTGCGACACTGATGCGCCATGCCACCCCGCGCGCTGCAGCCCCTCGAGCCCGCCGCGACGCCGCCCGAGTCGATCCGCAACTTCTGCATCATCGCGCACATCGACCACGGCAAGTCGACGCTCGCCGACCGGATGCTGGGCATCACCGGGATCGTCTCCGACCGGGACGCCCGCGCCCAGTACCTCGACCGCATGGACATCGAGCGCGAGCGCGGCATCACGATCAAGAGCCAGGCCGTCCGCCTGCCGTGGGAGGTGGACGGGACGACCTACGCGCTCAACATGATCGACACGCCCGGCCATGTCGACTTCACCTACGAGGTCTCGCGGTCGCTCGCCGCGTGCGAGGGCGCGATCCTGCTCGTCGACGCCGCGCAGGGCATCGAGGCGCAGACCCTCGCGAACCTCTACCTGGCGCTCGAGAACGATCTCGAGATCATCCCGGTCCTCAACAAGATCGACCTCCCCGCCGCCGAACCCGAGAAGTACGCCGAGGAGCTCGCGAACCTCATCGGCGGCGACCCCGACGACGTGCTCCGCGTGTCCGGCAAGACCGGCATGGGGGTCGAGGAGCTGCTCGACCGGGTGGTCGCGCGCATCCCGCATCCCGTGGGCGACCCGGACGCGCCCGCTCGCGCCGCGATCTTCGACTCGGTCTACGACGCCTACCGGGGCGTGATCACCTACGTGCGGATGGTCGACGGGCGCCTCGCCGGACGTGAGCGCATCCAGATGATGTCGACGCGCGCCACCCACGACCTGCTCGAGATCGGCGTCTCGGCGCCCGAGCCGACGCCGACGCGAGGCCTCGGGGTCGGCGAGGTGGGCTACCTCATCACCGGCGTGAAGGACGTGCGCCAGTCGAAGGTCGGCGACACCGTGACCAACGCGGGCAAGCCGGCGGCCGAGGCGCTGCCCGGCTACACCGAGCCGAAGCCGATGGTGTACTCGGGGCTGTACCCGATCGACGGCGCCGACTACCCCGACCTGCGTGACGCCCTCGACAAGCTGAAGCTGTCCGACGCGGCGCTCGTCTACGAGCCGGAGACCTCGGTCGCCCTCGGCTTCGGCTTCCGCTGCGGCTTCCTCGGGCTGCTCCACCTCGAGATCGTCACCGAGCGGCTGGAACGCGAGTTCGGGCTCGATCTCATCGCCACCGCCCCGAGCGTCGTGTACGAGGTGCACACCGACGACGGCAGGACGGTCACGGTCACGAACCCGAGCGAGTTCCCGATCGGCAAGGTCGCGGAGGTGCGCGAGCCGATGATGAAGGCCGCGATCCTCACGCCGAAGGACTACGTCGGCACGGTGATGGAGCTCTGCCAGAGCCGGCGCGGCGCGCTGCTCGGCATGGAGTACCTGGGTGAGGACCGCGTCGAGCTGCGGTACTCGATGCCCCTCGGCGAGATCGTCTTCGACTTCTTCGACCAGCTGAAGAGCCGTACCCAGGGCTACGCGTCACTCGACTACGAGCCGATGGGGGAGCAGGCGGCCGACCTCGTGAAGGTCGACATCCTGCTCCAGGGCGACCGGGTCGACGCCTTCAGCGCGATCGTGCACCGCGACAAGGCCTACTCCTACGGCGTGCTCATGACGGAGCGGCTGAAGAAGCTCATCCCGCGCCAGCAGTTCGAGGTGCCGGTGCAGGCGGCGATCGGTGCCCGCATCATCGCCCGCGAGTCGATCCGGGCGATGCGGAAGGACGTGCTCGCCAAGTGCTACGGCGGTGACATCACCCGCAAGCGCAAGCTGCTGGAGAAGCAGAAGGAGGGCAAGAAGCGGATGAAGATGGTCGGGCGGGTCGAGGTCCCGCAGGAGGCCTTCATTGCAGCCCTCTCCACGGACACGCCCACCGGCAAGTGACGCGGGCCGGGGCCCCGCAGGGACGCCGGCCGGCCCATCCGGCCCATCAGGCCACCCGGCGGTACCGCGCCACGGACAGCGGCACGAACACCGCCAGCAGCCCCGCGATCCACGCCGTCGTGTAGAGCAGCGGCCGCGCCGTCGGACCGCCGACGATCAGCGCCCGTGCCGCGTCGACCGTGTTGGTCACGGGGTTCACCCTCGCGAACGACTGCAGCCAGCCCGGCATGCTGGTCAGCGGGACGAACGCCGAGGAGGCGAACGTCAGCGGGAACAGCCAGATGAACCCCGCGACGTTGGCCGTCTCCACGTCCTTGACCGCCATCCCGATAGTCGCGGAGATCCACGACATCGCGAACCCGAAGA
>DASYJR010000058.1:0-18510 GCA_035996305.1 Amnibacterium sp. | reverse complement strand
CATCGGCGACCTCACGCCGCTGGTGGGCTTCGTGCTCGCCGCCGGGATCTACCTCGTCCTCTTCCCGGTCTTCAAGCCGCGGCTCGGGGGTGCACTTCCGAAGGACGGCTTCGAGGTGCCGGCCCACACCGACGCGGCGAGCACGGCGTGACCGACGAGACGCGCTACGTCACCGACCAGGAGAAGCTCGCCGTCGCGGCGGAGCAGGCCCGCATCGGCGCCCGCGAGGGCGGCATCCCGATCGGCGCCGCCCTGTTCGACCGCGACGGGCGACTGCTCGGGGCCGGCCACAACCGCCGCGTGCAGCAGGGCGACGCCTCCGTGCACGGGGAGACGGACGCCTTCCGCGCCGCGGGGCGGCAGCGCTCCTACCGCGACACGACGATGGCGACGACCTTGTCGCCGTGCTGGTACTGCTCGGGCCTCGTCCGCCAGTTCGGCATCGGTCGCGTCGTCGTCGGCGAGGACGTGAACTTCCACGGCGGCCAGGAGTGGCTGGCCGAGCACGGCACCGAGGTGGTGGTGCTGAACGACCCCGACCTGATCGCGATGATGGCCGACTACATCCGCGTCAACCCCGACGTCTGGAACGAGGACATCGGGGAGGACTAGCCGCGGTCCGTGCCTCCCGGGGCGGTCATCGCCACGTGGGGAGCTCCTGCAGGGTCCACCGGTTGCCGTCCGGATCCTCGAACGTCACGAACCGGCCCCACGGCTGCGGGTCGACCTCGGATGCGGCGACGCCGGCTGCGAGCAGCTCGGCGCGCGCCGCGTCGGCGTCGTCGATCACCATCATCACCGCGCGCAGCGCCCCGGGCTCCATGACGGAGATCCCGCGCCCGAACGCGATCGAGCAGGCCGAGCCGGGTGGGGTGACCTGGACGAACCGGATCGCGTCGGACACGGTCCGGTCGTGGTCGAGCGTGAAGCCGAGCCGGTCGACGTAGAACTCCTTCGCCACGTCCGCATCCGACACCGGCACCGTGACGACCTCGATGCGCGCGTGCATGCCGTTCCACCTCCCCGGCGCCCCGTCGCGCCTCGTACCGCAGTCTGCCGCGCCGGTCGGACACCGCTCAGCGCAGCAGGTCCGTCAGCCGCCAGGCGTTGCGGACGGCGTGACCCTCGCCGTCGTTGTTGAAGTAGCCGAGGACCTCGTGTCCGCCGCCCTCCCACTCGCGGATCCGGTCCGCCCACCACCGCAGGTCGTCGTCGGAGTAGGAGCCGGCGTAGAGCGACTCGGCGCTGGGACCGTGGAACCGCACGTACACCCGCGGAGCGGTGGCGCGGAGGATGCACGGCAGGTTCGCGCCGCTCATCACGCAGTACGCGGCGCCGTGACGCTCGAGGATCCGGAACACGTCGTCGGTGTGCCAGGACGGGTGCCGGAACTCCACGGCGGTGCTGATCCAGTCGGGCACGTGCGCGAGGAAGTACTCGAGCCGGGCGTCGTCCCGCTGATGCTTCGGATGCAGCTGCACGAGGAGGACGGCGCGCACCGGGCCGAGCGCGTGCCAGCCGGCCGCGATCCGCTCGATCCACTGCTCGGGCTCGAACAGGCGCTTCGCGTGCGTGAGGCCGCGCGGTGCCTTCACCGACAGCCGGAACCCCTCGGGCAGCCGCCGCCGCCAGCTCGCGAAGGTCGTGGCGGGCGGCCAGCGGTAGAAGCTCGCGTTGAGCTCGACCGTCGGGAAGTGCGCCGTGTAGACGTCGAGCCGCTGGCGCGGCGGCAGCTGCGGCTCGTACAGCACGCCGCTCCAGTGGTCGTAGCTCCACCCGGAGGTACCGATGCGGTGCGTCACCAGGGCTCGCCCAGGGGCCGGGCGGGGTCCGCGACGTCGCCGCCGAGCGGCTCCGGGCCCAGGGAGGGGATCGCGCCCGCATCCGGCAGGCCCAGCCCGCGCGCCACCTCGTGCGCGAAGCGCTCGGCGTCGTCCTCGGGCCGGTAGCCGATCTCGAAGCCCGCCTCGAGCGACACCGGACGCCGGCCGTTCGCCGAGACGCCCCAGACGATCCGGTGCCCGACGGGCGCGGCCTGCGCGGCGACGACCAGGCGCGCGAGGTCGGCGGGGGAGACCCAGGTCGCGAGCGCGCGGGCCGTGCGGGGCCGTTCGTCGAACGTGAGGATGCGCGCGGACACGACCCGCATGGCGTAGTGGTCCGCGTACAGGCTCGCGAGCGCCTCGCCGGCCGCCTTCGCGAAGCCGTACAGGCTGTCGGGCCGCGGGTACGGGACGCGGTCGCCGGCCGCGTCGGAGGGGGTGTACCCGACGGCGTGGCCGGAGCTCGCGAGGAGCGTCACGGGCACCTCGGCCGCGTGGGCCGCCTCGAGCGCGACGTGCACCGACTCGAGGTTCGTGTCGATCATCCGCCGCCACTCCCGGTCGCTCGCGAAGCTCGCGAGGTGCACGAGGAGGTCGACGTCCTCGGCGGCGCGGCGCAGCACGGCCTCGTCCGTGACGGAGCCGAGCACGACCTCGTCGCCCGGCGCGGCCGCCGGCGGCTGCGTGAGGTCGAGCAGCCGGAGGCCGAACCCGCGCTCCCGCAGCAGCGGCGTGAGCGCCGTGCCGATGCGGCCTGCGGCACCCGTGATGAGGATCCGGGTCATCGTGCGCCTCCCTGCCCCCGACGCTACCGGGCGCCCGGTGCGCGCAGCCCGGGCGGTCCGGGGACGCGCGGCGCGGATCCCGGCGGTCCGCGATCCGCCGCCTACCGTCGATCGGGTGAGCTGGGATCGATACGGGACGGACGTGCTCGCCGACGGCGGCTGGAAGAGGAAGGCGCCGCCGCCGAAGGTCGTCGAGGCGGTGCGCGACCTCGTCGTGGAGGAGGTCGCGAGCGGCTTCGTCGGTGCGGTCGTGGGGGTCGAGGCGCGCATGGTGAAGCTCGAGGACCGTCGCGGCAAGGTGCGCGTGTTCCCCATCGGGCCCGGCTTCCTGATCGACGGCGAGGCCGTCGCGCTGCGGGTGCCCAAGGCGCAGCCGGCGTCCGCGCGGCCGCTGCGCAGCGCGTCCGGCTCCTACGCGGTGACCGACGCGAAGGCGCGCGTCGCCCGGGGCAGCCGCATCTTCGTGGAGGGCCGCCACGACGCCGACCTCATCGAGAAGGTGTGGGGGCACGACCTGCGGATCGAGGGCGTCGCGGTCGAGTACCTCGAGGGCGTCGATCATCTCGACGCGGTGCTGAAGGCGTTCAAGCCGGATCCCGAGCGCCGCGTCGGCGTGCTCGTCGACCATCTCGTCGCGCGGAGCAAGGAGAGCCGCATCGCGGAGGCGGTCGCGAAGCCGTGGGGCGACGCGGTGCTGATCGTGGGGCATCCGTACATCGACATCTGGCAGGCCGTGAAGCCCGAGCGGCTCGGCCTGAAGGCGTGGCCGGTGATCCCGCGCGGCATCGAGTGGAAGCACGGCATCTGCCAGGCGCTCCGGTGGCCGCACGGCGATCAGGCCGACATCGCGGCGGCGTGGAAGCGGATCCTCGGCCGCGTCGACCACTACGGGCACCTCGAGCCGGCGCTGCTCGCGAAGGTGGAGCAGCTGATCGACTTCGTCACCGCCTGACCCCGCGCCGCCGCGCGGTGGCCGCTGACGGGGCGCCGCGCGGTCCGCACGGCGAGAACGACGGAGAATCCGCGTCCGCCGGACGAAGTCATGAGGATCCGGGGTGATGGTGCACCGGAGCTCCCTCGTTCGCGCAGGGGAGGGGCGCGCGTCAGGTCGGGAGGCGGTGGAGCGTCCAGTCGACGCGGCCCCCGTCGAGCTCGAGCACGCCGTAGGTGCGGTGCGGCTGCCGGCGGCGGTCGGTGGGGGAGCCGGGATTCAGCAGCCGCAGGCCTTCGGGCGTCGTCGAGTCCCACGGGATGTGGCTGTGGCCGAAGACGAGCACGTCGAGATCGGGGAAGCGGTCGTCCATCCGCAGCCCCCTCCCGGCCGCGGCCCCCGTCTCGTGCACCACGGCGAGGCGCACGCCCTCGATCTCGCGGCGGGCGACCTCGGGCAGCCGCCGGTGCAGCTCGGGTCCGTCGTTGTTGCCGGCGCAGCCGAGCACGAACGGCGCGCGCGCCTCGAGCAGGTCGAGCGTCGCCTCGTCCACCCAGTCGCCGGCGTGCACGACCCCGTCGCAGGCGTCGAGCTCGGCGAGCACCTCCGGCGGCAGCGCCTTCGCCCGGGTCGGCAGGTGCGTGTCGGCGACGACGAGCAGGCGGACGGGCATCTCCCCATCCTCGTCCGGGGCGCCGTGCAGGTGCCTCTGCTTGCATGCGCCCATGCCGGAGCCCCGCTACGCCGCCGTCCTCCTCGACATCGACGGCACCCTCGTCGACTCGAACTACCTGCACCTGGACGCCTGGGCCCGCGCGCTGGAGGAGGTCGGGCATCCGGTGCCGGCGTGGCGGATCCATCGCGCCATCGGCATGGACTCGGCGAAGCTGATGGAGGTCCTGCTCGGCGACGACCTCGACCGGCTCGGAGACGAGGCGAAGGAGCGGCACTCGACGCACTACCGGCGGTACGCGGAGCGGCTCCGCCCGTTCGAGCAGGCGCAGGAGCTGCTGCGCGAGCTCGCCGGGCGCGGCGTGCAGGTGGTGCTCGCGACCTCCGCGCCCGAGGAGGAGTTCGAGGTGCTGCAGAAGGTGCTCGCGGTGGACGACGCGATCGCGGCCTCCACGACCTCCGAGGACGTCTCGACGGCCAAGCCCGCGCCGGACGTGGTGCGGACGGCGCTGAAGAAGGCCGGAGTCGGGCCGAAGCAGGCGCTCATGGTGGGGGACGCCGCCTGGGACATGCAGGCCGCGAAGAAGGCGGGCGTCGCGGCGATCGGGGTGCGGACGGGCGGAATCGGCCCGGGGGAGCTGCGGGACGCCGGCGCGATCGCGGTCTACGACGACGTGGCGCAGCTGCTCTCGGAGCTCGACGCGAGTCCGCTGTACCGCGGCTGAATCGCCCGGCGGATGCTCATGGGTCCTCCGTACGCTCGAACAGATGAGCGATGACGAGACGGAGATGCTCGGCGGCCCGCAGGGATCGAGCACCGAGAAGGACCCGAGCGACTGGGTGACCGGCGACGAGCCGGCCACCGGCGCGCAGAAGAGCTACCTGGACACCCTCGCCCGTGAGGCGGGCGAGGAGATCCCGGCCGACATCACGAAGGCCGAGGCCTCGGAGCACATCGACCGGCTGCAGCAGAAGACGGGCCGGGGGCAGTAGCGGGCTCGTCGAATGGACGGCGATCCTCGGGGACCACCGAACCGCACACTTGCCACTTTCCGCCCTCAAAGCGGTGCCAGAAGGGCGGAAAGTGGCAAGGGTGCGTGTGGGTCAGCCCTTCGGGGCCGCCGCGCGGAGCTTCTCGAGCAGGGGCCCGGCGGCCTCGTCGAGGAACCGCTGCTGCAGCACGTCGCCCACCTGCACCAGCGCGATGTCGGTGAAGCCCGCCTCCCACATCGGCCGGACACCCTCGACCAGCTCGTCCAGGTCGGGGCCGCACCTGATCGTCCGGGCCACGTCCTCCGGGCGCACGTAGGCGCTGGCCGCGGCGAACCCGTGCGGTGTCGGCAGGTCGGCGTTCACGCCCCAGCCGCCGGCGAACCAGCGGAACTGCTCGTGCGCGAGATCCAGGCCCTGCTGCGCGTCAGGGGCCCAGCAGATCGGCACCTGCCCGATCTTGCGGGACGGGGCCGCATCCGGATCCCGCGCCTCGTCCCAGCCCCGGATCAGCTCGGGCTTCGGCTCCGTCGCGATGAGGTGGTCGGCGAGCGGGGCGAACCGCGCAACGGACGACCCGCCCGACACCGCGAGGCCGATCGGCACGCCGCCGTCGGGTGCCTCCCACACCCGCGCCGAGTCGACCCGGAAGTACTCGCCCCCCCAGGTGATCAGCTCGCCGCTGTGCAGGGCGCGGATGATGTGCACGGCCTCCTCGAGCATGTCCTGGCGCTGCTGCACCGGCGGCCACCCCTGACCGACGACGTGCTCGTTGAGGTTCTCGCCCGAACCCATGCCGAGCAGGAAGCGCCCGTCCGAGAGCACCTGCATGGTCGCCGCCTTCTGCGCGACGACGGCCGGGTGGTAGCGGATCGTCGGGCAGGTCACGTAGGTGGCGAGCTCCACGCGGCTCGTCGCGTGCGCCACGGCGCCGAGCATCGTCCAGGCGTACCCCGCGTGCCCCTGCTCCGTGAGCCACGGCGAGTAGTGATCGCTCGAGACCTCGAAGTCGAACCCGACCTCCTCGGCGCGGATGCCGTAGGAGACGATCTCCTTCACGCCGCTCTGCTCCGTCATGAGCGTGTACCCGAACCTCGTCATGCTGATCCCTCCGGTCGATCGCGGCCCACGGTAGGAGCCGTCCCGGGCCGTCGGGTGAGTCCCCTCTGTGCGCCGGCCGCGGGTCCGCCGAGCGGCCCCCGCGGCGCTCCCGTCCGCTCGAAGACCGCTGAGATCGACCGCCGCCGAGCGCCGGCGGTCCTCCGCGCCCCGCAGAATGCTTGCCGTGACCCCGGCCCGCCTCCTGCGCTCGAAGATGCTCGAGGTGCTGTCCGGGCAGCCGGCGGGCGTGCCGCAGTGGACCCGGGCGCTCGCCGACGGCGAGGACGACGGGTACTTCGAGCCCGACGGCGCCGTCTGGACGGTGCACCGCGACATCGCCACCCTCGTCGCCGGTCCGCGGGCCCTGCTGATGCAGGCGCTGCATCCGGGCGCGATGGCCGGCGTGCATGACTGGTCCCGCTACCGCGAGGACCCCTTCGGGCGACTCGACGGCACGATCCGCTGGATCACGACGGTGACCTTCGGCAGCACCGAGCAGGCCCGCACCGCGAGCGCGTCCGTCTCGCGGATCCACGAGCGCGTGCGCGGCACCTACGAGGATGCCGACGGGCGACCGGTGCCGTACGCCGCGGGCGACCCCGGCCTGCTCTCCTGGGTGCACCTCGCGTTCGCGGACTCGTTCCTCCGCACGCACCTGCTCTTCTCCCCGAACCCGATCCCCGGCGGCCCCGACGCCTACGTGCGCGACTGGGCGATCGCCGGCGAGCTGATGGGCGTGCCCGACCCGCCGCGGTCCGTCGCCGAGCTCGACGAGCGGCTCGACGCGGTCTGGGCGAGCGGCGTGCTGCGGGTCGACGGCCGCGTGCGCGACGCGGTGCGGTTCATCCGCCGGCCGCCGCTGCCGGCGGTGCTGCGCCCCGGCTACCCCCTGCTCTTCTCCGGGGCGGTCACCGCGTTGCCGCCCCGAGCGCGCCGCATGCTCGGCCTCCGCCCGGCGAGCGCCGCAGGGATCGCCGCCACCACGGCGATGCTCGCCTCCACGGCGGCGCTGCTCGGGCCCGCCGCGGCCGTCGGGCAGGCGCGGCAGCGGCTGGCTCGGCTCGAGGCCGGGCGGACGGTCAGCAGCACGGCGGGATAGTGGACCCCGGCCCATCGCGCGGCCGACGACGGAAGGAACCCCACATGGCCACTCGCACCGCACGCACCGCCTGGGACGGCGGCCTCATGGACGGCAGCGGCCAGGTCGAGCTCTCGAGCTCCGGCGTCGGCACCTACCCGGTGTCGTTCCCCCGCCGCACCGCCGACGACGCCGAGGGCATCACCAGCCCCGAGGAGCTCATCGCGGCCGCCCACTCCTCGTGCTACGCCATGCAGCTCTCCGCGGTGATCGCGGAGGCCGGCGGCACGCCGCACTCGCTCGAGGTGACGGCGGACGTCACCCTGAGCCCGGACACGAAGGGCCTCCGGATCTCCGGCATCCGGCTCACGGTGCGCGGGGAGGTCGAGGGCCTCGACGCGGACGGGTTCGCGAGGGCTGCGCAGGACGCGAAGGACACGTGCCCGGTCAGCAAGGCGCTCACCGGAACGACGATCACGCTCGACGCCGCCCTCGTCGACTGACCGTGCCCGTTGGGGCGGGACCCGCCCGCGAGCCGGTCGCGCCGCTCGAGCATCCGCGCGTCGCGCCCGGCTGCGGCGTGTAGCCTCCACGAAATGACGCGGATCGCCGCCATCGCGACGGCCCTGCCGGACCACGCCTATCCGCAGGACGCGATCACCGACCTGCTCGCGCCGATGGTCACGCAGGACCCGCGCAAGCAGGCCGTGATGCGGCGGATCCACTCCTCCGCCCACGTCGACACCCGGCACCTCGTGCTGCCGCTCGAGCAGTACCGCACCGCGCTCACCTTCGGCCAGACGAACGACCGCTTCGTGGGGGAGGCGACCCGCCTCGCCGCCGCCTCGATGCAGGAGGCCCTCGACGCGGCCGGCGTCGCGCCCGACGAGGTCGACTTCATCGTCTTCACCTCCGTCACGGGCATCTCCGCGCCGTCGGTCGACGCGCTCCTCGTGCCGCTGCTCGGGCTCCGCGACGACGTGAAGCGGATGCCGATGTTCGGCCTCGGCTGCGTCGCCGGGGCCGCCGGCATCGCCCGCGTGCACGACTACCTGCTCGGGCATCCGGACGAGGTCGCCGTGCTGCTGTCCGTGGAGCTCTGCTCGCTCACGGTGCAGCGCGACGACGACTCGATGGACAACATCGTCGCGAGCGGCCTGTTCGGCGACGGCGCCGCGGCCGTCGTCCTGGTCGGCGACGGCTGGGCCGATCGGCACGGCACCCGCGGCCCCCGCGTGGTCGACACGCGCAGCCGCCTCTACCCAGGCAGTGTGAGCACGATCGGGTTCCGGCCGAGCGAGACCGGGTTCCGGGTGATCCTCTCCGCGGGCGTCGTCGACGTGATCGACGCCAACTTCCCGGGCGACGCCCGAGCGTTCCTCGGCGCCCACGGCCTGTCGGTCGACGACGTCGGCGCCTGGATCGCCCACCCCGGCGGCCCGAAGGTGCTCGACGCCTTCCAGCGCGGCCTCGACCTGCCGGACGGCGCCCTCGCGCGCAGCTGGGAGTCGATGGCGAAGGTCGGCAACCTCTCCTCGTCCAGCGTGCTGCACGTGCTGGCGAGCGAGCTCGCCGCGCCCCACGGGCGCGACGAGTGGGGCCTGCTCTTCGCCCTCGGGCCGGGCATCAGCGCCGAGTTCGTGCTGCTGCAGTGGGCCGACGCGGCCGTCCTCCCGCTGCCCACCGCGGCCTGATCGGCAGCGGACGTGACGCCGTTCACCGCCGACTGGTGGATCGCCTACGGCTGGTACCTGGCGCTGCTGGCCGGCACCGCCGGGGAGCGCGTGCTGGAGCTCGTCGTCTCCGCCCGCAACGTGCGCTGGGCCCTCGCCCGCGGTGGCCGCGAGGAGGGGCGCGGGCACTTCCCGGCGATGGTGGCGCTGCAGGCCGGCCTCGGCGCGGGGTGCGTGCTCGAACCGCTGCTCGGGCCCCGCCCGTTCCTGCCCGCGCTCTGCATCCCCGCCGTGGGAGTGGTGCTCACGGCGCAGGCGCTGCGGTACTGGTGCATCCTCAGCCTGGGTCCCCGCTGGAACACCCGGATCGTCGTCGTGCCCGGCCTGCCGCTCGTCCGCCGCGGGCCGTACCGGTTCCTGCCGCATCCGAACTACGTCGTCGTCGCGGTGGAAGGGATCGCCCTGCCGCTCGTGTTCACCGGGTGGGTCACCGCAGTCGTCTTCACCGTGCTGAACGCGGTGCTGCTGCTGCGGTTCCGGATCCCCGCGGAGGAGGCGGCGATCTCGCGGGCGCTCGCCGAGGTGCCGGGGTGAGCGCGGACGTCGCCGTGGTCGGCGGGGGCCCCGTCGGGCTCGCCACGGCGATCGCCGCCCGCCTCGCGGGCCTCCACCCCGTCGTGCTCGAGGCGCGCACCGGCCCGCTCGACAAGGCCTGCGGCGAGGGGCTGATGCCCGGCGCGCTCGCCGTGCTCGCCAGGCTCGGCGTCGATCCGGCCGGCGTCCCGCTGCGGGGGTTCCGGTACGCGGATGCGCGCCGGTCCGTCGAGCACCGGTTCGCGGGTGCGCCCGGCCGCGGGGTCGAGCGGATCGCCCTGCACCGGGCGCTCGCCGAACGGGCCTCCGCGCTCGGCGTCGAGGTGCGCCGGGCGCGCGTCGAGGCGGTCGAGCAGGACGCCGACGGTGTCGTGATCGACGGCCTGCGGGTCCGGTACGCGATCGGCGCCGACGGCCTCCACTCCACCCTCCGCCGTGCCGTCGGGCTGGAACGGCCCGCCGTCGGCCTGCACCGCTTCGGGCTGCGCCGGCACTTCGTGGTCGCGCCGTGGACGGACCTCGTGGAGGTGCACTGGCGGGAGGCGTTCGAGCTGTACGTCACGCCGGTCCGCAGCGACCTCGTGAGCGTCGCGGTCCTGGGCGGCCGAGGCCTCGACCTGGAGGCGGCGGTCGCCGCCGTTCCCGAGCTGGGGGACCGGATCCGGGACGCCCCCGCCGCCGACGCCGTCCGCGGAGCGGGCCCGTTCCGCCAGAGCACGA
Organism: Amnibacterium sp.; assembly: GCA_035996305.1. Lineage (GTDB taxonomy): Bacteria > Actinomycetota > Actinomycetes > Actinomycetales > Microbacteriaceae > Amnibacterium. Next base: position 8,143 of record DASYJR010000058.1, on the reverse strand, counting down.
CCCGCCGGGTCGCCGGCCGCGTCGCGCTGGTCGGCGACGCCGCCGGCTACATCGACGCGCTCACCGGGGAAGGGCTCGCGGTCGGCCTGGCCGGCGCCGAGCAGGTCGTCGCCGCCCTCGTCGCGGACGACCTCGCCGCCTACGACCGCGGCTGGAGCCGCACGACGAGGGCACATCGCCTCGTCACCGAGGGCGTGCTGCGGCTCGCCACGTCACCGGCACGGGCCTCCGTCGTGCCCCTCGCCCGGGCCGTTCCCGCGCTCTTCGGCGCCGTCGTGGACGTGCTCGCGAAGCCGGTGCAGGGGTGACGCCCGGATTCACCGTCCGCTCGCCCGACGAGGAGGACTGGCGGGAGCTGCGCGACCTCCGGCTCGAGATGCTCGCCGACACCCCGATCGCCTACCTCGAGACGCTCGAGACCGCGCGGACGCACGACGAGGCGTACTGGCGCCGTCGGGCACGGCCTCGCACGGACGGGGGGATCAGCGTGGTGGCGGTCACCGACGACGGGCGCTGGGTCGGCACGATGGCGGGCATCCCGGGCGTCGGAGGACCCACGCTGGTGGGCGTGTACGTCGCGCCCGGGTTCCGGGGGCGTCGCGTCGGCGTCACCGACGCGCTCCTCGACGCGGTCGAGACCTGGGCACGCGGGCACGCGGGCGTGCTGCGCCTCGAGGTGAACGAGCTGAACGTCCGCGCGCGGGTCGCCTACGAGCGTCGCGGCTTCGTGCTCACCGGCCGCACCAGCCCGTACCCGCTCGATCCGCCGTCCCTCGAGCTGGAGATGATCAAGCGCCTCTGACGGGCCCCATGTCGGTCCGGGGCGGCAGGATGGGAGCGTGACGGTGAAGGGCGGCCAAGGGCTCCGGCAGGTGTCCGCCCCCGACGTCGACAGCTCCCGCGCCACGGTGCTGCACGTCGACATGGACGCCTTCTTCGCGAGCGTCGAGCTGCTCGAGCATCCCGAGCTCGTGCACCGACCGGTGATCATCGGGCACGACGGCGGCCGCGGCGTGGTCTCGTCCGCGAACTACGCCGCCCGGCGCTTCGGCGTGCGCTCGGCGATGCCGGTCGGCCGCGCGCTGCGGCTCTGCCCGCAGGCCGTCGTGCTGCGGCCCCACTACCAGAAGTACCGCGAGGCCTCCGCCGCGGTCATGGCCATCTTCCGGTCGATCACCCCCGTCGTCGAGCCGCTCTCGATCGACGAGGCCTTCCTCGACGTCGCGGGCGCGGTACGGCTGTTCGGGCCGCCGGCCGTGATCGCGGCCGAGATCCGGCACCGGGTGCACCGCGAGACCGGGCTCACGTGCTCGGTCGGGGCGGGCGCCTCGAAGTTCATCGCGAAGCTCGCCTCCACGCGCTCGAAGCCCGACGGGTTGCTCGTCGTGCCGCCCGAGCTCGCGCTCGACTTCCTCCATCCGCTGCCCATCGATGCCCTCTGGGGCGTCGGCCCGGCCACCCGCGACTCGCTGCACCGCCGTGGCATCCGCACGGTCGGCGATCTCGCCGCGACGCCGCCCGCCGTGCTCACCACCTGGCTCGGCCCGACGGCCGGCCCGAAGCTGCACGACCTCGCGTGGGCCCGCGATCCCCGGCACGTCGCCACGCATCACGTGGAGAAGAGCATCGGCCACGAGAACACGTTCTCCGAAGACATCCGCGATGAGGAGCAGCTGCGCCGGGAGCTGCTCGAGCAGGCGGGCCGCGTCGCGGTGCGGCTGCGTGCGGCCGGCTACCGCGCCCGCACGATCTCGCTCAAGCTGCGCTTCGCCGACTTCACGACGGTGAGCCGCTCCCACACCCTTCCCGAACCCACCGACGTCACGCGACGCATCCACGAGGAGACCACCGCGCTGCTCACGGCGGAGCGGCTCCGCGGCCGGGCGGTCCGGCTGCTCGGCACCCGCGGGGAGCAGCTCGTGCGGGCGGAGGACGAGCTGCTCGGCCTGTGGTCCGACGACGAGCAGTGGCGGGGTGCCGAGTCGGCCGCGGACCGGGCGGTCGCCCGCTTCGGCGCGGGCGCCGTGCGGCCCGCCGCGCTGCTCGGTGGGCGGGCGCGCGACCGCGAACGCCTCGTCGACACCGAGGGCTGACCGGTGGTTCCCAGCGGCGGTCAGCACACTGTCAGCATGGCGGGGGGAGGGGGCTCGCGCAGGCCGCGGCGTGCGCCCGTGCCAGCACGCGGGGTGCCGTCCCGTCCCGGTCGCGCCCCGGCCACGTCGTGACCGCCCTCGCCCACGCCGACCCGCCCGTGGTGCGCGGCCGGCGTCGGGAGTCGTCACGGCATCGCACCTCCCGCTCCTTCGGGCTGCCCGACTGGGTCGCGTGGACCATGCGCAGCGGCACACCGCTCGTCTCGCTCCTGCCGGCGCTCGTCGCCGTGGTCGTCGTGCAGTCGCTGAGTCCCGAGTCGCAGCAGGTGCCCACCGGCGGCGCGCGGTTCGCGCTCGCCGGGGCCTGGGCCACGACCGTCCCCGGAGCGCTCGTCGGCTACCGCCAGTGGTTCACCACGCCCGTGATCGGCTGGCTGCAGCTCGGCGTGCTCGACCGCGCCCTGCTGGGCGGCACCGCCCAGTCGGTGCTCGCCGCGGCGCACGGCGCGATGCTGCTGCTCACGCTCGCCCGCGTGATCCTGATCTGGTTCGTGCTGCGCCGGGCCGGCGCGAGCGGCCTCGCGGCCGGTGCCTCGACCGCGGCGTTCGGGGTCGCACCGATCGCGATCGCCGTCGACACCGTCGTCGCACCCGTCGCCGTCGCGCTCGTCTGGCTGCTCGTCGCAGCGCTGCTCGTGCTCGGCCGCCACGGACCGCTCGCCGCCGCGGCGATCGGGGCGACCGCGGGCGCGGCCGTGCTCTCCGATCCGGTCGTCGTGGTCCTCGTCCCCGCCCTCGCCTGGACGCTCGTCGGCCCGGCCGTCCGGGCCCCCCGCACTCTGCGAGCGGTCGGCGCCTCGCCCCGCTGGGCCGCGCGCCCCGCGATCGCCGCGGCCGCCGCCTTCGCGGTGGTCGTCGTCGGCGGGGTCGTCGTGGCCGCCGCGCTCGCCGCGCCGGCACCCGGCGCCGCAGCCCGCGCCGCGGATGCGATCGGCGCCGCGGCCGCGGCGCAGGCGCCCTTCCCCGCCGCGGGGGCGGCGAGCGCGGTGGCGTGGCTGCGCACGGATCCGCTGTCGCTCCTGATCGGGGTCGTCGCGGTGATCCTCGCGGCGCGGTCCGGGCGGTTCGTGCCCGTCGCGTCGGTCGCCGCGCTGGTCGTGCTGCTCGCCTTCTGGCCGGACGGGGCCGACCCGGTCGCTCCCGTGCTGCTGCTGCTGCCGGTCCTCGCGCTCGCGACCGCCGTCGTGATCGACCGCGCCGTCGTGGCCCTCGGCCGTCCTCACTTCCTCACGAGCGCGGTCGGCTCCGGCTGGCTCATGGCGATCGTCGCGCTCCTCGTGGTGGCTGCCACGGCCTGGGTCACCTCGCTTCCGGCGTTGGAGTCCGGTGCCCGCCAGCCGCTCACCCGAGCGGAGCGGTGGGTCGACACGTCGGTGCCGCCGAAGCAGGTGGTGCTGGTGGACCTCGGGGTGTGGCCCGACCTGGCGCACGGCGCCCACGCCGCCGTCGGCTGGTACGCGCCTGCGGACCACGCACCGGCGCCCAGTTCGCTGCCGTGGTCCAGCGCCGACTACCTCGTGACGACCGGTGACGCCCTCGGCGCCTCCACCGGCGCCGCCGCCGACACGCTGGCGCGGTCTCTCGCGGTCGCCCGGTTCGGCAGCGGGGCCGACGCGGTCGAGGTCCGTGCCGTGCGCCGCACCCCGACGGACACGCCCACGCCGTCGAGCACGCCGCCGACGGCCGCCGAGCAGCGCGCCGCCGCCGCCCGGCGGCAGACCGGCCCGCAGCTCGCCACCAACCCCCGACTGACCGTCGACGGGACGGATCGCGCCCTGCTGCAGGGCGGCGACGTCGACAGCCGCGTGTCGATCGTGCTCGGCCAGCTGCTCGCCGTGCACCGGCTCACCATCGGCGGCTTCCCCGCCGTGAAGGGGGACACCGGCGACGTCCGGCGCCAGGTGCTGATCAGCGCGATCGACGGACATCCCGTGCCCCACGACGCCGATGCGACGGGTACCGTTCTCCGGTATCTCTCGGCGCTGCGAGGCCGGTACGCGACGTCGACCATCGATGCGACCGACGCGGGTGTGCTCGCGACCTTCGCCCCCGATCCGACCTTCGTCCCCTCGTCCTGACGTAGAAGGAGTTCTCGTGGGAAAGCCGTCACGACCGTTCGCCGCACTCGCGGCGCTGCTCGGCGCCGCGCTCGTCGCCCTGCTCCCCGTCGCCCCCGCCTCGGCGGCGAGCGCGACCGGCTGGGTGCGTGTGGCGCACCTGTCGCCCGACACCAAGCAGGTGGACGTGACCCTGTCGAGCCTCTCCGGCACCACGGTGCTCTACAAGCTCTCGAGCGTCGGCTACGGCGCGGTGTCCCAGTACATCAAGCTGCCCGTCGGCACCTACGCGATCGCGATGGTGCCCGCCGGTGCTCCCTCCGGCACCACCCCGGTCGTCAAGGCGTCGGTCAGCGTCGCCCAGGGCAAGGCGGAGACGGTCGCCGCCGTCGGCCTGAACAAGGCCCTCCAGACCCACGTCTACAGCGACGACCTCGGCTCGCCCGCGGCCGGCACCGCACGGGTCCGCGTCCTGCAGGCGTCGACGACGCACTCGCTCGTCACCGTGAAGGCCGCATCCACGACGGTCGCCTCCTCGGCGGGGTTCGCGACCACGAGCGCCTATGCGGACGTCCCGGCCGGCAGCGTGCCCGTCACGATGACCGCGGGATCGACGATCGCGAAGGCGACCGTGTCGCTGCCCGCCGGCAGCGTGCACACGTTGTTCGTGCTCGACACGTCGTCGGGCGGGTTGACCGTCAGCACCGTGCTGGACAGCTCGGCGGCGGCGGTCATGCCCACCGGCTCGATCGACACCGGCGCCGGCGGAGTCGCCGGGGCGGTCGGGTTCGCCCCGATCGCGGCCGGCCTCGCCGCGCTGGCCGCCGTCGGCGCCCTCGGCACCGGTGCGCTGCTCGCCCGCAGGAGGACGGCGGACCTCCCGAGCCGATGACCGCACGGAGCGGGCCGCCCCGGCGTCGCGTCATCGCCGCCCTGATCACGGTGGCGGTGCTCGCCGACGTGGGGGCCGCCGTCGGCGCGACCGCCACCGCGGTCCAGGCGGGGGCGGCGGATCGGGCGGCGGCCGCCCGGTCGACGGCGCTCGCGCTCGCGGCCGAGCACGTCGCGCGCGGCGCGGCGGCCGGCCTCCAGGATCCGCAGACGGCCGCGCCGGTGACGCGGTCCGCGGCGGTGCCGACGCGGGTGCTCATCCCGAGGATCAGGGTGGACGCCCCGCTCGAGACCCTCGCCCGCGACGCGAAGGGCGTGCTGCAGCCACCGACGCGGTGGCCGGACGCGGGCTGGTACGCCAAGGGCGTCGTCCCGGGCGACACGGGCGCCGCGGTGATCGCCGGGCACCTCGACACCACGAAGCGCGCGGCGGTCTTCGTGGACCTGCGCCTGCTCCGGCCGGGCGACCGCATCGAGGTGCGGATGTCCGACCACCGCACCCTGCGGTTCACGGTCACCGCGGCCCGCGTCGTGCAGAAGGCGCTGTTCCCGACGCCGGCGGTCTACGGACCGACCCCGGATCCGGAGCTCCGGCTCATCACCTGCAGCCAGCCGTTCGACGAGGCGCACGGCGTCTACGCCGCCAACCTGGTCGTCTTCGCCACCCTCGACCGCTGACTCGCGGAGCACCGCGGACGAGCACCACAGGACGTGCTCGTGGAGGGGGTCAGAGGGCGACGGCGATGGCGGCCGACTCCGGTGGCAGCACCAGCGTGCCGGCGTCGAGCGCGACGCCCGCGGCGGTGGTGAGCACGAGCGACCCGGCCGCGCGCACCCGCGCCTCGGCGCTGCCGAGGTTCGCCGCGACGGTCACCCCGCCGCGTCGCAGCACGATGGTGCCGGCCGCATCGTCCGCCGTCGCCTCGATCGTCGGGAAGCGTGGATCCGTGAGCTCCGGCAGCCGGCGGCGCAGGTCGATGAGGCGCCGGTGGAGGTCGAGCAGTGCCGCGTGCGCACCCGACCGGCGCTCGGACCAGTCGAGCTTCGACCGGCTGAACGTCTCGGGCTCCTGCGGATCCGGCACGACGGCCGGGTCCCAGCCCATCTTCGCGAACTCCGCGATGCGTCCCTCGGCGGTCGCGCGGCCGAGATCCGGCTCCGGATGCGAGGTGAAGAACTGCCACGGCGTCGACGCGCCCCACTCCTCACCCATGAAGAGCATCGGCGTGAACGGCGTCGTGAGGTTCAGGACGGCGCCGACCGCCAGCCGCGCGGGGGAGAGCGTGGCCGAGAGCCGGTCCCCGGTGGCCCGGTTGCCGATCTGGTCGTGGTCCTGCGCGAACGTCACGAGGCGGCCCGTCGGCAGGGTGAGCCGGTCGATGGGCCTGCCGTGGTGGCGCTCCCGGAAGCTCGAGTGGGTGCCGTCGTGGAAGAAGCCGTGCTCGAGCACGCGGGCGAGCACGCCGAGGCCCTCGAAGTCCCCGTAGTACCCGGTGGTCTCCCCGGTGAGGGCGACGTGCAGCGCGTGGTGGAAGTCGTCGCTCCACTGCGCGTCGAGGCCGTAGCCGTGCGCCTCGCGCGACGTGATGAGGCGCGCGTCGTTCATGTCCGACTCCGCGATGAGCGTGAGCGGGCGCCGCACGTGCGCGGACAGCACCGCCACCTCCTCCGCCAGCTGCTCGAGCAGGTGCTTCGCGCGGTGGTCGACGAGCGCGTGTACCGCGTCGAGGCGCAGCCCGTCGACGTGGTGGTCGCGCAGCCACATCAGGGCGTTCTCGATGATGTAGCGCCGCACCTCGTCCGACTCGGGGCCGTCGAGGTTGACCGACGCGCCCCAGGTGTTGCCGCCGGCATCGGCGAGGTAGGGACCGTACTGCGGCAGGTAGTTGCCGGAGGCGCCGAGATGGTTGTAGACGACGTCCTGGATGACGGCGAGGCCGCGCTGGTGGCAGGCGTCGACGAACCGCTGGTACGCGGCCGGGCCGCCGTAGGTCTCCTGCACGGCGTACCAGAGCACGCCGTCGTAGCCCCAGTTGTGCGTGCCGTTGAAGGCGTTGACGGGGAGCAGCTCGACGAAGTCGATGCCGAGCTCGACGAGGTGGTCGAGCCGCTCGATCGCGGAGTCGAGGGTCCCCTCCGGTGTGAACGTGCCGATGTGCAGCTCGTAGATCACGCCCCCGGCGAGCGGCCGCCCGGTCCAGGCGTCGTCCTGCCAGCGGTGCGCGGACGGATCGAACCGCTGCGACGCCGCGTGCACGCCGCGCGGCTGCCGCCGCGAGCGCGGGTCGGGCAGCAGCCGCTCGTCGTCCCCGAGCAGGTAGCCGTACTCCGCATCCGCCGGGACGTCGGCGAGGTCGCCCTCGGCGGGGGCCCACCATCCGTCCTCCCCGCGGACCAGGTCGTGGTCGCCACCGGGGCCCGCAGCCCCGTCCGGGCCGGGCACGACCCGCACGCGGACGCGGTCCGGCTTCGGCGCCCAGACGGCCAGTGGATGGCGGATCGTCACGGCTTCCCCCCTTCGGCGACGAGCAGTGCGACGGGATACTGCGCGAGCAGGTCGGCCAGCGGCAGGGAGCCGCCTGGGAAGTCGCGTCCGGTGAGCACGTCGCGCACCGGCGCGGATCCCACGTCCAGCGCGGTGTCGCGCCACCAGCCGGACTCGGCGAGCCGGACGGGCAGGCGCGTGGCCACGGCGACGGCACCGCCGCGGTCGAACGCGACGACGTGGCCGGCGGCGGGACCGGTGGCGGTCAGCGGCGTGTAGCCGGTGAACAGCTCGGGCCGGTCGCGGCGCAGCCGGAGCGCCTGCACGACGACGAGCAGCTTCGCGGCGCCCGTCTCGTCGATGTCGGGCAGCCCCCCCGCGTCGATCTGCGCCAGCAGCGTCCGCCGACGTGCGTAGTCCACCGGGCGGCGGTTGTCCGGGTCCACCAGGCTGAAGTCCCACATCTCCTGCCCCTGGTACACGTCGGGGACGCCGGGGCAGAGGAGCTTGAGGGTCGTCTGGGAGAGGGCGTTCAACATCCCCATCCGCGCCACCTT